>JAHZAR010000064.1:3407-15709 GCA_019423835.1 Clostridiales bacterium | reverse complement strand
GCGGGACGCCTGCTCTGGCCTGAGTCCCACCCGCTCCAGAATCTCCATGCACTTTTTTCTGGCTTCCCCCTTCGATTTCGCCAGCCCGTGAAACAGCATGGGCTCCGTGATAATATCCTCCACCCTCTGCCTGGGATTCAGGGATGCATAAGGGTCCTGAAAGATCATCTGCATGCTTCTCCTGTAGGGCAGAAGCTCCCTGGATTTTAGATGGCTGATATCCTTTCCCCGGTAGAGGACCTGCCCTCCTGCCGGTTCCAGGAGCCTGATGATAGTCCGTGCTGTGGTAGACTTGCCGCAGCCGCTCTCTCCCACCAGACTGAACACCTCCCCCTTTCCGACGGAAAAACTCACGTCATTGACTGCATGGACAATCTTCTCCTCCTTGACGACCTTTCCATGTTCCACCCGGAGAGACTGCAGAAGGCCTTTGGTCAGATGAAATTCCTGTTTTAAATTTTTAACCTCAATGAGTGGCTCCATCTACGATTCCCCCTCTCTGTTCTCTGAATCCGTCAGGGCATTTCCCGCCTCCAGCGGAAAATGACAGGCCGCGAAATGTCCCGGCGCCACTTCTCTCATAGCCGGCTGCTTCGTTCTGCACAGTTCCTGGCAGTACCTGCACCTTGGCGCAAAGTAGCAGCCCTCCGGCAGCTCAAACATGTTGGGAACCATACCGGGAATAAAATCCAGCCTGTCCCTGGCCTCCCTGAGCTTTGGTATAGAGCGTAACAGGCCCTCTGTGTACGGATGGGCGCTTCTGTATATCACGTCCTCCGTCGTTCCCGTCTCCACCAGCTTGCCGCAGTACATCACATTGATCCGATCCACCATCTCTGACACTACGGCCAGATCGTGGGTGATGAGGATCAGAGAGGTCCCGTTTTCATGGACCAGCCTCTTCATCAGCCGCAGGATCTGGGCCTGGATCGTCACGTCCAGAGCTGTGGTGGGCTCGTCGGCAATGAGAAGCTTGGGTTTTGTAGCCAGGGCAATGGCGATGATCACCCTCTGCCTCATTCCTCCTGAAAACTGGTGTGGATAGGCCTTCAGCCGGTCCTCCGGGTTTGGAATTCCCACTGCCCGCAGAAGCTCTATGCACCGTTCCCGCCTCTGGGACCTGGAAAGCTCCGGTGCGTGGAGGATCAGCATCTCCTCCATCTGCCTCTGAACTGTGTACAACGGGTTCAGAGAGGTCATAGGATCCTGGAACACCATGGAAATATCTCTTCCCCTTATCTTTGTCATCTCCTTCTCGCTGAGCCTGCTTAAATCCTTTCCGTCAAACAGGATCTGTTCCGCCTCCACTTTGCCCGGCGGATCGATGAGCTTTAAAATCGAAAAGCTGGTGACAGATTTTCCGCTTCCCGACTCCCCCACAATTCCCAGGATCTCTCCTCTGCTCAGGGAAAAGCTCACATCATCTACTGCCTTCACCACGCCCTTAAAGGTGTGGAACCAGGTTTTGAGCCCCTTTACCTCCAGCAGTGTACTGTCTTTCTCTGTCATACCTGCTCCTCCCCTCTATTTCAGTTTCGGGTTCAGCTCGTCCCGCAGGAAATCTCCCAGCAGATTGATTCCGAACACCACCAGCATAATATAAAGCCCCGGGAACACAGAGGCCCACCAGAGGCCGCTGAACAGCACGTCAAATCCTGTCTTTACCAGCAGCCCCAGGGATGGCTCCGTGATAGGCACACCCACGCCGAGAAAGCTTAAGGTGGCCTCTGTCAGAATAAAATTCCCCACCTGGATCGTGGCCAGGACAATGATGGAGGTCACCACATTGGGAAGCACATGCCGCAGTATAATCCTGTGATTGGGAAGGCCGATGGTCTTCGCAGCCTCCACGTACTCCTTCTTCCTGATCGAAAGCGTTTCGCCTCTCACAGTTCTGGCATAGGTCACCCAGCCCACCATGGTCAGGGCGATCAGCAGCTTGTCGATTCCTCTTCCAAACACAGACATGATAAACAGGGCAATCAGCATGGACGGAAAGGACAGCTGAATATCGGCAATCCTCATAATCACAGCGTCTGTCTTCCCTCCGAAATATCCGGCAATCAGGCCCAGGGCTGTTCCTATCACACAGGAAAAGATCGTTCCGAGAAGCCCGATGGTCAGGGAGCTGACGCTTCCGTAGATGATCGCACTCAGTATGCATCTCCCCTGATCATCTGTGCCCAGGAAAAACCTGGGATCCCCGCCTGCCCACGAAGGCGGCAGGTAGGCGTCAATCAGATTAATCTGTGTCAGATCATAGGGATTCTGGGGTGCCAGAAACTTTCCGAACACAGCCACCAGAACGGCCAGCAGAACGAGGACGCTTCCGATCATGGCCGGAAGATTGTGCCTGTAATGGTAGAAAAATTCCGAATTCAGAAACTGTACGAACCGGCTGTTTTTCTCCTCTCTGATTTGTAATTCCTTCATTCCTTCCATAGCGTCACCTCAATTCGATTCTCGGATCAATAAATGTGTACAGCAGATCCACGATGAAATTTATGACTACAAACATACAGGCTGCTGTCATCAGGTAGGCCACAATGATGGGCCTGTCTGCCTTGTTGATGGCATCTATAAGGAGCTTTCCCATGCCGGGCCAGGCAAAGATCGTCTCCGTGATTGTGGTGAAGGCAATCATGCTCCCCAGGTTCATTCCGAAAATGGTGATAACAGGAATCAGGGCATTTTTGAGAGCATGGCCGAACAGCACTGCCTTTCCGGGGACCCCCTTGGCTCTGGCAAATTTTATGTAGTCCTGCTTCATATTTTCCAGAATACCTGAGCGCGTCAGGCGAAGGGTCGTGGCGATATTCGTGAGAGCCAGCGTTACAGCCGGAAGCACAATGTACCGCCAGCCTCCCGGCGCGAATATGGAAAGCTGGAGCCCCAGAACCGGAATGGTATCCCCTCGCCCGGATGCGGGCAGCACCCGGAGAATCACGGCAAAGATGTAGATCATCATCATTCCCACCCAGAACGAGGGAAGAGAGATGCCGAGAATGGAGCCGGACATAATGAGCTTGCTGGAAATCCTCCCCGGAAATGCCCCCGCATAGACTCCCAGTGGGATCGCCAGAAGCAGTGTCAGAACAGCCGCCACTGCCACTATCTCCATCGTCGCCGGAATCCTTTCCACAATCAGCTCCATGGCGGGAAGACCATAAGTATAGGACTTTCCAAAATTTCCGTGAAGCACGTCCCTCAGAAAGATGGCATACTGGACAGGCAGGGGCTTGTCAAGTCCCAGCCTCTGTCTGGCCGATTCGATCTGCTCCAGCGTGGCATTCTCCGGAACCAGCATGTCCACGGGATCTCCGATAAAGTTTGTCAGGAGAAATACCAGGACAGAAACGATAAACAGCACGGCTATCATCTGGATAAACCGTTTCACAACATACTTAATCAATGCTTTCACCTCCAAAGGACTGCAAAAACCGCAGGCCAACTCCGCTTTTACGGGCTGGAACGCCTGCGGTTTCCTGTTTTCCCGATGCACGCCGTACCGGCGTTTTTAGTTCCGGCTTCTATTTTCCTGCCGCAGGGCCGGAGCCCCGGCGCCCTGCCTACTTATAGGAAAATTCCCATGCGAACACATATCCGTTGGGCCTTGGAGTATAGTTCAGCGTATCCTTCATCGCATAGGTATCCTGCTCGAAGTGAAGCGGAATGTAGGCAAAATCTTCTCTGGCCAGGCGGTCAGCCTCAGCCACCAGCTCTGCCCGCTTCTCGTCGTCTTTCTCCTCAAAGGCCTGATCGATCAGGGCATCCACCTCCGGGTTGGAGTAATGGCCTCTGTTGACGGTTCCGATTCCGCTTTCCCGGTCGAAGGTGTATACCAGATCGCGAAGGAGAGAGAGTCCGTCTCCGGAGGAATCCGACCATCCGGTTAAGAGGAGCATGGTCTGATTTTCTGCCGGTTTTATGTAGCTGAAGAAGTTTGACTTGGGCATCAGATTCAGATTCACCCGGATCCCCACCTTCTCCAGATACTGAGTTACAGCCTGGGCAATCTCGCTGTCATTTACATACCTGTCATTGGGTGCATCCAGTGTCACCTCGAATCCATCCGGATAGCCAGCCTCTGCCAAAAGCTCCTTTGCCCGCTCCGGATCATAGGACGGCCGCTCCACCTGCGTGTATCCGATATAGTTTTCCGGAATAATGGAGTTCATCTCGTAGGCGCATCCGTTGATCACATTTTTTATGATAGTATCCTCATCGATAGCCAGGTACATGGCCTCCCTGACTCTCACATCTGCCATTGGATTGTCACCGTCCGGGAACAGAGGAGAGTCCTCCCTGCTGTCCAGATTCAGGTAAATTTCCCGCAGTCCCTGCTGCCGCAGCACCTCAATTCCCTCTGTGTTGTCCAGCCTGTCAATATCGCGGACAGAAATGCCGATGGTAAAGTCCACCTCCCCGGTCAGCATCGTGGCAGTTCTTGTGGCCTCATTGGTAATCGGCCGGAATCTGACATTCCGGATGGCGGGAATCTCTCCCCAGTAGTCCTCATTGGCAGTCAGATCAATGTGATCCTCCTTCACCTGTTCCACAAATTTATAGCGGCCTGTTCCCACAACTGTGGCAGCTATCTCCTCCTCCGTCTTTCCTGCAACATTTTCCTTTTCAAGAATATAGATCTGGGCCATGTTAAAAAGCATCAGCGGGTTAAGTCTCTTCGTCTTTATCACAACCGTGTAGTCATCCGGGGCCGTCCAGGACTCGAAGGTGCTCGTGTAGGAGGTGAAAGCAGAAGGAGAATCCGGGTTGGCCGCCACATCGATGGAAGCCAGAACATCCTCTGCCGTCATCTCGTTCCCGTCATGGAATTTGACTCCCTGCCTTAAATGGAAGGTCCAGGTAAGCCCGTCCTCCGACTGCTCCCAGCTCTCTGCCAGACATGGCTGGTACTTCATATCCTGATCCGCCATCACAAGGGGCTCATAAATATGCAGCATAAACTGGTTCGTCGGTCCCTCGTCATACCGGTAGGGATCCATGGACAGAATGTCCGACGAAGTGACAATCACAAGACTGTCCTTTGACGCTCCCTGGGTGCCTGCCGCCTCACCGGCGGCTCCTGACTCCACTCCCCCTGCAGAAGCTGCACTCTCTGAGGTCCCTCCTCCTGTGCATCCTGCCAGAGAAGCCGATACCACAGCCGCAGTTAATATCAGTGACAATGCTCTCTTTTTCATATTCCTCTCTCCTCTCTCCCTTGAATCCTCTTCGGGCCTGCAGCGCCCTCTCAGGCATCTTAGCCGCACATTTTGCAGACAGCCTATGCTCGTATCTCCTCCATGTCTGCCTGCCTAAGGCGGAACTGTTATCCGTTTGCAGACAATAGTTCTGAGTCTGATTTTATCCTACGCTTTTTTCTCTGTCAAACAAATTATTAGAATTTTTATTAACTATTCGTCACTTTTCTGTTATAACAACGATTTAGGTTGTTTTATTTTTGCTTTTAGTGTAAAATCAGCCTAATAGATATTATCCAGATAAGGATGTGATTGATATGAAACGGTCTGCTAAGAAGGAAGATACAAAATTAAGAAGGAAGCTCATCCTTGTTGCCATGAATGCAGCCTCCTGCGTGGGAACCCATACCTATCTCAACTCCATCTTCGGCTCCCTGTTAGACATTGAATCTGTGCGTCTGGCCGCAGTGACGCCGGAAAAGCTGGCAGGGGCAGAGTGTATCCTGTACACCTCTGAGGATGTAAAAGACAGTCTCCCCTGTCCTGTTCCGGAAGGAATCGGAGAGCTGATATGCGTGCGCACCTTCAACCATACCTATCTGCACCGTCTGTTCCAGATTCCCCCGGATTCCTTTGTCTATCTGGTAAACGACACCGAGTCCACTGCCTATACCGTTATCGGGCTTCTGCAGAATTTCGGCTTTTCCCAGTACCATTTTCTGCCCTGGTATCCCGGCTGCGGCCCTGCCTCCCCTGAGATCCACTATGCCGTAACGCCGGGGGAAACCCAACTCGTCCCCGAGGGTATCTCTGCAGTAATCGACATCGGGAACCGGATTCCCGATATTTCCACTGTCAATGAGATTATTGCCCGGTTCAGCCTTCCGGCCAGGCTGGCAGATGAGATCACCAAACACTACATTTACCATATAGTCCAGACGCTCCGTCTTTCAAACCTGCAGCTGCGCCGCTCCCTGGAAAGCCAGCGGCTGAGCCAGACCATCATCAGCAATATCTCTGACGGCCTGTGCCTGACAGACCAGAACCGCATGATCCAGATGGCAAATCCTTCCTTTTCCCGTATTCTGGGCCTGACGGCCAAGAACCTGGGCGGGCGCAGCCTGGATGTGCTGCTGTCCGACAGCGGCATTGTCTGCGATCTGTCAGACAGTGCTGAGCTGCTGGTAAAAAATTCCCGGCGCGAGACCATCCGCCTGTGGCTTCAGCAGGTTGGCTCTTCCAAGGAGCCGCAGATTCTTGTCCACGCCTCACGGCGAAAAAAGAGTCTGGATAACTCTGAGACCTTCAGGATTCCTGAAGAAAAAAAGCCGGAGAAACGCCCTCTTTCGCCCGGAGGGTTCTTCGACTTCAGCCACATTATCACAGAAAATCCGTCTGTGAAACAGATGATAGAAAATGCCAGACGGATTTCCCTCAGCGACTTTCATGTGATTATCCAGGGAGAGAGCGGAACGGAGAAGGAAATGCTTGCCCAGGCCATTCACCGGAACTCCAAACGGCACAGGGGTCCCTTTGCAAGCCTCTCCTTTCCCTCTGTGGACGAGTCAACGGTCAAGAGAGAGCTCCTCGGCTGGGAGGAGGGATTTTTCCCCGGAATGGGACGCGAGGGGCAGGAGGGGCTGCTGGAGCGTGTCAGCACGGGCACTCTTTTTATCAGCAACATTCAGTTCATGCCTCTGTCCATCCAGGCTCTCCTGTTAAACACACTGGAGACAGGCTGCGTCACCAGGCTGGGAGGCTCCCGCCAGATTCCCACCGATTTCCGCATCATCGCCTCCTCGTCAGGAGATCTGTTTCCTCTGGTGGCTCAGGGAAGCTTCCTTGGAGAGCTGTTCTTTTCAATCAACTCCGTTTCCCTCTCCACCATCCCTCTGCGCCAGAGAAAGGAGGATATTTTTCTGCTGCTGGACTACTTCTGCCGGAATGTATTCAACAATCCCTCCCTTTCGGCCCATACCATTCTCTCAGAGAGCGTCATCCGCTTTCTCCGGGACTACTCCTGGCCCGGAAACGCCCAGGAACTGAATAATCTGTGCAAATTTTTCTTCTGCGTATATGAAAAGGGACCGATTACGCTTCAGTCGCTTCCCAGGTATATGCTGAATCAGCTTGAACATGTACTTCCCGCTCTGGAGCTTTCCGAGCGTCAGGTTCTCTCTGCCGTCCGCAGATTCCCCCGGGCCGGAAGAGCTGCTCTCAGAGACCTGCTGGCTGAACAGGGTATCCTCCTGAGCGAGGGAAAAATACGTTCAGTCCTCCAGTCTCTGTCAGCGAAGGGTCTGATCACCGTCCACCGGACACGGGGAGGATGCGAGATCACTGAGGAGGGAATTGCCGCTCTGAGATGACAACCGGGCATTCAGAAAATTATATCGGCAGGCGGCAAAGTATTTGCCCTTGCCTTTTTTCTGTACTATAATTGAGATTCAGGGCAGGGGTCTATTATTTTTTATTTCTGTTTCCTGCCCGGAATTTGCGGAAAACAGTACGGTTTTTCCAACTATACGGATGCCGCCATACCGGCGGCGGAATGGAGATTTCTATGACTAAATTACCAGACCCCGGACAGCTCCTCTGCGGTTTCACGGCTGTCTCCCAGGGCAGAATTGAGAGTCTCTCTGCCTGCACAGCGGAATTATTCCATGCCACCAGCGGTGCCCGGGTTTTATGCATACAGAACGATGACAGGGAACTGGGCTTTTCTCTTATTTACCGAACGCCTCAGCTGGATGAGACGGATGCCTGTCACATGGCAGAGCACCTTGTCCTCTCTTCCTGCAAAAAATACAGAAGCCGCGATGTGTTTTTTGATATGGACAGCATGAGCTACTCTACCTTTATGAACGGGATCACGGATACCTCCTATACCTGCTACCCCATCTGTTCCAGAAGTGAAAAGCAGCTTTTAAAGCTCATGGATGTGGTGCTCTGCTGCATGGAGGAGCCGGACGCGCTGACCGAGCCTCACTTTTTTGAGAGGGAGGCTCTCCGGTATGAGCTGGAAACGCCGGACAGTCCCCTGCTGTTAGCAGGAACAGTCCTGGGGGAAGACTGGGCCCACCTCACGGATCTGGATGAAAACGCCGACAGCCATACGGCAAGGACGCTGTACCCTGGCCGTATGGCAGCCAATCTTCCCGGACGCGCCCATCTCCACTATGCAGAAGTTTCCAGAAAGCAGGTAATGAAGGTTCTGACAGAATTTTATACCTATTCCAACTGTCTCATCGTCCTCTACGGCGATATGGATTACGGCCGCGTTCTCTCCTTCCTTGACAGGGAGCATCTGTCTCTCCACCCCGGCACCCCAAACAGCGGCAGCCTTATCTCACTGCTGCGGGAACCGCCTGTTCCGGGCTTTCGTTGTTCAAAGGAGAAGAGCCCTGCCTACAGCGGCAGCCGCGCCTCCCAGGCTTCCGTTATCGACTATGCCCTGGATCTGTCTGACTGTGATGAGGAGCAGCTGATCTGCTTTGATCTCTTTTCCGATCTCCTGGACCACAGCGCCTCTCCCCTTCACCGGACTGCAGAAAGGGAGGGGCTGAACCATGTAATTCAGGTTTATCTCGACACACTGCTCATCCACCCTGTCTTTAAATTCCGTCTCTACAACGGTGACGAGGGTGATCAGAACAGACTGCTGCGCGCTGTCCGGCTGACGCTTGAGGAAATCTGCGAACACGGCATTTCCCCTGAGCTTTACCAGGCCTGTGTCAAGGAAAACAGCCTGACAGACCGGCTCGTGCGCGAGGGAGTACATCTGGGCTGCCATGCTGCCGAGGAGATCGGGCGGTACTGGAGCCTGACGGGAAGAACCGATTATTTCACGCTCTATGAAAGGGCCTGTGCCCGCTTTGCCGGGGAGGCAGACAGGGACGGGGCGTGTCAGACTCTGATCCGGAGTCTGGCCGGAAAGCTCTTAAAGCCCTTCGCAGGCGCTCTCACTGTGACAAGCCCTGCTCCCGGTCTTGCTGAGCGCCTGGAATCTCAGCGCGCCGCCTTTCTGGAGCACAGAAAGGCAGCCATGACAGAGGAAGAAATCTCCTCCCTTGTGGCTGCCACCCAATCCTTCCGCGGCTGGAACGGAGGGGAATCTGGCTGCCGCAGCTTTCTCATAAGCCCGAAAGAGCTTCCTGCCCTTTCGGAGCACGAGTCTTTCTCTGAGTGCACAGCAGGCGGCATCACAGGCTTTTTCTCCCCTGCGCCGGTTTCCGGCGTTTTCTGCTTCCAGATCTATTTCGATCTGGGCTTCCTGGCCAGGGAGGACTGGCCCTTCCTGGCTCTGTACCAGCTGCTCCTGACCGAGGTAGACACCCCTTCTCACTCCTCCGTCAGGCAAAAGATCCTGGAGCAGGAGCTCCTTCACGACTGTACCTTTGACGAAGCCTTTCCCGGACCTGAGGCGGGAAGCAGGAGCCGCCCTCAGCTGGCCGTGTTCTGGTATGGTCTGACCGGCGACTTCGCACAGAGTCTCCAGTTTCTCCTTGAGCTGATGGGACAGGCCTCCTACCAGAACACGGAGCAGATCATCGGCGCCCTGGAAAAATATCTGCCGGATTACGATCTCTCCCAGGGTGAGAATGCCTCCTCCCTATCCTATGCTCTGGCCGAAAGCGCCATCCGCACGGATGCCCGCTTCAGAGCAGCCACAAACGGCCAGGAGATCTACTACTTTCTCAAGGATACCCTGCAGAGGCTCAGAGAGGATCCGGCGTACGGCAGAGAGCTGGCCACTCGGCTCTCCCGGACCGCACAGGCCATTCTCACAAAGAACAGGATGCTTTTCATGGCCGCCGCCCCGGCAGACGCGCTTGTGCAGCTTAAAAAAACTGCCTTTGAATTCCTGGGCTCCCTGCCGGAGTGCCCGAAGCAGACAGAGGGTACCTGCCATGTTCCTTCTCCCTGCAAGCCCCTCTCGGAAGACTGCAGCCAGGAACCGTCCCTGGCCGTCCTCCTGCCTGCCCCTGTTATGTGCTCGGCTGTGTCCCTGGACACTCCCTCGCAGGAGATACGCCTGATGGGGGATTTTGCCGGAAGGGAAGATTTCAGGGGAAGGTACCTGCCCTTCCTCATCGCCCTCTCAGACCGCATTTTAAAGCCGGCTCTACGCTACCGGGGAGGCGCCTACGACTGCGGCGCTGATTTTTCCCTGCCAAACGGCTGCTTCTCTCTCTGGTGCACGGCTGATCCGGGCCTTGAAGAGACCGTCCGGCTCTTCAGGCAGGCGGGCACAGCCCTCAGATCCCTCACCCTTTCCAGAGAAGAGCTGGACGGCTATATTTTAAGTGCCTTTTCCCAGGCTCAGCCTCTCTCAGGGCCATTAAATACCCGCATGAGGCTGATGCGCAGGAAAGCCGCAGGGATCCGCACCGAGTCCATCGACGCCCTGATAAGGGATATCCCAAATGCCTCTCTGGAGTGCCAGGCTGAGGCGGCTGAGATGATCCAGGAGCTGATCGAAAAAGGCTCCCTGGCTGTCGCCGGGAGCCGTCAGGCGGTAGAGAGAGCCTCCCGCCTTTTTGACCGGACCGAGCACCTGCATTCCTGAAGCAGGCTCCGCCTGGCATCTGTACCTGAATGACCGGTCCGGCAGATATAAAAGCCTGTCGGCAAAACCCCCGCAAAGGCCGCTGATGCGCCTTTGCGGGGGGTTTGCTATTCCTTGTTCCCAATTGGGACTCTGATGCTCTTTTAAGCGGCTTTCCTGTGCGTTTCCGTACTTCCGGGCAGCCGCTGCCCTTTTGCCTTACCTGAAAAATTCGTGGCCTCCATGCTGTGTCACATAGGTCAGATGACCGTCAAACCAGTTTACATTGGATGACGCAGAGCGGTTTCTGTTCATAAAATACAGTGCTCCGCCGGAATAGTCCTCACCGGCCAGAGCCCGGTCCACGCAGTCCCTGGTCTGTTCCGTAACCCTGCATGTATTGATTGTGCCGTTTGACACAGGTGAAAACTGGGATCTCTGATAAACCACATCCGTGATGTTGTCAGGGAACTTACTGCTCTTTACCCTGTTGATGATCACGTTTGCCACAAGGATTTTTCCCTTGTCATCGCAGATGCCCGCTTCCGCCTGCACAATGCGGAGAAGTACCTCGTAATCTGCATCGGTGTAAGAGATCACGGCGCTCTCACGCTTTCTCTGCTTTTCTTTCTCTTCTGCTTCCTTCTGTGCCTGCTGCGCCTGCATCAGAACTTCTTTCTCAATCACTTCCACTTCCAGGGCACTCTGGGCAATCTCATCCTGTATATTTCTTTCCAGCAGACTTCCTAAAAGATGCTGGCCCTGTTCATTTGAAGCGGCAAGCTGGAACTCCATGCGGGTTCCCGTTCCATTTCCTGCTTCTTCTGACGGCAGCTCATCAGTCATTTCATAAGCTTCCTCACTGTCCCCGTACAGGGATACGGCTGCACTTTTGCCTGCTCCCGAAAAATCCCCGGAGTTGAACATCACCACTGTCACCACCGCAGCGCCTGTTGTAAACACGGCCGCAGTCCGGTACATTTTCTTTGTCATATTGACAGCCAGTGATTTCACAAATTGGTAAACCGTCTGAAGAAATGAGTAAATGTCTGGCATACACACTCCTCTTTCTTTCTGTTTTTGGCAGACAGAGCGATAAGCCTCTCTCCTGCCCGTTTCCAGTGACGGGCCTAATTATATGGGAGCAGTGTAATAAATGTCAATAAGTTTTTTACATTTTTGTGACATATGATATTATCATTTAATCTTTTTTTAATATTTTCGTGAATACATCCAAAAAATTACCGCTTATTTTATGAAATTTTTATATGGTTTTTCAATGGAGTCTGTCCGGAAATATTACATTTTTATTAATTTCTTCCATGTGAAAATTTTGTCGTTTCCGGAAGGCTGTTTTTTATGTAAACTAATCAGCTGTCTAAAAAGCCCCAAATCTTCTCTCCGGGAGGCGGCCGCGTGCTGTTTTTTCTCTCTTCCCTGCCTTTACTCCTTTACCAGAGGAGCAAAAACAGCCTCTGTATAGGCCGCAAGCTGCTCCGGATTTATGAGAATCTGCACGCCTCTCATCCCTTCGCTCACTGCGATTTTAT
>JAHZAR010000064.1:0-3397 GCA_019423835.1 Clostridiales bacterium | reverse complement strand
TTATCAAAAAGAACCGCTGTTTCTTCTATATAAGTAGGAAACTTCTTTTTCATTCCGATAGGTGAACATCCGCCGCGGATATACCCGGTCAGGGGCAGCAGCTCCTTCATGTGAATCATCTCCACTTTTTTATCACCCGCCGCCTTTGCCACCTTCTTTAAGTCCAGTTCCTCATCCACCGGTATGCAGCAGACCAGGTATCCCGTCTTTTCCCCTCTGAGTACAAGAGTCTTAAACATAGAATCGTGGTCTGCTCCCATCATGTCAGCCGCATGGCTTCCGGAGAGATCGTTTTCATCTACCTCATACTCCCCTGCCTCATACTCAATTCCTGCTGCGTCCAGAAGCCGCATTACATTTGTTCTAGTCATGCTCTGTCATTCCTCCTGTTGTTTGCCGTTTTCGTCTCCAGACCTGTTTTCATATCCTTATCCTCATCCCTCTGCTTTTTTTCTTTCCCTCTACTTCTGGTACAGATACAGCCACGGCGTATTGACCGGAAGACGGCCAAACTCCTCTCTGTCATACTGCCTTATCTCCCTTCCCTTCCGGATGCGGAGGAGGCGGTCTGCCAAAGCCAGGGAATCAGCCAGATTCACTGCCAGAATCACCACGGCAATCCCCTTTTCCAAAAGCTCCTCCAGAAGCCTGTATATGTGGATGCGCTGCGATACTCCGGCCCCCTTGAAGGGCTGAACACAGAACACCACATCCGGATTCTGCAGAAGAATCCTCGTGTAAATTAAATCATATTTCTGCCCTTCCGTCAATTCATCCACCGGAATGTCAAAGACCTCCCCGCCCAGCCGGCCTGCATACTCCATCCGCAGACTCTTTTTGACGCCTCCCCCCAGCCAGACCCCGGGCAGCCTGTGATCCAGGTTAAAGCACAGGTTATCCAGATAATTCATATTGGAAAACAGCATGGTTCTGGCCGGAAGCTCCTGGATCACGGCAAGACGCCTGTCCCGGCCGTATAGCAGAGGACGGCCCCCAATCTCTATGGTACCCTTCTCCGGTTTCTTTTCCCCTGACAGCACAGATAAAAGCCCCGGAATGACCTGGTTGTCCAGATCCTGAAGGACCAGACACTCCCCGGGAGACACAAAGAAGTCGAGTGGTCCCATCTCCCGGTACTTCAGCCCTCTGATCCTGAAGGCAGCCCGCCCCTCGGTCTGGCTGTCCGGTTTTCTTGCCATCTGTTCCTTCACCATCCGCTCAAACTCCTCCGTACAGTTCAGCAGGAAAAGTTCCGGAACCGTATCAAAGCTGTGAAAGATTTTCGTGATCTGCCCGTTCATCATCAGAGCTGTCCGGCCGCAGATCTGCCTTACCTCCTCAAAATGGGGCGCAACATAGAGAAAAGAAATCCCCTTTCCTGCATAATACCGTAGAATTCCCCTGAGCTTTTCCAGCTCTGCGTCGCTGATAAAGGTGCTGACATCGAAGAGGATAATCAGCCGGTGCCCGGCCACCACCCCCTTTAACAGCTCTACCACAAACCGCTCAAACACCGACAGACTCTCCACATAGGCATCTGCCGAGATTTCCATCTGGATATCTGCGAGAAAGGGCTCCAGCTGCTCCCTGAGGATCCGTGGTTTAATCAGACGTTTTTTAAAGCCGGGACGCAGGACAAATATGTTGTCAGCTACAGTGAGTTTCTCTGCCAGACTGCTCCTATTCTGAATCAGAGTGATGCGGTTCGGCTTCTGGGCACAGCCTCTCCACTGATTCACCAGACGCCCGTTATAATAGATATATCCGTAATGGATAGGCGTGTTCTGCCTCAGCAGATTCAATAGTGGATAGAGACCATGGTTGTCCACCGGCACCAGCCCCATGATTTCTCCCTCCCACACAGTCAGACTGAAATTTTTAAGCTGGGTATCCCCGTCCTCCCTCAATGTCACACGTTCCATCCGCAAAATCTCTTTTTTCATTTCAGCGCCTCTCTGTTCTTGATTTCCCTGTCGCTGGTGATGGCAGGCAGGGAGATCTCCACATCGGTCCCCACCCCCGGCATGGAGAATACATGGAGCCCATACTCCTCCCCAAAGAGCAGATGAATCCTGTTATTGACATTGACCAGGGCGATTCCTCCCTTTGACGCTTCGCCGGAAGCTACCTCCTTCCCGCTCTTCTCCAGCCGCTCGTTCATACGGGCCAGAGCCTTTTCGTCCATTCCCACCCCGTCATCGGAGATGGTAATTAACAGCCTCGTTCCGCTGCGCTCCAGACGTATGGTGAGCTTTCCGCTTCCCAGCTTCAGCTCCGTCCCGTGGATAATGCTGTTTTCAAGAATAGGCTGCATGGTCAGCTTGGGCAGGCGGCAGCGGTAAATTTCGTCTCTGTCGTCCGGGTCACAGATCACAGAAAGGCTCAGCCTGGGCCCAAACCGGTACTGCTGGATCCGGAAATACGTTTCACAGTTCTGAAGCTCTTCCTCCACGGAAACCAGGTTCTCTACCTTACTGATCGTATAGCGGAAGAAGGTAGCCAGCGCCTCCGTCATGTCAGCCACTCCGGCAAGTCCTGAGATCAGGGCTTCACTGCGGATGCTCTCCAGCGTATTGTAGAGAAAATGGGGATTGATCTGGTTCTGCAGGGCCAGATACTGGGCCTGTCTTTTATTCAGCTTTAAGAGCTTTGCCGAGTCCAGCATCTCTCCCAGCCGCTCCACCAGCATAGCCTCCGCATGAGTCATGCCAGCCCCCTGCAGCTCTGAGAGCTCTGTTATATATCCGTCCAGAAACAGGCGCATGGTCTTTTCCATGCGCCTGTACGGCCTGATCACCCATATATAATTGATCCAGCCGAAGGCGGCCAGCACTGCAAAACCGGCCGTCCACAGCCAGACTGGCCTTCCCTCAGACAGCCCGCTGAGAAATGATACTGCGAGAATCAGGGCAGACAGGAGAAACAGAGCCGCAGTGACAGCCTGCATCCGGCAGAACAGATATACATTTCCCTTTTTATCCATACTGGCCTCCTGACATATCTCTTTTCTAACCGTACATCTTCCGGTATTCAGCCGGATTCAGCCCTGTCGCCCGGTGGAACGTGTGGGTGAAATGTTTCCGGTCGCTGTAGCCCACTCTCTCGCAGATCTCAGAAACCGGAAGGTTCGTTTCCCTCAGAAGTGTTTTGGCCTCCTCCATCCTTACCCTGGTCAGATACTTGGCAAACCCCTCTCCTGTTTCCTTCTTGAACAGAGAGCTGAAGTAGCTGGCGCTGAAGCCTGCCGCCTCACAGACCTCCTCCAGTGTAATGGGATCCTGAAAGTGCTGCATCACATACTGCTTGGCCATCCGGATCGGGCGGCTGGCCTCATTCTGCCGCTCTCCCTCAGCCACCATGAGAAGCTCCTCCTGTCTGCGGGACAGCAGCGCAAACA
>JAHZAR010000063.1 GCA_019423835.1 Clostridiales bacterium | reverse complement strand
CAGCATCTGGAATCCATGGAGGAGCTGTTTGCCGCCCATGGAATAGAGAAGAAGGTGATTCTTCTGACCGGTTCCATGACGGCAAGGGAAAAGCGAATAGCCTATCAGCAAATTGAGAACCATGAGGCGGACATTATTGTGGGAACCCATGCGCTGATTCAGGAGAAGGTTATCTATGACAAGCTGGCCCTCGTCATTACCGATGAGCAGCACCGCTTCGGTGTCGCACAGAGGGAAATGCTGGGGAACAAGGGAAGGGAACCTCACGTCCTGGTCATGAGTGCCACTCCCATTCCGAGGACGCTAGCCATCATCATCTACGGCGATCTGGATATCTCTATTATAGACGAGCTTCCGGCCAACAGGAAGCCGGTCAAAAACTGCGTGGTGGGCACAGACTACAGGAAGAACGCCTATCGCTTTATCGAGAGGGAGGCAGCGGCAGGCCGCCAGGCCTATGTCATCTGCCCCATGGTGGAGCCCAGTGAGATGATAGAGGCGGAAAATGTGGTGGACTACACAAAAAAGCTCAGGGAAAACCTGCCGGAGTCTGTGCGGGTCGAGTACCTGCACGGAAAAATGAAGCCGAAAGAGAAAAATCTCCTGATGGAGCAGTTTGCCGCAGGAGAGATCCAGGTGCTGGTGTCCACAACGGTCATCGAGGTTGGAATCAACGTGCCGAACGCCACTGTTATGATGATCGAGAATGCAGAGCGGTTCGGCCTGGCACAGCTCCATCAGCTCAGGGGGCGTGTGGGGAGGGGAAAAGATCAGTCCTACTGCATCATGGTAAACGCCTCCTCAGACGAGGGAATTCAGAAACGGCTGGAAATCTTGAACAAATCAAACGACGGATTTTTCATTGCCTCCGAAGATCTCAAGCTGCGGGGACCGGGAGATATTTTTGGAATCCGCCAGAGCGGGGAGCTGGAATTTAAGCTTGGGGATATTTTTACAGACGCGGATCTGTTAAAAACCGTGTCCGAGGAGGTCAGGGCAATTCTTGACGCGGATCCGGAGCTTTCCGGAGACGAGAACAGGGAGCTGGGAAAGCACCTGGGAGAATACCTGGAGGAGAGCTACAGCCGGCTGAATCTGTAGCGGGAAAACGGTGATGAACGAAAGCGGAGGAGAATCAGAGATGGGAAAGAAGGAAGGAAGAGAAGCTGAAAAACCAGTGAAAATTGGCCTGGTGTGCTGTTCCAACGGCCTTTCGGAGAGTTTTAAACCTGCTTTTCAGGAGTTTCTCTCTGTCTTAAAGAGCGCAGGTCTGGAACCTGTTTACGGCAGCTGCCTGTTTGCCGGCCGGAAGGGAGCTGCCGCAGGCACAGCCAGGGAGCGGGCCGGAGAGCTGACAGCTCTGTACTGCGACCCGGCCGTCCGCGCCGTCTTCGACCTGTCCGGCGGCGACTATGCAAATGAAATTCTGTCCTGGATCGATTACGGGGCAATTGAGAAGGCTCCGGAGGATAAGCTCCTGTTTGGATACAGCGATCTGACCTGTGTACTCAATGCTGTCTACGCCAGAACGGGACGCAGGTGCGGCCTGTACCAGCTGAGGAACATTCTCCGGCCGGAGGGAAGAGGGCAGCTGAAGGACCTTGTGTCTTTGCTCCGGCCGGAGAATACAGGGAGTCTCAGGGAAGCATTTAAGGAAACGGTTCTGACCCGGGAGTCCCGCTCCCTGTGCGGACTGTCCTGCCGCTTTGTTCAGGGAAGCGCCATGGAGGGGACTGCTGTGGGAGGAAATATCCGGTGCTTTCTGAAGCTCTCGGGTACCCCCTATTTTCCGGATCTGGAAGGAAAGATTCTGATTCTGGAGGCCAACAGCGGAAGGGCGGACCGGATTACAGCCTGTCTGGCACAGCTCTCCCAGAGGAGAGCCTTTGAAAAGATCAGGGGAATCCTTTTGGGAACCTTTTCAGAGCTGGAGAGGGAGGAAGGGCCACAGGCCGCAGAAAGGCTGGTTCTTTCCTTTGCGGGAAATCTTCCGGTAGCAGTCACCAGAGAGATCGGTCACGGAGCAGATGCCAGGTGTGCCCTGATCGGGGGTCTGCTGAGAACGGTTTAGAATGGAAAGCGGCAGTAAGACTCGGGGAGAGAAAAGAGACGGCAGCCGGAAATTGTGAGGGAAAGCTGCAGAAATTCACTGCAAAGGATGAGGCAGGCGGTGGAAAATAAGACAGATTTATGTAGGCGCTGCTTCGCAGCAGATCCTTATGTATAAGAACTATCTGAAGAGAGAGGGGCGGTGACCCGCAGAGAATGCAGACAGGGGGGATGATGAATCATCCCCCCTGTCTGATATAAAGCAATGCCTGATAAATGGCGTTTCCCTATCTGTTTGCCTCGTTGTATCTCCGGATCAGGTTCTGACTTTTCTCTGTGGAAGTCAGGGCATTCTCAAGGGAAGCATTGTGATTTAAGGAATTGATAATGGCTGCAATAAACTTGCTCATATCAGCCTCCACGTACCACTCCCTTTTCAGAAGCTCCGGTGTCCTGTAGTTTAAGTTGGTTGTGATGACGCAGTCAATGTACTCCTTATTGTAGAAGTCGTCAAACTTCTCAAGACCGTTGGTGAAAAGACCGAAGGTGCAGCAGATGAGAACGCGGGCCGCCTTTCTGTCCTTTAAGGCCTTGGCTGTGTCGAGCATGCTCTCGCCGGAGGAGATCATATCGTCAATGATCAGAACCGTCTTTCCCTCCACGGAGGAGCCGAGGAATTCGTGAGCCACAATCGGGTTTCTGCCGTTTACGATCTTGGAGTAATCGCGGCGTTTGTAGAACATACCCATGTCAACGCCCAGGTTGTTTGCCAGGTAAACCGCCCGGTTCATGGCGCCCTCATCCGGGCTGATGACCATCAGGTGCTCCTTGTCAATCTTCAGAGTCTTGTCGTGTTTGAAAATTGCCTTTACAAACTGGTAGGTGGGCATGAAATTGTCGAATCCATTGAGCGGAATGGCGTTCTGCACTCTCGGATCGTGGGCATCGAAGGTAATAAAATTCTCAACGCCCATGTTGACAAGCTCCTCCAGCATCATGGCGCAGTCTAAGGACTCGCGGGAGGTTCTCTTGTGCTGTCTGCCCTCATATAAGAATGGCATAACCACATTGACGCGGTGGGCAGTGGAAGCGGTGGCGCCGATGATTCGCTTCAGATCCTGGAAGTGATCATCCGGAGACATATGGTTGGTAAAGCCGCTGATATTGTAAGTAAGGCTGTAGTTGGTCACATCCACCATCGCATAGATATCTGTCCCGCGCACAGACTCATGGACAGCGCCTTTTGCCTCTCCGCTGCCGAAGCGGGGGCAGGAGCAGCTTAACAGATAGGAATCGGCATCATAGCCGCGAAACTGCAGATTTTCCTGCCTTTTTTCCAGCTCCTCGGCATCGTTGCGGCGGAAATTGATAATGTGGTCATTGACCTTTGCAGCCAGATCACGGCAGCTCTCCAGAGCAGCAATTTTTAAAGGTGCTACCGGAAGCCGGTCCTTAAATACATAGTCATTCGACATAAAAAATTCCTCCATTTATCAGACAGGTTGTCCTGTCAGCAATCTTTGCACCATGTTTATACCATTTTTAGACACAAATCGTCAATAGGAAACGAAGAATTTCCCTGAAAAAGACAAGGAAAGGACTGTGCGGCACCCAAGCCGGTTCTTTACAAACCCAGACAATATTGATATGATAGAGGAAGTGATGCGGCAGTCTGCCGCTTTATGAAAATTCTGAGAGATTTATTTTACAAAAATGCGGAAGGGCAGATACAGAGGAATGAAGAAAAAAGGCCATTTGATCAAATCCGTCGATCCGGGCTCCATCGCGGAGGAGCTGGAGCTGGAGGCGGGAGACCGTGTTCTCACTATCGACGGCGAGGAGATTGAGGATATTTTTGACTATGAATACATGATAAACAGCGAGTCCATTACTATGGTAGTGAGGAAGAAAAACGGCGAGGAGTGGGAGCTTGATATTGAAAACAACTATGAGGATCTGGGGCTGAATTTTGAAAACGGTCTGATGAGTGAATACCGTTCCTGCCACAATAAATGTATTTTCTGCTTCATTGACCAGATGCCTCCCGGGATGAGAGAAACCCTGTATTTTAAGGATGATGACTCCAGGCTCTCTTTTCTGCAGGGAAATTACATCACGCTGACGAATATGAAGGACAAGGATTTTGAGCGGATTATCCGTTTCCGGCTGGCTCCCATCAACATCTCGGTACAGACCATGAATCCGGAACTTCGCTGCCGGATGCTCAATAACCGCTTTGCAGGAGAAGCACTCAAAAAGATAGACCGGCTCTATGAGGCCGGCATCCCCATGAACGGGCAGATTGTGCTCTGCAGGGGGGTCAATGACGGAGAGGAGCTGGACTTTTCCATTCGTGAGTTGACCAGATACATCCCCCACATGCAGAGCGTGTCTGTGGTGCCGGTGGGACTTTCCCGGTACCGGGAGGGACTTTATCCTCTGGAGCCTTTTACGCCGGAGGAGTGCGGGCAGGCCATCGACCTGATCGAGAACTGGCAGAGAAAGATTTACGGGGAGCACGGAATCCATTTTATCCATGCCAGCGATGAGTTTTACATGCAGGCAGGGCGGCCGCTTCCGGAGGCGGAACGGTATGACGGCTATATGCAGCTGGAAAACGGCGTCGGCATGATCCGCCTGATGACGGAGGAGGTAAGAGAAGCTCTTTCCTCTCTCCCGGAGGAAGGGACAGAGGAATGGCGGCAGTTTGTAAAAGAAGAGGAGATTTCCATTGCCACAGGGCTTCTTCCCTATCCATATATTAAGGAATACACAGAGCAGATAACGGCCAGATTCAAAGGAAAGAAGGTCCATGTTTACGGGATCAGGAACGACTTTTTCGGAGAGCTGATCACAGTGGCAGGGCTGATCACAGCCCGGGATCTCATCGCCCAGCTGAAGGGAAAACCGCTGGGAAGCCGCCTGCTTCTGCCGGAGGCCATGTTCAGAAGCGGCGAGGAGGTGTTCCTGGACGATCTCACCAGGGAGGATGTACAAAACGCTTTACAAGTACCAGTGAATATTGTAAAATCAAGCGGGCGCGATTTCGTGAATGCTGTCCTTCGCCCAGTGGGGGAGGGACAGAACATGCCTGTCCACGGGCCCTATGAGCTGGACTCACTGGAAGGGATGTAGGGACAGGGCGCTCCCTGAGCAGGCAGTCGGCAGAAGGCTGCCGAAGGAACAGAAAGTACGGGACCTGTTTTCTGCCGGGCGAAAGGAGCCAGGGAGCAGGAGCAGAGAAGCCTTGATGGAGGAATGAATATGAGCAGGAAGAAACCAGTCGTAGCCGTGGTAGGACGTCCGAACGTGGGAAAATCCACCTTGTTTAATGTCCTGGCCGGCGAGATGATTTCCATTGTGAAGGATACGCCAGGTGTGACGAGAGACCGCATTTATGCGGACTGTACCTGGCTTGACAAGGCGTTTACGCTGATCGATACAGGAGGAATTGAGCCGGATTCCAGAGATATTATCCTGGCACAGATGAGAGAGCAGGCGGAGATTGCCATTGCTACGGCGGATGTGATCATCTTTATCGTAGATGTCCGCCAGGGGCTCACGGATTCGGATTCCAAGGTGGCGGACATGCTCAGAAAGTCCAGAAAGCCGGTCATCCTGGCTGTCAACAAGGTGGACAGCTTTGCAAAATTTGGAAATGACGTGTATGAATTTTACAATCTGGGAATCGGAGATCCGATCCCGATCTCCGCAGCATCCAGACTGGGGCTCGGAGAGCTTCTCGACGCCGTGGTGGCTCATTTTCCGGAGGACACGGGAGAGGAGGATGACGACGACAGACCCAGAATTGCCATCGTGGGAAAGCCGAATGTGGGCAAGTCATCCATCGTCAATAAGCTGCTGGGGGAAAACCGGGTTATTGTGTCAAGCATCGCCGGAACCACCCGCGACGCCGTGGACACGGAGATTGTCCACAACGGTACAGAGTATGTGTTTATTGATACAGCAGGACTCAGAAGGAAGAATAAGATCAAGGAGGAGCTGGAGCGCTACAGCATCATCCGCACGGTGACGGCGGTGGAGAGGGCCGATGTGGTTCTGGTGGTCATTGACGCCACAGAGGGTGTGACCGAGCAGGATGCCAAGATTGCAGGAATTGCCCATGACCGGGGGAAGGGCATTATCATTGTGGTGAACAAATGGGATGCCATTGAAAAAAATGACAAGACCATTTATGAGTATACGAATAAAATCAAGACAATTCTCTCCTTTGTGCCCTATGCAGAGTATGTGTTTGTCTCCGCACAGACGGGACAGAGATTAAATAAGCTCTACGACCTGATCGATATGGTGAGGGAAAACCAGACCATGAGGATCCAGACAGGCGTTCTCAATGAGATTATGACAGAGGCAGTCGCTCTCCAGCAGCCGCCGTCTGACAAGGGAAAGAGGCTGAAGCTCTACTACATGACTCAGGTAGCGGTGAAGCCGCCGACCTTCGTCGTGTTTGTGAATGACAAGGAGCTGATGCATTTTTCATACACCAGATATCTTGAGAACCGCATCAGGGATGCTTTTGGCTTCCGCGGAACGGCTCTTAAATTTATTATCCGCGAGAGGAAGGGAAAGGAGCAGTAGGAGATGATGGAACGGCTTGTCTGTTTGGGAATTGGGTATGCCTTCGGGCTGATCCAGTCGGGGTACCTGTACGGAAGGTCAAAGGGGCTTGACATCCGCCAGTATGGAAGCGGAAACGCAGGCTCCACCAATGTGCTTCGTGTCATGGGAAAGAAAGCAGGAGCGATTGTATTTCTGGGGGATTTTTTCAAGGCAGTGTTTGCCATGGCTCTGGCCCAGCTGCTGTTTGGCCGCGGAGACGGGGCCGTAAACAGCTCCCTCTGGGCTCTGTACGCGGGCCTTGGGGTGACGCTTGGCCATAATTTCCCGTTTTATCTGAAATTCAGGGGAGGCAAGGGGATCGCCTGCATGGCCGGAATTCTCACCTTCATGGATTTTCGCATCATGATCACCTGTCTGGTTGTGTTCGGGGTGACAGTGGGCATTACGAGATATGTGTCTCTGGGCTCGATCCTGGTAGCGATTGTCTTTTTTACAGAGCTTGTGATTTTCGGAAGCCAGGGAAGCTACCGGGTGACAGAAGGCTGCTTTGCGGAGTTCTGCGCTCTGGGGGGTATCCTCATGGTGATGGCCATCTGGCGCCACAGGGCCAATATCAGGCGCCTTCTGACAGGCACGGAGAATAAGCTGGGGGCCTCCAGAAAACAGGCCGGACAGTAGCATGAGACAGAAAAACAGGCGCAGCAGCCGGAAGGAAGGGGAAGAGACAATGACATCAATCGGCGTAATCGGGGCCGGAACGTGGGGAACTGCGCTGGCCGTACTGTTACATAACAATGGGCACCAGGTGGAGATCTGGTCAGCTCTCCCGGAGGAGATCGAGGAGATGGGGAGGACCAGGCGCCACAAAAATCTCCCGGAGGCTGTGATACCGGAGGAGATTTCTTTGACCGCTGATTTAGAACAGGGCATGGAAGGGAAAGACGTGCTGATTATGGCAGTGCCCTCAGTGTTTGTGCGCCAGACAGCAGCCAGAATGAGGCCTTTTCTGAGAAAAGGCCAGATCGTGGTGGATGTGGCGAAAGGGATTGAGGACGCTACCCTGATGACCCTTTCCCAGGTGATCGAGGAGGAGCTTCCGGAGGCCGAGGTGGCGATTTTATCCGGTCCGAGTCATGCGGAGGAGGTAAGCCGGGGCCTGCCGACGACCTGTGTGGTAGGCGCCCATCGAAGAGAGACGGCAGAGTATCTCCAGTCTGTCTTCATGAGCGCAGTCTTTCGCGTTTACACAAGCCCGGATATGCTGGGCATAGAGATCGGGGCAGCCTTAAAGAACGTGATTGCTCTGGCAGCCGGCATTGCCGACGGACTGGGATACGGCGACAATACCAAGGCAGCGCTGATAACCAGGGGAATTGCGGAGATCACACGGTTAGGAGTGCGGATGGGCGGCAGGGAGCAGACCTTTTTCGGACTTTCCGGAATCGGGGATCTGATTGTTACCTGCGCCAGTATGCATAGCCGGAACCGCCGGGCAGGTATTCTGATTGGGAAGGGATATACCATGGAGAAAGCCATGGAGGAGGTGCAGATGGTGGTGGAGGGCGTGTACTCCGCCAGGGCTGCCAGGGCACTGGCAGAAAAGTACGGTGAGGATATGCCGATTGTGGAACAGGTGAATCAGGTTCTGTTCGAGGGAAAGGCGGCAAAGGCTGCAGTGGGAGATCTGATGCTCAGGGACAAGCGGATCGAGAACAGCCTTCTTCCCTGGGATTAGCAGATAAATTCAGCGCGGTCTTTGACCGCGTTTGTTTTTCTCCAAAAACCATCTGTAGTCCTGATGCGGACAGACCGACGGCTTGCCGCCGCTATAATCTATTCCGATATAAGCTATAACCTGAAGTGATGAATTTTCAGGAAAACAGTAAAAAAAACGACTTTTTTTGACGAAATCGTGAAATTTATCACATTTTCTTATTGACTTTTGAAAAAGGGAAAACTATAATGGCGTCAATCAAAAAACATTAGCGAATTGTTAATGAAAGGTCTGGAGGAGATAGTATGAAAAAAAGATTACTCAGTTTAGGACTGGCAGCCATGATGGCACTGTCACTGGCAGGATGCGGCGGATCCGGAAATTCCGGAAGCTCTGACAGCACCGGCACAGAGGAGGCCAAGGCAGAGGAGGCAGGAGCAGAGGGAGAGGTATTTATCCTCGGAGGCATCGGGCCGCTGACAGGTTCTGCAGCCGCTTACGGAGAATCTGTTAAAAACGGAATCGAGCTGGCTGTCAATGAGATCAATGAGGCAGGCGGCATCAACGGATACCAGGTAGAGTATTATTTCGAGGATGACGAGAACGACGCTGAGAAGGCAGTAAACGCCTACAATACTTTAAAGGACAAGGGAATTCAGATGCTGGTCGGAACTGTGACTTCCAAACCGTGTATTGCGGTAGGAGCAGAGTCCGCAGCAGATAATATGTTCCAGCTCACACCATCCGGCTCTGCCGTTCAGTGTGTAGAGAATGACAATGTATTCCGCGTATGCTTCTCTGATCCGGATCAGGGAAAGAAATCTGCCGAGTATATTGCAGATCATGGTCTTGCCACCAAGATTGCCATTATCTATGACAGCTCCAGCGAGTACTCTGACGGAATCCGCGAGTCCTTCGTGACGACAGCTGAGGAGAAGGGACTGGAGATTGTGGCCAGCGAGGCATTCACCGCAGACAGCAATACCGATTTCTCTGTACAGCTTGACAAGGCCAAGGAGGCAGGCGCAGAGCTGGTGTTCCTCCCGATCTACTATCAGGAGGCATCCACTATCTTAAAGCAGGCTGACGATAAGGACTTCCACCCGCAGTTCTTCGGATGCGACGGAATGGATGGAATCTTAAGCGTGGAAAACTTTGATCCGTCTCTGGCAGAGGGCTTAATGCTTTTAACTCCATTTACCGTGGATGAAGAAGGAAGCCAGGACTTCGTTAAGGCCTATGAGGAGGCATACGGAATTGAGCCTCTTCAGTTCGGAGCCGGCGCATATGACAGCGTTTACGCAATCAAGGCTGCCGCTGAGAAGGCCGGACTCACACCGGATATGGATATCTCCGATATGTGCGAGGCTATGAAGACTGCCATGACAGAGATCACCGTGGACGGACTGACCGGAGAGGGAATGACATGGAATGCAGCCGGTGAGCCGGATAAGGCTCCAAAGGCCGCCAAGATTGTAAACGGCGTTTACGAGATGATGGATTAATCAAACCGGAGAAGTAGGCTTTGCCGGAAAGGCCGCAGAAAACAGAGGGCTGCTGCAGCAGAGAATGCGGCAGCCCCCTGTTTTCGTTCCATCATATCCTTCGGAAGAAACTTTCCCCGGAAACATTTCGCACGCATATCTCCAGACAAAAATAGAAGAAAAAGAGGTGCAGGAAGATGATCAATTTTCTCTCCTATCTGATTAACGGCATCAGCCTGGGCAGTGTTTACGCTATTATCGCCCTGGGATATACCATGGTCTACGGTATTGCAAAGATGCTGAATTTTGCCCACGGCGATATTATTATGGTGGGCGGCTTTACAACCTTTACGGTGGTCAGCACCATGGGCGGTCCTCCGATCCTCGGAGTCCTGGCAGCGGTGGCGGTCTGCACCGTCCTCGGTGTGACAGTAGAGCGGGTGGCCTATAAGCCGCTGCGCGGGGCGTCCCCGCTGGCAGTCCTGATTACGGCCATCGGTGTCAGCTATCTGCTGCAGAATGTGGCTCTCCTGATATTCGGCTCCAATGCCCGCCAGTTTACCTCTGTTGTGAATGTGCCGCCGTTAAAGCTGGCTGGAGGAGCTCTTTCCATTTCAGGAGTTACCATTGTCACTATTATTGCCTGTATTGTCATTATGATCGGACTGACGATCTTCATCAACAAGACAAAAATCGGCCAGGCTATGCTGGCGGTATCAGAGGACAGGGGAGCGGCTACCCTGATGGGAATTAATGTAAACGGGACGATCGCTGTCACCTTTGCCATCGGCTCTGCCCTGGCGGCGATTGCCGGCGTGCTTCTTTGCTCCGCCTATCCGTCCCTGACTCCCTACACCGGCTCCATGCCGGGCATCAAGGCCTTTGTGGCAGCCGTATTCGGCGGCATCGGCTCGATTCCGGGCGCCCTGATCGGCGGCGTACTCCTGGGTGTGATCGAGAACCTGGCAAAGGCGTATATCTCCTCCCAGCTCTCGGATGCTATCGTGTTTTCCGTGCTGATTATCGTGCTTCTGGTACGTCCGACGGGAATTCTGGGCAAAAAAATCAGTGAGAAAGTGTAGGTGCAGGTCATGAATATCAAAACATACAGAAATAAAACGCTGGTTCAGAATGCCATCACATACGGCATTGTTCTCGCCTGCTTCATTCTGGTGCAGATCCTGACGGCAACAGGCGGAATGACAAGCCTCCTGAAGGGAATCCTTGTCCCCCTCTGTACCTATGTAATCCTGGCAGTTTCCCTGAACCTGACAGTTGGAATCCTGGGAGAGCTGAGCCTGGGGCACGCGGGCTTTATGTGTGTGGGTGCCTTTTCCGGCGCCTTCTTTACGAATGCCATGATGAAGACCTTTGATATTGCCAAGAATGACGATATGGCAATCCTCGGTCTGTTTATCGGCGCCCTTGTCATCGGGGCAGCCGTGGCGGCTGTGTTCGGCATCCTGATTGGAATTCCGGTGCTCCGTCTGAAGGGCGACTACCTTGCTATTGTCACCCTTGCCTTCGGAGAGATTATCAAGAACCTGATCAATGTTCTGTTTGTTGGGATCGACAGCAGGGGAATCCACTTCTCCCTGAAAGATGCCTCCTCCCTGAAGCTGGAGGACGGAGGTGAGGTGATCATAAAGGGAGCCCAGGGAATCTCGGGAACCCCCAAGGCGGCTACCTTCGCAATCGGAATTATTCTGGTTCTCATTACGCTCTTCATTGTGCAGAATCTGGTCAATTCCCGGACCGGCCGTGCGATTATGGCTATCCGTGACAACCGGATTGCGGCAGAATCCGTGGGAATCAATATTACAAAATATAAGCTTCTGGCTTTTGCCGTATCTGCGGCACTGGCAGGAGTGGCAGGCGTGCTCTACGCCCATAATCTGGCTACTCTGGCGGCTACGCCAAAGGCCTTCGGATACAATATGTCTATTATGATTCTGGTATTCGTGGTGCTCGGCGGGATCGGAAATATCCGCGGATCCATTATTGCTGCGGTGATCCTGACTCTGCTGCCGGAGCTTTTGAGAAGCCTGAGCAGCTATCGGATGCTGATCTACGCGATTGTCCTGATTGTCATGATGCTTTTAAACTCCAGTCCGAAAGCGATTGAGGTGAGAAGCCGCATGATAGAATCGATCCGGGGCAGGAAGAAAAAAGAGCAGGCGGAGGAGGCATAATTATGGCAATGCTGGAAGTGAAAAATCTGAGTATCTCCTTCGGCGGACTGAAGGCAGTAGATGACTTTAACATCACCATCGAAAAGGGCCAGCTTTACGGTCTCATTGGCCCGAACGGAGCAGGCAAGACGACGGTGTTCAACCTGCTGACGGGAGTGTACAGACCGGACGGCGGAATCATTCTGCTGGACGGGAAGAATATTGCAGGAAAGAAAAATATTGAAATCAACCGGGCGGGCGTTGCCAGAACCTTTCAGAACATCCGTCTGTTCAAGGAGCTGAGTGTGCTTGACAATGTGAAAGTCGGGCTTCACAACCACCACCCTTACGGGACTTTGACCGGTATTTTCCGCCTCCCCAAATACAGGAGGGTGGAGCGCGAGATGGATGAGAGGGCTCTGGAGCTTCTGAAGGTATTTGGCCTGGACGGCGAGTTCGCGGTCAAAGCCTCCAACCTTCCCTATGGAAAGCAGAGAAAGCTGGAGATTGCCAGGGCTCTGGCCACTGAGCCGAAGCTTCTTCTCCTGGATGAACCGGCAGCAGGCATGAATCCTAATGAGACAAAGGAGCTGATGGATACGATCCAGTTTGTCCGCGACAATTTTGACATGACGATTCTCCTGATTGAGCACGATATGAAGCTGGTCTCAGGTATCTGCGAGCGCCTGACGGTGCTGAACTTCGGCCATGTGCTGACGGAAGGGCCGACGGGAGAGGTGTTAAATAACCCTGAGGTTATCAAGGCCTATCTGGGTGAATAGAGGACAGGCCGGACACCTGCCCGGAGGAACCCTCCGGCCGGCTGCGGAGAGCCTGCAGCTGCTTAGACAGAAAAGAAGAATTAAGTTTGAGATATTAGGAGGTCAGAGTCATGGCAATGCTGGAAGTAAAGGATTTAAGCGTCTATTACGGCGTAATCCAGGCCCTCAAGGGAATTTCCTTTGAGGTGGAGGAGGGTGACGTCATCGCCCTGATCGGAGCCAACGGCGCCGGAAAGACGACGACGCTTCACGCCCTCACGGGACTGATCCCGGTGAAATCGGGAAGCATTGTATTTGAGGGAAAAGAGATTACCAGGATACCGGGCTATAAGCTGGTATCCATGGGAATTGCCCATGTGCCGGAAGGCCGCCGGGTGTTCGCCCAGCTGACAGTGCTGCAGAACCTGAAGATGGGAGCATATACGAGAAATAACAGGCAGGAGAGCGAGGAGACCATTAAAAAGATCTATCAGCGCTTTCCGAGGCTGGAAGAGAGAAAGAATCAGCTTGCAGGGACGCTCTCCGGCGGTGAGCAGCAGATGCTGGCCAGGGGCCGGGCTCTTATGTCCCATCCCAGGCTGATCGTGATGGATGAGCCGTCCATGGGGCTCTCTCCCCTGTATGTAAATGAGATTTTCGAGATCATCCAGGAAATCAGCAGGGAGGGGACGACGGTTCTCCTGGTGGAGCAGAACGCGAAAAAGGCTCTCTCCATTGCCAATAAGGCATATGTGCTGGAAACAGGAAAGATTGTTCTCAGAGGGGATGCAAAGGAGCTGATGAACAACGCTCAGGTGAAGAAGGCGTATCTGAGCGAATAGCAGGCGGACGGAACCTGTCGGCGGTGAAAAGCCTGCAGGCAGAACGCTGCTGAGGAGCATCCTGCGCCGGGAATATCATGCAAAAATCAAAACGGAAAATGCGAAAAGACCGCCGGGCATCAGACAACAGTCTGCCCGGCGGTCTTTCTGTCTGGACGGAAAGATACAAAGGGACAGGAAAAGAGAAGAAGTGCCATGTCTACGGTATCTCCCTGCTGCATATACTGTACCAGCACAGCAAGGGGGTAATAATATGGACAGTTTTAATGTATACAGCGATATTAAGGCCCGCACGGGAGGAGAGATTTACATAGGCGTGGTAGGGCCGGTGCGCACGGGAAAGTCGACGTTTATCAAGCGATTCATGGAACAGATGGTTCTCCCCGGCATGGAGGATGAGCATGTGAGGGAGCGCACCAGGGATGAGCTGCCTCAGAGTGCGGCGGGAAAAACCATCATGACTACTGAGCCGAAGTTTATTCCCAAGGAGGCGGTGCAGATTCCGCTGGGGGAAGGGATTGAAGCCAAAATCAGGCTGATTGACTGCGTGGGATTTATGGTGGAGGGAGCGGCAGGGCACATAGAAAATGACGCGGAGCGCCTGGTGAAGACACCCTGGTTTGACTATGAGATTCCCTTCACCCAGGCGGCGGAGCTGGGAACGAGGAAGGTCATAACCGATCACTCGACCATCGGACTCGTCATCACAACGGATGGCTCCTTCGGCGAGATTAAACGCCAGAATTACACAGCGGCGGAAGAAAAGACGGTTAAGGAGCTGAAGAACCTGAATAAGCCCTTCCTGATTCTTCTCAATTCCATGCGCCCTTATTCAGACGAGACGAAGCAGCTCGCCTCGGAGCTCGAGAAAAAATACGGAGTGCAGGTCATGCCGGTCAACTGTGAGCAGCTGAAGAAAGAGGACATCCGCAGAATCATGGAGGAGGTTCTCACGGAATTCCCGGTGGCAGAGCTGGATTTTTCCATCCCCAAATGGCTGGAAATCCTGCCTCAGGATCACTGGCTGAAGGCTCATGTCATTCAGGCAGTGAAGGACCTTCTGAAAAAAACCAGCCACATGAAGGATGTGCAGGGGGAACTGCTTGGGGCGCCCGATGAATCCATCCGGCGCATGAAGGTGACTGGAATGAGGATGGCCGACGGAAGCGTTTCCGTGGAGATCGATGTGGATGACGGCTGCTATTACCAGATACTGAGCGACTATGTGGGAGTGCCCATCGACGGGGAGTACAGACTGATGCAGACCCTGAAGCGGCTGGCTGCCATGGAGAGGGAGTATGAGAAGGTAGGGGATGCGCTGAGTCAGGCGCGGCTGAAGGGGTACGGGGTTGTGACGCCGGATCGCTCTGAGATTGTGCTGGATGAACCGCAGATTATCCGCCATGGGAATAAGTACGGGGTCAAAATGAAGGCCCAGGCCCCGTCTGTCAATCTGATCAAGGCTCATATCGAAACAGAGATTGCGCCGATTGTGGGCAGCGAAAAACAGGCGGCGGATTTGATTGACTATATCAAGGCCAATGCCAGGGAGAGCGAGGACGGACTCTGGAATACGAATATTTTTGGAAAAAGCGTGGAGCAGATCGTGAGTGACGGCATCCAGGCAAAGATATCCCAGATGACTGAGGACTGTCAGATGAAGCTTCAGGATACGCTGCAGAAAATAATCAATGACAGCAACGGAGGAATGATTTGCATAATTATCTGAAATAAGTTATAATATCTAGGAAAACAATGGATAATGTGAAAAAAGACGGACAAACAGACGCATTGTGTCTGAGTTAAAAGCGGGAACAGGCGTTTTTTGTCTGGATTTTCTCAGAAAAGCCCAGAAAACAGGCGGTATGCACCCGGTACAAGAATAGCCGTCCCAGAAGAAGACAGCAGATCCGCTGCCTGGCAGGCGGGAAATGAAACTTCAGAATGGATTCAGACTGGCCGGCAGCCGGAGGGGGCGGTACTGGCAAAACGCAGCGGGCAGAAAGACAGGAGAGGGTTATATGAGATTGACATTTATCGGCGCAGATCATGAAGTCACGGGGAGCTGCCACTATCTGGAGGCCTGCGGGCTGAATATTCTCATTGACTGCGGAATGG
>JAHZAR010000062.1 GCA_019423835.1 Clostridiales bacterium | reverse complement strand
GCTGAAACCGGTATGCGCAGGTATAATGTCCGCTCTTACGGACATTATACCATATCCTCCGGATATGGCAGCCTCCGGCGGAACTCAGCGCCCGGCTTTCAGCAGTAGATGCTGAAACCGGTATGCGCAGGTATAATGTCCGCTCTTACGGACATTATACCATATCCTCCGGATATGCTATCTCTCCGAGGGATGCGCACTCGCGGTATAGGTGTTTTGGCTCCCTTCGGGCGCCCCCGCTCGGCGCAGGTATAATGTCCGCTCTTACGGACATTATACCATATATTTACTGTCAATTCTACGATTATTCCCCTAAAACAATAGAAAAATACAGATAGATTTCTTTCTCTGCCGTGTAACGGCACATGCTCCCGGATGATTCAGTTCTCCCGGAACCGGTAACTGAGCCCTGCTATCTGAATGATATCTCCCTCCTTTACACTTACCGTCTCATTTGCTTCCATCTTATATCCATTTACTACGGTTCCATTGGTAGAATTCATATCTGTAAAAATGTAAACCCTCTCTTTTTTGTCAACTTTAAGGTGAAGGCGGCTGACCGTGGGATAGCTGAGCACAAAGTCATTCATCTCACTGTGCTTTCCGATCAAAAATGGGACATATGGAATTTCAATGTCCTCTCTGTCTTTAGAGGAGCTTTCCAGGCATGCATGGTGTCCTTCTGATGCAGATAAGGAATTATTTAACAGCTGTGTGTCTTTCTCAGTCTCCGCCTCCTTTTTCCCGCATATTTCTGCATCCGGAATTCCTTCATCTAAAGACTGAAACAGAATTTTCCACTCATCCTCCTCTTTTCCGGCTACTCTGGCGCTTCCGATTTTTTCCCGCTGTTTCTGCTCTCTCTCTGCATATCCCTTTCCTGAATGATTTCTCCCTGCCCTTTCACTTTCTGTTCTCTCCCTCTGCAACCATCTCTTTTTTTCCCTCTGATCCGTTTTGAACTTTTTTTGCCTTTCTGCCTCTGACAGATGTTTAGGGACCAATCCGATCCTCCCAACCAGAAATACCAGAGTTACTATGACACATGGCAAAATTCCATAGCTTCTCAGCCCCGGCATTCCTTTGAACAGATAAATGAATCCTTCCAGGACAAGAATGGTGAAGACCAGCCTGAACGGCTGGAAAAATCCATCCTTTCTTTCTCTTTCTTCGGTTTCTTCTTTTTCCTCGGAAACATTGTCAACCACCGCTTCCTTATTGTTTTTCCATTTCTTTTCCTGCTTCTCCCTCCCAGTGTCTGTGTATTCCTCCTGGTTTTCTTTCCTTTCCTTCGTTCTGCTCCTGCTATATTGTTCTCTCTGCGTGACCTGAACAAATCCGCTGCATCTGTCCGCCTTCTCTTCTTCCATGTTTTCCCCATTTTCAGCTGTTTCCCAGTTGTTCCGGTCCTTCTCTCTGTCTTCGCACTGTAAAGACTTTGTATTCTCCCATCTGTTTTTTTCCCCCTCAACTCCTGAAAGATATTTCAGAAGATCCTCCATCCCATAGTTTTCTTTGAGACTCTCATGGTAGAGCCCATAGGCCAGGACAACACTTCTGTGATCCTGATGATTGACCTTATCGAGAACATATTGAAGCAGTTTCGTAAAAGCGTCCGGAAAGCTGTGGCTGTATCCCGGAAGCAGGCAGAAAAAAACTGAAAACTCCTCCGGCTCTACATAAATATATTCTGGTTCCAGCAGTATCTGTTCTTCTTTCAGAAGATATTCCTCCGTACGGCGCAGCATTCCGGCTGTTGAGAGCAGAAGAGCCCGGATTTCGTCATAGGTTATAAGTCTTCCTTCCAGAAGTCTTCTGAGAGGCTGCTTTGAAGTTATCTCATAATAATATACTGCCCCTTCCTCTGTATGTTTCTGGCGGAATTTCAAAAGCCCCTCTATATTATTATCTGAAAGCATTTTTCCCACATAACTGTCTGCCTGAAGTTCCGGAGCGCATAAAATCATATAATTGTGGTTCATTTCCCTTTGGTAGGTCACCTTTAACTGCTCCACGTTTCCACCTCCCAATCTGTTTCCAGACAGGTTTGCCTTCTGCAGCAGCAAAATCTGACTGTGAAACTGCTGACAGAACTGTCATGGAGTGAATACTCCCTTATATTCCAATTGCTCTCACGATTCTCAGAAACTGCTGAGGTTCAAACTGTTTTATCTGCACGGTTCCTTCCTCCCGTCCCTTTCTATTATTTAGGACTCCTATCAGATCTTTTCCTTTCTGTTCTATGCTGATGGAGTTTCCTGCTGAACGATAAAAGGAGCTGATTGCCCTGTTCGCCCACTTCTCACTTTCCTTTATGGAACTCTCTCGATCTATACCTGTCTGTGCCATCTCTGCCGCATCCATGAGAATCAGCATACCAGCTGTCCTTTCATGCACCCGGAAACCTTCTCCCAGGACAGCAGCACAGGTAAAGAGCACCACTGCCATCACAAGAGAAGCCTCCACTGTAATGGATGCCTGAAGTGCCGTTTTTCCTTTTCCACTTTTCTTTTCCCCGTGCGTTTTCTTCCTGTCTTCTGTCTTTTGTTCTTTTTTCTTCACCCTGTCTCTCCCTTTTTCCGTTTTTATTTTTAAAATTATCCTCTTCTGTACAAAACATTACGTCGAATCGCGGTCATGAAGGCACTGCTCTTCTCATTCATATTAGCCCGGATGGAATAAATATTTGCAGAAGCACTGCTGCCGGAATGAGAAATGGGAGAAAAGGAAGTCTTATGTCCTTCCCTCTCCTTTCCGTACAGAATCCACAGAGCAGCATTCCCAATCCCCATGCGCTGCAAAACAATAGTCCACAGAACAGCAGGGCAAGACATTTCCAGAACCCCAAATATACCCCTGCCACTAAAAAGAACAATCCATCTCCTTTTCCAATGGCTCCTGCAGTGCAGTGTGAAATTATCAAAAGGCCTGTCCCCGGAAGAAGCGACAATGCCTGCTCAGAAAGGATTTTAAACAACGGTTCCCCGCTCCCTATCTCTATCCCAATCTCTCCTGTTATCCATATAACTCCTGCTGCTGCCGGGATCCCCAAAAAAATCAACGGTATTTCCTTGTCTCTCAAATCCTTCCATGCACATGCACACAAAAAAACAGCAAATATTGCTCTCATGTCTCATTTTCCCCCACAATAGGAACAGGCTCCCAGATGCTCAACCAGGCTGAGCGGAACCTCCCTCACATAGCTTACTACAGACGGACAGTCTGTCTGGCTGTGGTAATGGGAGCCATTGGGCATAATATAAACTGTGTCTCCCGCACCACATTTTTTTCCGCACACACTGCACGGGGAATATTTTCCTCCCGACTGATTTCTCAGATTTTCTATGCTCTCATAGGAAACGGCACGAAACTCATTCGCCAGATAATGGCAGTTCCTCGAGAGATGGTAACGCCCCATGGAAGAGCCGATATATACTGTCACCTCTCCCGGTTTTTCCGTTTCCTGTCCCCGTTTTCTATTACCCTCACTGCCAATCCACGCTCTTCTGACTGTTCTGGCAGATGCCCGTATTCTGCTGATATGAAAGACAGAAAATGGAATCTTTAAATCATATTCAGCCTCAAAAATGATATTTTCCCCGTCCTCCATCAGCGATGCCTCTGTAATTCTCAGATTCTCAATTCTTCCTTTTCCTGCCATTTCCTCTATTTTTTCTTTAAGATAAGCTTTGACAGCTATTCCGGCCGGAAAAGCGGAAAAATCCTCTTTCCAGGCTTCCTTCTCTTCTAAAACTGTGTCATCTCCCTGATCCAGTCTGTAGAGAATGTAGGCATACTGACTCAGCTCTCTGGCCGTTACCTCGAGAACCGTCTGGACCTTCTGCCTGGTTCTAAGCATTTCCATGGGCATCATCATACAGACTGAGAAAAGTACGAACAGAGTAAGTCCCAGAGCGGCCTCAACCGTAAGACTTCCCGATACATTTCTTCGCTTCCTTTTTGCCCTAAAGGTCATTCTCCATACCCCCTCCTGCTCTCTGCACGCCCGGATTTCTGCAATTATTGCAGTCAGACTGCCAAATTATCTCTATCTGAACCATTGTACCTGGAGAGGTCTTACTAACATCCAAAGAGGGAGGGGGTATGGAGAATAACCTCTGGCTGCTCCTAATATTTTTTTGCTGCTCTCTTTCGGACCGCAGAAACGGTTCCCTCAGCTGTACACTCTGCCTCCACACTGACCGCGCACCGATCCATTCTGAAATTCTCCTGGGAATCGGACAGATTATACTGGATGAGATCCATTATCCGTCCATTTCTCTGAGTTCTGTCCTGAATTAACAGAAATCCTTTCAGGTAGTGTCCGTAATCAAGGCCGCCTTTTCCACTGCCGCCTGATATTTTTTCCTGTTTATCCACAAATTGAAAAATTTCATCCAGATCCAGCTTCCAATCCTCTTCTCCTTTTATCAGCGGAACCCCTTCTCCCCTCAGCAGCCCTCTCACATCCTCCACAGCTTCAGCAAATGCCCATACTCCCATAATAAAAAATGCCACTATATCTGCAATCGGCGTCACGCTGGCAGCTCCTGTCAGCGCCGAAGCCAGAAGTCTGACTTCTTCCCGTTTTTCACTGTCGCCTAAAATGTGAATCAAATTCATACCCTCTCTGACCGCCAGAAGCTTTTTGACTGTCTGGCTCAAATTTTCCCGATCCTCCCTTCTTCCGCTGATTATATATTCCTGCTCATAAAAAAGCTGTCTTCTCTGGTCTGTTTCCTTCTGCCCCTGCCCATATCTCGTAAAATGGACTTCCACATATTTATCTATGAGAGCTCTGTCAATCAGTCCTTTTGCACTTACAGAATCAAGTCTCATTTTATAACCGCCTTTTCCGCCTGACGGGAGCTCTCCCATTTCCATCTTTCGGTCCGATACCTTGACATCTTCCGGAAGTACAAAGTCCAGCAGATCCAATTTGGCCATACTGCTTATTTTCTGAAGGATTCCAAGTCTCTTACTGTCCTCAATTCCCGTCTGGTAGGCGGCGGAGGGAATGCAGCATCCACTGAGGCTATTAAACACTTTCTTCCAAAGATTCTCCTCATCCAGTTCGTCATCCTCATCTTCCGCTTCCCATGAATCAATGTACTCCTGTATTTCCTCAGCCTTTTCTGCGGACTTTCTCACTATTTCCCTGTTCTTCTGTGTCTGTTCTGCAATCCGCTCCACTTCCTGTCTGCGTTTCCCTTCCCCATCCGTATAGGAGCGATAGGAATCCATCTGGCTTTTCAAAGCCTCCCACGCCTTCTCTCCTATCTCCTCTCTTTTCTGTTCTGCTCTCCTCTCTGATTCATCCAGCTCTTTTTTGAGAAGTTCCGCTGTCAGTTCATACTTTTCCATTAAGCCGGGGATCCGCTCCATCTCCCCGGCAAGTTTTTCTGCTGTCCTTATAAAAGCAGTTCCCCTGCACTGGCAAAGATCATCTCTGCACTCATCCAGCTCCTCCTGCTGTCTCTCAAGTGATTTCTGAATCTCTTCCAAGACCTCTTCCATCCGAAACGCCTGCTCCGAATGAATCTGATAGCTCTCTTTTACAGCGTGAATCCCCTCAGACGATCGCATCACCTCTGAAAGTTCTGCCAGTGATTCCTCATCCCCCAGGTCTGTAAAAATCCCAAATTTCATGTAGTTGAGAATTTCCTCCTCCAGAGGACTTCCCCCGTCTTCTGTCACCATCACCTCCTCTGTTATCTGTGTACTCTCATTTTTCAGCCTGTACACCGAGTCGCATTCCAGATATTGATTCAGGTACTCTGAAAATTCGTCTGCCAGAGCTTCGGTTCCCTCTGTTTCAAGGAGAAGCAGATGATACCTTTCCCAGGCGTTTCTGTGATATTTGCTCATCAGAGAATCGAGAGAGGAGTTCATGGCAGTCTGAAGATACCATCCAGAGCCTGCCAGACGGGCAGAATGCAGCAATGCGCACATCAGCGATATCACGCAGAGCAGAATCATGCTCAAAAAAACCGTAACGCTTCCATTCAGAGTCCTGCAGCCTTGTTTTCTGACAGCCTTCTCTGACCTGTTTTCCTTCCTCTCTCCAATAATTCTCATACTGACTCTGGAATTTCCCTCCTGTCCAATCACTTATATACTTCTTTAGACTGATTGTTGATTTCTTTAAAAATCGTTTCCAGAAGCTTATTTATCTGCTCCTTAAAGATAATCACCAGACCGATCAGAACCACCAGAATCAGCACAATCTCAATGACTCCGACCCCGCTCTCATCCTCCCAAAACGCTCTGGCTTCCCTCCTTACTGTGTCCGTCATACAGTCGGACGTTAATGTTTTTTTCCTCTGAATCTCTGTTTCTGTCATCCTTCTTCTCCTTTCATAATAAAGCTGTCTTCATCCTTCCTGTTCCGGTTACGCATTCTTTTTCCCTCTGTGCCTGTCGTCTTATCTCCTTCGTTTAGCACTCTCTTATATGAATCTAAATTCCAAAAGCCAGAAATGCAGGCACAGACACCATAATCATAACTACCAGAAGCATCATAAACAGCGGAATCAAGAGCTTTGTCCCCTTCTCCTCTCCGGCTCTTCTGGCAGCCTCCTTGCGCTCCTCAAATGCGGACTCCATCTCCTCTTCCAGACTTTTTAAAAGGCTTCCGGATCCGTTCTTTACATACTGAGCCATAAGACCGGCCAGTTTTCTGTAAGATCTGAGCCCACAGCTCCGGCCAAATTCTCCATAGGCTTTCAGCTCCGGCATTCCCTGATTCATAGCTCTCACAGAGGATGCAATCTCCTCATAGCCAGCCCTCCTTCTTCCGGAAAGCTCCAGCCCGTCCCGGTATTCCTCTGCCAGCTTCTCCCAGGCTATCCGCACTGGTAAGCCTGCATTCAGATAGACGCATAACCCTGAAACAATATCTGAGTAGTCAAATAACAGCTCTCTGTTCCTCTTTTTCTGCTCCTGTCTCTGTCTGGATGTATTCTGAAATTCCAGGGCCACAGCCGCTGCAGCGCCCAGGGCCAGAAATATAACTCTGTCATATTCCGGCATATTTTTGTAATGGAGCCGTTTTCCGTCTAATTCTTCCGGCAGCCTCAGATTTTTATCAAATTTTTGCTCCTCATCCAGCTCCTCAATTTTTCTGGACAGCTTAGTCAGAAGTTTTTCCCCCTCTGTCTGCTCAGGCAGCTTCAGAGTGACCGGAATCTCACAGGTTTTTTCATACTCTCCGGCCTCAAATGTAACAGAGAGCGCCGTCTGCACACTGTCTGTCCTTTCTTTTTCAAGTGTATCTCTCAGGACATCTGTACTGATTTCACCGCCGGAGCTTATCAGATCCGGATTTTGGGATTCCCATCTCAGGCTCATTCCCATGCTGTCCAGCCAGGACGGCAGGTTTAACGGAAGCGATATATCATCCAGTGACTCATTTTCTCCCAGCATAAGCTGTCTGACTTCCTCCATTGCCAGATCAAACTGCTTTTCCGCCTCCTCCCTGCTGTACTGCCTCTCTGAAAGGCTGATGGACAGCTCTGTCTCATCCTCTGACAGGCCTTCTACCAGAATCTTTCCCTCTTTCTCTCCCTGCCCATAGGAATTTCTCTTGATCACAGCTCCATTGAGCAGAAATTCAGAGTCTGCTTTTATCATGGGATAGACGGCAAAAAGCAGAATGCCAGCTGCCAGACAGACTGCCTGTTTCTTTCTGCGCTCTGACTCCTCAGCCCTCCTGTCCTCACTTTCCTCTTTCTGAACCCTGCTGTTCCCCTGTCTCTTGCCTCTTTCTGGCTTCCTATTATCCTTCTTCCGCCTGAAAATTCCTTTCTCCCAGTCTGTTCCGCCTTCTTTCTTCCCGCTAAATTTCAATTTCCAACATCCTCCCGGCAAGGACATACGCCCCCGCATACACAGCCAGACATAAAGTCATTACAATTCTTCCTATAGTCGTTTCATACATGGAGTCAAAAAATCCGGGTGAGGTCAAATCCACATAGATGACTATCAGGATAGGCAGCATATTCATAATTTTCTGTTCAAACTGCTTTTGAGCCGTCATAGTCCGGATCTCCTCCTTCACCTGCAGCTTTCCTCCTATGATCTCTGCAACATGGGCGATAATCAAGCCCATTCTCCCCCCGGTTCGTCTGGCAGATCTGAAAATCAGGGCAAAGCTTCTAATCTCCTCCACACCGCTTCTATCCGCGAAATCGTCCCACAGCTCTTCCAGTGTACGGTTAAAGGTAAGCTGTCTCCTCATATCACAAAATTCCCCGGCCATCATTGAGCGTTCTCCGTAAAGCTCCCTGAGCTGTATTTCTGCCTGAGAAAGGGAGTTTTCCATCGAATAGCCGGCAGCCAGAGAGGAGGACAGCATGAGAACTGCCTCCTTAAACTGACGCTTCAGCTCCTCCTTTCTGCGCTTTTTCAGCTCTCTTTTCTTATACAGTGGATAAAGAATTCCAGCCGGAAGAGAGAGGAGGAAAACCGCCATGCTTCTGTAAAATACATAGGAAACTGCCGCGCAAGCGCAGACTCCCTGCCCTGCATAGAGAAGCCACTCTGTACAGGAAAGAACATATTTATCATAGAGAAAATCCTCTCTTCTGCCTCTGTCACAGCTTTTCCCCGGCCAGTTCCAGCTTCTGCCTGTCCTGAAGTTCGCCAACCTTCTCCAGATATCCCCTGACTGACTCATCCTTTTTTCCGCTTTCTTCCTCTCTCTCCCGAAACTGAAAAAGCGGATGAAGGGTGATTTCTCCATGTTCAATTCCTGTCACCTCCGCTATCTCCAAGACTCTCCTGCTTCTGTCCCTCAGCCTCCCCAGATGGATCAGGATATCAATGGCAGATGCAATCTGGCTTCTTATAGCAGCCAGAGGAAGCTCTGCGCCCATTAGCACCATGGTTTCCAGTCTAAGAAGCATATCTCTGCTGCTGTTCCCATGTCCGGTTGAGATCGAGCCAGAATGGCCGGTGTTCATGCTCTGCAGCATTTCAAGAGCTTCTGCTCCCCTCACCTCTCCCACCAGAATCCGGTCCGGCCGCATTCTCAGACTTGCTCTTATCAGATCCCTGATTGAAATTTCACGGCTTCCCTCATGGTTTGACACTCTCGTTTCCAGCCTTACAAGGTTCGGAACATGGGTAATCTGAAGCTCTGCCGAATCCTCAATGGTGATCAGCCGCTCACTCTCAGGAATAAATTCAGAAAGGGCATTTAGAAAGGTTGTCTTGCCTGAACCCGTTCCTCCGCTTATAAAAAGGTTATAGCCTGATGCTACCAGCTTTTTCAGGAACTCTGCCGCCTCCTCTGTGATACTTCCCAGACGGATCAGACGCTCCATCGTAATAGGTTCCGGAAATTTTCTGATTGTGAGAACCGGTCCGTTTAAGGCCACCGGGGGAAGCACCACATGAACTCTTGAACCATCATCCAGCCTGGCATCTGCAATCGGTGACGACGCATTCACCGTTCTGTTTACACGGCTCACAATCTGCTGAATCAGATCCTCAAGCTGCTCCTGGCTCTCAAAAGTCCTCTCCCATTTTCTGATTTTTCCCTGGCTCTCCACAAAGACAGAATCTGACCCATTTACCATAATTTCTGTTATCGCAGGGTCATCTACCAGCTCCTGAAGAATATCCAGTTTTCTGAAAGAATTATACAGCTCTGCCCGGAGCCGAAGCCGTTCTCCCAGAGGCAGATACTCCCTCTCCCCCTCCTCACTGATAAAGGAATCGATCAGACCGGTAAGCTCCTCCTCCTCCACCTGCCGTCTTCCCTCAAGCTCCCTCTGAAGTCTGGCCTTAAGCTTTTTTCCCGTACTGTCCGTCTCCCCTCTTTCTTTCTTTTCCAAAGAATCTTCTGCCCTAAAAATCAATTTTCTGACTGCTGCCTCCTCTCAAAAGCCTCCTCACATAATCCCCCAGCTCACTCCATAAAAGCTGCTCAATATAATTTTCCTTTTTTCCAAAGCTTCTGTGATAGGGCAGCTTCAGCTTTCTGACCTTTTCCATAACCTCTCTTTTTCCCACTCTGCCCAGATAATTTTCAAACTCCTGAATTTTAGCTGCAGAAATGCCGTCCTCCTTTACGGGCATATAGATAATCTGGCACACGGATAAAAGCGGAGCGGCCTGATGCCCATAATTTCCCACATCAATAATCATAATCTCATAGCCGCTCTCTGCCGCCAGGCGCCGGATCATATCCGCCATTTCCGAGGAGGAAATCTGAGCCAGATCCTCCGGGTAGCGGACAGGAGGAATATAGTCCATATTTCCAATAGAGTGTACAATGCCGCTGAGCCTTAGCAGATTAAAGTTTCCCTGTCCGAAGTAATAGAGGACGTCTGACAGATCGCTTTTATATTCTTCTCCCGTCATAACCGCCATTCCTGAATAGTCCTCCAGTGTAAGGTACAGCACTCTCCTATCAGAAGCCATAAGCTGTCCCATTGTCAGGGCAAACGATGTTTTCAGGCATCTGCCCACCGGCGAGTATACCCCGATAATCCTGGCAGACGAGCCTGATTCCGTGTAATAGGCCTCCTTGGTCTTCTCACTGTAGCAGGCCATCACCTCCCTGATGATACCGGCGCTTGACTGGTACTTATAGACAGAGGGATACTCATATTCTGCACCTGCCCCCTCCCCTTCTGTCAGGAAAACAACTCTGCTTATCCCCAGCTGCCTTATTTCCTCCTGACTTACCTGGCTGCTGATGAGAAGAAGCTCTATCTGATGCTCTCTTGCATAGCTTTTCAGACGTTCCACAGAGGTAAAGGCCATCACTGTAAATGGTATATTTTCCCTCTGGTTTGCAACCTCTGCAAACCTCTGTGCATAAAACGGATCTATATCATATACAGCCAGAATCCGCTTCATCCTATTCCTCCTCTCATCAGAAAAACAGTCATACCGGCCCAGAGAAACGGCCCTATACGCAGAACTTCCCGTGAATCAGTTTTCAAACCGCTGTAGGGTGTCCTCACCCCGGTTGTCAAAAAACCTGTGACATAGCTGTAAAAATAACCCAGTCTCTCCTTCAGTTTTTTTCTTCTCACCATGATATACAAGGACCAAATTCCGGCCAGTGCAAAGGCACCCCCCGCTACCTGAAGCCATTCCCTGCTGTTTAGAAAGGCCGGAATGGAAGAAATTACTTTAATGTCACCTGCTCCCATCATCCGAAACCAGAACAGGGGATAAAATGCCAGCAGAACCAGAAAACAGGCGGCCAGGGCCATTCCCGCAGAAACCATCCCCTTCGCCATCAGCAGATAGACACAGCCGGAAATAAGGATCATAGCCGGGAGGGAGTTCGGAATTTTTCCCTCTCTGAAATCACACAGACACACAGCCGTCAAAAATGCGTGCAGAATCCACTTTATCTCCTCCTCCCCATTTTTTCACCTCCTCTCATTGATCCCTCATTCTGCTCCCGTCCTGAATGGAATAACCCAGCTTCAGAACTGATTTTAAAATGAAGTTCTCCTGAATACCATTTCTCAGATTCTCAGCGGAAATGCTGAACTGATTTACCACATAGCAGACTTTAGTAAAGATATGGCTGCACTCAGCCCCTAACAATGATAAAGATATGATGCTGCAGAAGCATGGAAAACGGCAAATTCGATCTTTCATCGGAATCAGACGGCAATACCTCTGAACCTGTTTTCCACTTCTGCAAATGTAACCTTATTATGTCATGCATACTCAGAATGTCAAGCAGTTTTTTTCCACTTTTTATTGTGATTTCTGACAAAAAAAGCCCTGTTTTTTTGTACACTTTTCAGGCAAAATAAAACGTTCTATAGTCTCCCCAAGTAAGCCAACTCCTGACCATCATAAAGCAGGCGCATCTCCTCCAAAAAGAAAATGCGCCTGCCCGATACACTCTATTTTTCGCCGAATGCGGCTCTGTAGTCAGCCTGGAACTTTACAATTCCCTGATCCGTCAGAGGATGGTGAAGCATCTGCTCAAGCACCTTATAGGGAACTGTAGCGATGTCTGCCCCTGCCTGTGCACACTGTGTCACATGCATGGCTGTACGGATGCTGGCAGCAATCACTTCCGTCTCAATTCCATGGGTTTCAAAAATATCCATAATGGTTTCAATGAGCTCTACCCCCGGCTCTGAAATATCATCCAGCCTTCCCACAAACGGCGATACGTAGGCTGCTCCTGCTCTCGCTGCCAGCAGGGCCTGATTTGCCGAGAAAATGAGCGTCACATTTACCTTAATTCCTTCTGAGGAAAGCACCCTGGTAGCCTTCAGCCCTTCCGCTGTCATAGGGATTTTCACCACCATATTCGGGTGAATAGCAGCAATTTCACGCCCCTCCCGAATCATCCCCTCTGCATCGGCTGTGAATGCATTTACCTCCCCGCTGATCGGCCCGTCTACAATAGAAGCAATCTCCTCAATCACCTGCTTAAAATCACGTCCCTCCTTGGCAATTAAAGAGGGGTTTGTGGTAACTCCGCAGATAATTCCCATATCATTGGCCTTTCTGATCTCATCCACATTTGCTGTGTCAATAAAAAATTTCATACCTTTCTCCTTTCACCGGACTCTCATCAAAAGCTTTCACGCATAGATTTATTCTATCACATTCACACTCTTTTGCAATAAAAATCCGAAGCTGTATTTTCCCTTTTCCATTGACTTTTTCTTCTTCCAGGTGTTAAAATATCCCTATATTAGTTCATTTTTTTAAACCAATTAGCCCGGCGGTTTTCTGCCCCGGAAATTGAAACAGAATATGGAACAAAGGGGGGATACCATTCTGACAGAAGCAGAAGATTTAAAAAAACAATTTCACCAGTGTATGCCATTCTTCATTGCCCTGGGTGATGAAATACGGCTTACAATCGTAGAGGTGCTGACAGAAGCCGCTTCTAAAAACTGCGGCGGAGATTTTTCCCGGGAGAACATGAGCCGACATGGCCTGAATGTAAAGGAAATCACAGAGTACACAAGCCTCTCAAGGCCTGCCGTCTCCCATCATCTGAAAATCCTAAAAGAGGCGGGACTTATCGGCATCAGGCGTTCGGGAACCTGCAATTACTACTATCTCACGATCTCAGAGGCCACAGCTGAGCTGATCGGACTGGGACGCAGGCTCCAGTCCTTCCTTGGCATAAAACCGGATGAGTAGGGACGCCCGTTTCTTTTCCTGTTTTTAACAGTTTATCCTTTTATCTGAACTGCTGCCCGTTTCTGCACATATTTTTTCTTTTTTCCAGCCATACTAGGCTCAAAGGAGGAAACATACATGCTTAAAACGAAATCAAAACAGGAGAGAAAGACCGGCGCCAGACCTTCCCCGATAGCCATAAGGGATGAGCTGCGCCGCATCATGGCAGAGATGGACTGCGCCAGAAATCATTTTGATCAGGCAGTTGATCCGGTACTTATCGACTGCTATATTTATGAGATCAATGCAGCCCAGCTGCGTTATCAGTTTCTCCTGCGCCGAATTAAAAGCCAGGAGCTTTAGAGGAGCCTATCAGCCCCTCATCGAAACTAACTCACAGGAGGACACAGTATGACAGCCTGGTACGATAAAAGCGTCTTTTACCACATGTATCCCCTGGGAATGACAGGCGTTCCCAGGGTCAATCTTTTTGCCTCACAGACTGAATCATCCGCTCCTATGGATGAGCTTTTCCGCTGGATTCCTCACTTAAAGCGAATGAATTTTACGTCTATCTACATAGGCCCTCTTTTCGAGTCTGTATCCCACGGCTACGACACCAGAGACTACCGCCTGGTTGATCGACGACTGGGGACAAACAGAGACTTCCGGGACTTTGTTTCAGCCTGCCATGAAAACGGAATACACGTGGTCATAGACGGCGTGTTCAATCACACAGGGAGGGAATTTTTCGCCTTCCGGGACATTCAGCAAAACGGCTCCTCCTCCCGCTATACCGGCTGGTATAAAGGTGTCAGCTTTGACTGGCAAAGTCCTCTGGGGGATCCGTTCGGCTATGAGGCCTGGCGAGGCATTTATGAGCTTCCATGCCTGAATCTTCAGAATCCGGAGGTCAAATCTTATCTGATGGACACTGTGCAGTTCTGGGTGTCAGAATTTGACATTGACGGCATCCGTCTGGACTGTGCCAATGTCCTGGACTTTTCCTTTATGAAAGAGCTTCGTGCCCTTTCCCGTGAGCTGAAACCTGATTTCTGGCTGATGGGAGAGGTCATACACGGGGAATACGCCCGCTGGGTCAGCAGTGAAATGCTGCACTCTGTCACCAACTATGAAATGCACAAGAGTATCTATTCCGCCCACAATGACCACAACTATTTTGAGCTGGCCCACAACGTAAAACGGCTTCAGGCTGTGGGACGAAGCCTGTACACCTTCCTTGACAATCACGATGAAGATCGGATTGCGTCAAAACTGGCTGACAGATCTCACTTAAAGCTCATCTATACGCTTCTGTACACCCTCCCGGGAATTCCTTCTGTGTACTACGCAAGCGAGTGGGGAATTGAAGGAAAAAGAACCAGTACCTCCGACGAGAATCTCCGTCCGAGGATTCTGCCTGAGGAGGCAGCAGAAAAGGAATCCTCCGAGCTGTCCGGCCATATCCGTCTACTGGGAGCGATTCACAGAGATCATTCTCCGCTTCACGGCGGAGAGTACCGGGAGATTTTCCTCACTAACCGCCAGTATGTGTTTCTGCGAAGCTCCTCTGACCGGGAACAGCTCATGATCGCTGCAAACAATGACGGCAGGGAGGCAGCTCTCTCCATCCCCTGCCAGTTCCAATCTGCCGCAGAGCTTCTCTCCGGGAGATCCTATCCGGTTACGGACGGCAAACTGAATTTTGTCCTGCCGGCAGACAGCGCATTCATCTTTTCTCTGCAGTCTGATTAGGAAAACCGGACAGACAGACGTACACATATCATGAGAGCTACTAACATGGCCATTGGCAGGACTGTCACCGGAAATCGGATTCTTTCACGTCCTGCCGGCCGGTATTTCAGGGGGAATTTAGTTATGAACACAATACCAGATGTCAAATCTTCCGGTACCGCTCCGTGCGCAAAAAGCCCAGCCGGTCAGAAGACAAAAACTTCAAAAGCAGGAATGGGGTTTTTCGGAGAACTTGACCTTTATCTCTTTGGTGAGGGACGCCATTACCGTCTATATGAGAAAATGGGAGCTCATCCTTACACCTGCCGTAAAAAAAACGGCATGCACTTCGCTGTATGGGCGCCCCATGCACAGTCTGTAAGCGTAGTAGGGGATTTCAACGGATGGAATCCTGAAAAAAATCCCATGAAAAATATCAATGGACAGGGAATTTATGAAGCCTTTGTACCTGATTTGGGGGAGGGCGAACTCTATAAATATGCCATTACCACCAAAACAGGCTCTCTGCTCTTAAAATCTGACCCCTTTGCCTTCAGTGCCGAATACCGGCCGGGAACTGCCTCTGTAACTGCCGACATTACAGGCTTTTCCTGGAGCGATTCAGCATGGATGGAAAAGAGGAAGCAGACAGACCCTGTGAAAGCTCCCCTGGCCATCTATGAGGTGCATCTGGGATCCTGGCGAAAGACCATACGCCCGGAGCGGGACAACTGTTATACATACAGAGAGGCAGCCAGGGCCCTGGCCGAATATGTCAGGCATATGGGCTATACCCATGTGGAGCTTATGGGGATCGCAGAGCACCCCTTTGACGGCTCCTGGGGCTATCAGGTGACAGGCTATTATGCCCCTACTTCCCGCTACGGCGCTCCCAAAGACTTCATGTACCTTGTAAACTATCTCCATAAAAAGGGAATCGGTGTTATTCTGGACTGGGTACCCGCCCATTTTCCCAAAGACGCCCATGGGCTGGCTGAATTTGACGGGGAACCCCTCTATGAGTACGCGGATCCCCGCAAGGGAGAGCACCCAGACTGGGGTACAAAGGTATTTGATTACGGAAAGAACGAGGTCAAAAATTTTCTTATCGCCAACGCCCTCTACTGGATCGAGCAGTACCACATAGACGGACTGAGGGTGGATGCAGTGGCATCCATGCTCTATCTGGATTACGGCAGAAAGGACGGAGAGTGGGTCGCAAACCGGTACGGAGGCAATCAGAATCTGGAAGCCATCGAATTTTTCAAGCATCTGAACAGTGTTCTGACAGGGAGAAAGGACGGCTGCATGATCATCGCCGAGGAGTCCACAGCCTGGCCCAAAGTCACACACCGGCCGGAGGATGACGGACTTGGCTTTACCTTTAAGTGGAATATGGGATGGATGCACGATTTCCTGGAATACATGAAGCTGGACCCCATTTACAGGAAAT
>JAHZAR010000061.1:6457-16624 GCA_019423835.1 Clostridiales bacterium | reverse complement strand
CGATCTGGACGAGCGCCGTATCTATGACAGGGTTTTGGAGGTCTGCGTCCCCATCTCGTTTAACTGTAAAAATTTCCGAAAAGGCAACGCGGCAGAAAATGTAAAACGGACAACGAAAATTTTGAAACAGGCAAATTAAGCAAAAAATTAGTAAAGCGCAAAAAGTTTGAACAGTACATCAGTCAGACGCTCATGACCTGACATTGAATTTAAAAAATTCGCGAAGAAGTCTTGAGGAAAAGAGCACCATGCGCTATACTGTATAGTGTAGTAGTATGTTCTTTTCTTCTCTGCGGGAAAAGAGTTCATCCATGAGAAAGAATCTCAAGGAGGAAAGCTGCTGGGACACGCCAGCATCAAAACCACGGTGGATCGGTATGTCTATGTGACCGATGAAACGCTGGATCTGGCTGTGAAGCAATTTCAACTCAGCAGCGTATGTTGATATAACCCAATACAAGTCAATGCGTAAATGGCGTAAAAATGGCATAGCCGCCAAAACGCCAAAGTGCGAAAAGCCTTGTAAATACAGCATTTTTAAGGAGATGTAGAGATATATGAAATTAGGAATCGTAGGTTTACCAAACGTAGGAAAAAGTACATTATTCAACTCTCTGACAAAGGCCGGCGCCGAATCTGCCAATTACCCCTTCTGTACCATCGACCCGAATGTGGGTGTGGTTCCCGTTCCAGACGAGAGGCTTCAGAAGCTGGCAGCGCTCTACCATTCCGCCAAGATTACCCCTGCTGTCATAGAATTTGTGGATATTGCCGGTCTGGTAAAGGGCGCTTCCAAGGGCGAGGGACTCGGAAACCAGTTTCTCTCCAACATCCGCGAGGTGGATGCTATCGTCCATGTGGTTCGCTGCTTTGATGATCCGAATGTGGTTCATGTAGACGGAAGCGTAAACCCCTTAAGGGATATTGAAACCATTGACTTGGAGCTTATTTTCTCCGATATGGAAATTCTGGAACGCCGCATCGCCAAGACCACCAAGAGTGCCATGGGAAACAAGGCTCTCGCAAAGGAGCTTGAAATCCTGAAAGCCATGTACGCCCATTTGGAGGAGGGAAAGCTGGCCAGAAGCTATGAGACAGAGGATGAGGACGAGCTGGCCTTTATCGCCTCCCTGAATCTCTTAACCTGGAAGCCTGTGATTTTCGCGGCCAATGTGGCCGAGGATGATCTGGCGGACGACGCGGCCGGCAATGCCTATGTCCAGGAAGTGAGAAAATTTGCAGCTGAAAACGGCAGCGAGGTATTTGTCATCTGCGCCCAGATTGAGCAGGAGATTGCAGAGCTGGACGATGACGAGAAAAAGATGTTTCTCGAAGACCTGGGGCTGAAGGAATCCGGCCTCGACAAGCTGATCGCCGCAAGCTACCGCCTTCTGGGCCTCATCAGCTATCTGACCGCCGGAGAGACGGAGACGAGAGCCTGGACCATCAAGGTCGGCACAAAAGCTCCCCAGGCAGCCGGAAAAATCCACTCTGACTTTGAGAGAGGCTTCATCAAGGCTGAGGTTGTCAACTATCAGGATCTTCTGGACTGCGGAACATACACTGCGGCAAAGGAAAAGGGACTTGTCCGCATGGAGGGCAAGGAATATGTTGTAAAGGACGGAGATGTAATCCTGTTCCGCTTCAATGTATAAGGGATAGAAAAAACGAGGATATTTTGTTCCAGCGAAGTCACAAAATATCCCCGTTTTTTTCTTGGAAGGAAAGAGATAACCTCGTTTGCCTTCCTTATTCTTCTAACTCGTCCTCTCCGACCAGCTCATCGTACTCCTGCTCGTCCAGAAGCTCGTCAAAAGCGTCGGCAACGATCTCATACTCGTCGTCATCCTCAATGTTCTCAAGGTTCGGTTCTCCATTCTCGTCCTCTGTGTAGCGGTACAGGTAAACCTCCCCCTCATCGCTGTCCTCGTCATCCATCGGAAGCAGTGCGATATACTCCTTGTCACCGGCAGGGAAAATCGTGAGAACTACACACTCCAGCTCTCTCCCGTCATCCAGTGTCAGGGTCACTGTCATCTCCTCCTCATTCTCTGCTGCCGGATTTACATTCTTGTTTTCAGCCATAGATTTTCTTACCTTTCTGTTTTTTATCTTTCACTGTGAAGCACATGGCTTCTGTCTGTATGGTCCGCCTGCCAGGCCTCCTCCTGCACGGCAGGACAGGGCGGCCTTCTTGTTACACTTTATCAGAGAAGAGGCGAAAAATCAAGCAGCTTTTCTCCTGCTCTTCCTGTGTTTTCCTGCATTCTGCGCGAAAGTCTGCGGCGGGGCTGCAGGAAGCTGAAGGCTGCTCCCATCACTCCTGTCCTGAATCGGAAGTTTTTCTCTCCCCGTCATCTCTTTCCGACCCGCAGTCTGCATCCCGGGGCTCCCCGCTGCCGCCGTTCTCCTTCTGCCCGTCTCTCTCACAGATGCTGTCCGCCTCCTCATTTTTATATCCGGCCATGCGCTCCAGTGTATCTTTCGGAACCCGGTTTGTCAGAAACCAGGTTCCCATCATGCGGTTCAGCCGGATCGCCATGGCTGCTTTGGAATCGAAGACTGCATAGATGCAGAATACTGCCTCCATAAACTGCAAAACCATCCCTGCTGTCATGATAAAAATGGCAGGAAGAGAGGTTAAGCCCGGCAGCCCCATTACCAGCACCGGAGCGCTGTTTAAAAGGGAAACTCCCCCCATAACCAGCCCGATTCCTCTGGCTGTCAGCATCAGCGCCGCCACAGCCCACCCGGAGTTTAAAAGCAGGGTATACCAGAAATAGAATACTGCTGTGCCAAACAGGCTGACCATCCCGTTTGACAGACTGAGGCTGCCTGGCACGATCAGCTGATAAAAACAGATCATCATAATGTAGAGCAGACTGTACATCAGCCTGACTCCCGTGAAAATATAGACAAGCGTGTAGAGCTTGTCTCTCTCACCGATATATCCCGGATGCTCCTTCTCCATCTCATTTAAGTATTCCATCCGCATTTCCTTCGTGATCAGGTTCATCTGCGGCCTTTTGGTTCTGTTCATTCTCACTGTCCTTTCCCTTGTCTTCTGCTGCACTGTTCCTCCCATGCCTGCACCGGGTTGATGCGCTGCCATAGAGCCTGTGAAGGCTCAGTACTCAATACCTCTGCGGGCCGTCACTCCCTTCTCAAAGGGATGCCTTCTGCACACAATCTCGGAAACATAGTCTGCCTCTTGCAGAAGCTTCTCTGAGGGATCTCTTCCAGTCATAACCACCTCGAGATTACAGGGCCTGTTATGCAGAAAATCCACCACCTTCTTTTCCTGCACAAATCCGTTCCTGCAGGCCGCAAAAATCTCGTCAAGAATCAGAAGTGTCTGGCAGTCTCTGCCCGGCCCCTCCCCTCTTTTTTCTTCTCTCCCCCTGCTCTTCAGACTTTCACAGAGCTCCAGAGCCCTTTTGCAGGCCTGCTCAAACATATCCCCGTAGTAGCCGGATGCCTCCTCCCTCTGGGATTCTGTCATCTGCCAGGTAAACCCAAAATTTCTGTCACAGGGCAGGATCTCAATTCCGGGAAGGCTTTTCAAGGCCCTCACCTCCCCTGAATCATCTGTCTTCAAAAAACGGGCAGCTACCACGTGTCCCCCGCAGCCCTGCATCCGCGCAGCCAGCCCGGCGGCGGCAGTGGTCTTTCCCTTTCCGTCTCCGCAGTAAATATGCACACAGCCCATCCGGCTCCTCCTCTCTTTCTGTTCTTCCATCTCTGAATTCCGGTAAAGATTTCATCCCGGTTCCCGAATGTCCTCCCGGTCACAGTACCGTCCGATCTTCCTCCCCGTCCAGATATTCCTCCACGAACCGGGAAACCTCCGCAGGCTTATGGTATCTTTCTTTCACGCTGTACACGTGAAGCCTCTGCTTTGCCCTGGTCATAGCCACATAGAACAGCCGTCTCTCCTCCTCAATATCTGCGTCCAGAACAGCCTTGCTGTGGGGCGTCACTCCCTCGTTGGCATCCAGAATATAGACGACCCTGTATTCCAGCCCCTTGGAGCTGTGCATGGTAGACAGGGTCACAGCATCTGCCGTCTGCTCCCTCTCTCTAGCCTGACGTTTCAGCTCCTCCCCATATTCACTGATATGGGCAAACCAGGCGTCAAAGGTTTTATAGCGGGCCGCACTCTCCCTGAGCTGGTCTGCCGTTTCCAGAAATTCATCTGCCTTCATCCGGTGGGCGGCCGCGTACTCGTAGAGCCAGGCATCGTATCCCACCGATTTTCTGATATAATTGACGGCTGCCAGAGGAGACATGCGGCTGATTGCCGTCAGGTCAAATTCCAGGTTTTCGATCCGCTCTACCATCCAGTCCTTATCCCGGTAATAGCCCTTGACCTCATCAAAGGAGATCTTCGGCGCCTGAAGGGCATCTCTGCTGATATACCGGGCCGGGCGGTTGATCATCTGCAGCACCTCCCCCCTCTCCCTGCTTCCCAGGGCCACGCGGATATAGGCCAGAATATTTTTTGAGATCCAGTGTTCATAGAGGTTCGGAACCACATCCCTGGCTTTAAAGGGCAGGTTGTACTCCATCAGCTTTTCTATAAGCCTGCGGGGGCCTGAATTGGTGCGGTAGAGAACGGCGATGTCCCGGTAGGCACATCCGGCCTCACAGTACATCCGGATCTCCTCGGCGATGCGGCTGTTCTCCTCCTCCTCATCCTTCCAGACGCGGGTGATTACCTTTCTGCCTCTGTTTCCCGCAGTCCTCAGAGACTTTTTAAAGCGTTTTTCATTGTTTCCAATCAGACGCAGGGATGCGTCCACAATCTCCTTTGTGGAACGGTAGTTGACATCGAGAAGCACTCTCCTGGCGCTGGGATAGTCCCGCTCAAAGCCCAGCATAATCTCCGGCTTTGCCCCGCGGAACCGATAGATAGACTGATCATCATCCCCCACAATAAACAGATTGTTCCGGGGGGCTGCAAGCATCCGTACAATCTCATACTGAAGCCGGTTAATGTCCTGAAACTCGTCCACCAGAATATAGGAATATTTTTTCTGCCAGGCCCCCAGAATATCCGGCCGCTGACGGAACAGATCATAGCACATCACAAGCATATCATCGAAGTCTATCTTCCTGTTTTTTCTGAGCCTCTCCTCATAGCCTTCATAGATCCGCTTAAAGGCCTCCTCCGAACAGCTCTTTGCATAATAGTGGCTGAGATCTATCAGCTCCCCCTTCACAGAGCTTATCTCTGCAAGAAGGGAAGCAATCAGCTCATTCTCATCCTCCGGCTCCAGCTGCTCCTTTGCCACCAGCTCCCGCATAAAGCGGAGACGCTGATCATCCCTGATAATATCAGCCGCCTCATAACCGTAGGCCAGCTTGAGGATCCGGAAAAAAACAGCGTGGAAGGTTCCAAAGCTCACCTGTCCCCGCAGGCGCCGCCCTTCCATCAGGCGCTCAAACCGTTCCTTCATCTCTCTGGCTGCTGCCCTCGTAAATGTGATGACAAGGATCGATGAGGGATTGACTCCATGCTGCTCAATCAGGCTCTGCACCCTGTGTGTCACCACCGTTGTCTTTCCCGAGCCCGGCCCGGCTAAGACCATCATGGGTCCGGCTCCGTGGTTTACCGCCGCCTCCTGTGCTTTATTAAATGGCATACCTGTCTACTCGCTCCCTCCAAACAGACTTTCCTGCAGCGCTGCGGCCTGCTCAGCACTGCCTCATACGTCAAAGAAGGATGCCGCGGAACCCATCCGCAAGGCATCCCTCTTTATTTAAGCATCTCTTCTATTTCTCGAGAAGCCCGATTCCCTTTCTGATTCTCTTTAAGGATTCCTCTTTTCCGAGAACCTCCATTATTTCTGTGGCTCCTGCAGGCGTCATCTGCTTTCCTGAGACAGCTGTACGGATGGGCCACATGACAAATCCTGTCTTTACCCCTGTTTCAGAAATGTAGGCAGACAGCCTCTCATAGAGAGCGTCATTGGAGAAATCCTCCTGGGCCTCCAGAATCGGCAGCACGTCCTTTAACACCTTTAAGGAAGTCTCCTCTGTGGATTTCATCTTCTTGTGGACGTACATCTGCGGATCGTACTCCGGAAGCTCCTCAAAGAAGTCAATATGTCCCGCAATGTCCGGGAACACCTCAATCCTTGTCTTCACCATGGCGGCAATTTTCTTCAGATCCAGATCCTTCTTGATTACAGCCCTGATATAAGGCTCCGCCATCTCGTAAAACCGGTCAAAATCCATGGCCTTCATATACTCGCCGTTCATCCATCTGAGCTTCACCATATCGAAAACTGCCGGTGATTTGCTGATGTGTCTGTAATCAAACTGCTTAATCAGCTCATCGAGGGTGAAGATCTCCTGATTGCCCTCCGGTGACCAGCCTAACAGAGCCACGAAGTTCACAACAGCCTCTGAGAGGAAGCCCTGGTCGATGAGATCCTGGTAGGAAGAGTGGCCGCTTCTCTTGCTCAGCTTCTTGTGCTCCTCATTTGTGATGGTTGGGCAGTGTACATACACAGGAACCTCCCAGCCGAATGCCTCGTAGAGCCGGTTGTACTTCGGAGAGGAGGAAAGATACTCATTTCCCCTCACCACATGGGTAATTTTCTGTAAATGGTCATCCACCACATTGGCAAAATTATAGGTCGGGTAGCCGTCAGACTTGATGAGAACCATATCATCCAGCTCTGAATTGTCTACACTGATATCCCCGTAAATCTCGTCGTGAAAGGTCGTCTTTCCCTCCCGTGGATTATTCTGGCGGATGACAAAGGGCTTTCCGGCTGCCAGGTTTGCCTCAATCTCCTCCCTGGACAGGTGCAGGCAGTGCTTTTCGTAGACCATAATCTCCTCGCCGTTTACTGTCTTTTTCAGGCTGTTTAAGCGCTCCTGGTCACAGAAGCAGTAGTATGCCTCCCCCTTGTCAATGAGCTTTTTCGCATACTCCATATAGATGCCTGCCTTCTGGCGGTCGCTCTGGACATATGGGCCTACCGGTCCCCCCACATCCGGGCCTTCGTCGTGAATCAGGCCTGTATCCTTCAAAGTATTATAAATAATCTCAGTGGCGCCCTCTACGTAGCGCTCCTGATCCGTATCCTCAATTCTTAAAATATAGTCGCCGCCCTCATGCTTGGCAATCAGGTAGGCGTACAGTGCAGTCCTTAAATTTCCCACATGCATCTTCCCAGTCGGGCTTGGGGCATATCTCGTTCTGATCTTTTCCATAGCTCCACACTCCTCACTTTGATAATTCAGTCCAGTCAGGTAACTGAACTGCTGCTAAAGATACTTAATTATATCGCCTTATCTGAAAAAATACAAGCCTGGAGTGGGGCTGAAATTTGCTCCCTGCCCGCAGACTGCAGACAGCTTCCTTCCGCCTGACAGCGGCGGCCTGAACGGTTCCTGATTCCTGCTAAACCGCCATATCCAGCAGGTGGCAGGCAAAATTAAAGTAAATAACAAGACTGCAGGCATCCAGAATCGTGGAAATCATCGGCGATGCCATCAGGGCCGGATCCAGGTGAAGTACCTTTGCGATGATAGGCAGCGTGCAGCCGATTGTCTTGGCGATGATAACGATGCAGAAAATACTCAGCACTACGGTCAGGCAAATCATCTCCTGTCCCGGGTAAGACAGGCTCAGACGGATGAAATTTGCGATTGCCAGGCAGAAGCCCACCAGGACTCCGACTCTCAGCTCCTTCCACACCACCTTCACAATGTCCGCCGGGCTGATCTCGCCTACCGCCATGCCTCGGATAATCATCGTACTGGCCTGGCTTCCCGAGTTTCCTCCTGTATTCATCAGCATGGGGATGAAGGTAACAAGCAGGGGAATCGCGGAAAATGCCTCCTCATACTGTGTCAGGATCTCTCCTGTGACCATGCTGCTGAACATCAGCACTAGCAGCCACACGATCCTGTTCTTGGCAAGCTGGAATACGCTCGTTTTCAGATAGGGCTTCTCGCTGGGGTTCATGGCTGCCATCTTCTGAAAGTCCTCGGTGGCCTCCTGCTCCATGACATCCATAATGTCGTCGACCGTGATGATTCCCACCAGACGGTTTTCCCCGTCCACGACCGGAAGGCTCAAAAGGGCATACTCATTGAACATGGCCGCCACAGCCTCCTGATCCTCCGTGGTGACAGCTTTCAGCACATGGGTGTCCATGATCTCCTCGATGGTTGTGGTGTAGGGGCTCATGAGAAGATCCTTTACTGTGACGACGCCCTCCAGATGGCGGGCCGCATCCATAACATAGCAGGTGTAAATAGTTTCCTTGTCCACCCCGTACTTTCTGATATAGGCAAAGGCCTCCTCCACTGTCATGGCCTTTTTCAGTCCTACATATTCAGCCGTCATCACACTTCCCGCACTGTTATCCGGATATTTTAAAAACTGGTTGATCAGGGCCCTGGTATCAGGGCTCGAATTTTTCAGCACCCTTTTTACGATGGTGGCCGGAAGCTCCTCCAGCATGTCCACTGCATCATCCACAAACAGATCATCCATAATGTACTGAAGCTCGCTGTCCGTGATACTGGTGATAATGTGCTGCTGCTTCTCCACCGGAAGGCAGGCAAACACATCTGTGGCAATCTCCTTGGGGAGCGTCCTGAACACCACCACCGTCTTTTCAGAATCCAGCTCCTCGATAAACGAGGCAATGTCCACCTCATTCATCTCTATCAGTTTTTCCTTCAGGCTCCTGTATTTTTTTTCATCTGCCAGAAGGTGCAGCTCGTCGAAATTCATCTCTTCCATGCTCGATTCCTTCCCCCTCTTCAATCCTATATGCAAAGACAGCAAAAAGCGAAGCACCCGCGCCGCAGCCTGAGCAGGCCTGGCGGCAGAAACGCCGTCCTTTCCGGCACCGGGATGCTCCGCTTCTCCGGGCATCGCGTACTCTTTTTTATTATAGTCAGAATCCTGTTAAATTTCAATGTGTTTGCGGTGAGTTTTCCAAAATCTGACCTGATCTTTTACAAAATTTTACAATCAGCCCCGCTGCCCTCCCGCTCTTTGGGAAGGCGGAGCCGGCTTCCCGTCTGTCCAAGGCGGCCGCCTTCCGGAATCAAAGACAGCCTACAGGAAAACCGATGCTCTCAGATAATACCAGGGCAAAAACAGCCTTCCCGCAGTCTTTGCAGCCGGGAGAAACAGGGACAGGTCCACAAAGACGGGACAGAGAACCAGGCTTCCGATAATAAAAAACGGAATCAGGCAGGCAATGGACAGAGGATTTCTGACCAGCCGGCAGAGAGCCCAGGAAAAGACCGTACATCCGCAGCCGTAGAGCAGAAGCAGCCCGGCTTCCCCTGCCGGGTTCATAAGCACTCCAGCCGTTCCCAGAGCCGCAAAACCGCTGAGGCAGGAGAGAAAGACGGGGGCTGCCAGGCAGGCCATGACAGCCGTCTCCCGGCGCAGACCGGACATAGTCCCAAACAGGCCCCTTTTGATATCCTCACAGACTGTCACGGCCGCAGCAAGTCCCATGACAAAGATAAACACTGCCGCAATCCCTCTGGCAGGAGGAGAGGTCTTAAGCGTCGGCTCCTCCAGAGCGCTTCCCCCTGATGTGACATACTGAAAGGCAAAGGTACTCCCGTTTTTCAGGTACCTGTCATAGAGGGGTTCCAGCTGTTCCCAGACATCCCTCTCCCCGCGAAAGGGTTCGCCCTCACCGGCGTATGCCTGAAGCAGCTCCCTTCCCCAGACGGTAAACAGACCGGAAAACACTATCTCTGTGGAAAGTTTTCCTGCCGTCGTAGACGGAGAGGACACCAGCACAATACTTCTTTTATAATTTCCCGTTTCCATTCTCTCCTGCAGATCTTCCGGAAAAATATAGCCGCACTCTGCCCGCCCCGCTTTCACATCCTCCCTCAGCTCTTCCTCAGAACCGCTCATGTAAAAACCAAAAGAACCTGTATCCGCGAGGAGCTCCTCTGCCACTTTCCGGTTCCAGCCGCTTTCCCCGGCATAGAGTGCCACTTTCACCTGTTCGCTGCCGTCTTCTCCGGCCGCTCTGAAGCACCACAGTCCGGCTGGAAGAAACAGCAGAAGAGCCAGAAAGAACACCCTCCTCATCTGTCTTTTCAGGGACAGAAAAAACCAGAGTCCCGTCTTACTCATAATCCCTCCTTACTGCCGCCGCAAGC
>JAHZAR010000061.1:4582-6447 GCA_019423835.1 Clostridiales bacterium | reverse complement strand
GAAAAGCGGCCGCTCCCAGAGCTGTAAGCCTGAGTACAGGAAAAGCCTCCCCTCCCGATACCATCCACTGCACTGCATCCATCAGAACAGCTGCCGGTGTAAAGCTCCCGGCCCGCTGTACAGCTTCCGGAAGAAAGACCGCAGGAATCAGCCCTCCCGCCATGAAAACAGAGGCTGCCGTGGTGAGAAACAGCGCACAGATCCCTGCAACAGCGCCCCCGGCCAGCTCATAGATAAAAATGGTCCACATGGCTGCCGTCATACAGACCAGAAGCCACACAGGAATGCTGAGTCCTCCGCTCTCCATGAATCCCATTCCAAGGCACACAAAAAAGGGAGCTGCTGTCACGGCCGCAAATGCCAGCCACAGGCAGACAGCCCTTGCCAAAAGCCTTTTTCCCCGTGAAAGGCCGATTAAAAACAGCTTTCTCTCCATGATTTGGGAGTAAGGCTTTAAAAAACCGGCCGCCGGAATTCCCAGAAGCAAAAGCACCATGACAGAGGCTGAAATTCCATAAAAAACGGCCGTACCCACCTCTCCTGCCGCGCTTACCTCCTCTGCTCTGAAATAGACGGAACGGTTCAGCGCATATTTCAGATATATGGAATTTATATCCGCTTCCGCCTGGGGGATCTGCGTCTCCTTTCCCATCCTGCGGCACAGTTCGTCCGATGCGTAGACAGCCGCCTGGGCCGTCTTCAGAATCTGTGTTCCTGCATCGGTGAGTTCCCTGAATACCGCCGCCTCCAGCCCTGCATTTTCCGGGAATACAATTGTCACCGGCGTGTTGGTGCCGTCCATAATCCCGCTCAGAAGCCCCTCCGGGATCAGCATCAGGGCATACAGTTTCCCCTGTCTCATCTGCTCCCGCCCGTCCTTTTCATCCACATAGGAAAATTCGCACAGGCTGGACACGCTTTCCAGGGAGGAGACCATGGAAATCAGTTTTTCTGCTGCCGGATCCTGATCCGGCAGCACAACTCCCACCCGGATATTCCCCACTGCACGGTCCGAGTAAAGTACCCGGCCGGCCGCAAAAGCAATCATGCCGGCCAAAGCCGCCAGCACGGCTGTTCCCGCAAGAAAATATGGGGCGCTCTTCAGCACCCGTTTCAGTTCCAGCTTCAGATACACGAAAAATGTACGCATCCGTTTTTCCTCTTTGTTCCGCTTTTATCTGCGCCTCCGGCCTGCGGGGCGCCTCTGCTGTTTCCAGATATGGCCCGGGCTGCCCTCTGTCCGTTCAGCCGAGCGAGCAAAGCCTGCCCGGGCTTGCGCCCCGGCAGGCTTTGCTCCGGCCATTTAGTACAGGCTGCTGGTCAGCTCATTGAGCTTTAAGTACATTTCCGCGATCACCTGGTTCCACTCTTCCTCAGTGGCCGCCAGAATGTCAAAGCTCTCTCCCTCCGGCTTGGCCGGGCTCTCGATCATCGGGCCCATTCCAAAGGAACCGGACAGCTCCAGCAGTTCCATATCTGTGGCCTGCTCTGCAGGCACTCCAAGGGCTGTCTGGCTCACCGTAAGCCTGATGGAATCTGCCGCCGCCTTAAAGGACTCTCCCGGAACCAGTTCCTCCATGATTCCGTCCACGGTCAGGCTTCCCAGCTCCATTCCGTTGCTCTCCAGAGCTCCCTGCAGCGAATAGGTTTTGTCTGCTATGCTATAGCTTCCCGATAAGCTGAGGGCTCCCTTCTCTCCTTCTGACTCAAAGCCGATGACAAGTCCTTCGCTGTAGGACTGGTTCTTCTGGTAGTCACCGGTCTTGTTCACAGTAACTGTCACCGGAGAGGAACCCGGAACCGCAAGCACAAGGCTTGCATCAACATTGGCCATGCGGTTATAGCCTCCCTTGAAGGTAACTGTT
>JAHZAR010000061.1:0-4572 GCA_019423835.1 Clostridiales bacterium | reverse complement strand
CCCTGCGCCGCACCGTCTGCACCGGCGCCTGCTTCTGCTGCTTTTGTCTCTTCCTCTGAAGCGTCGGGAACCTCTGCGCTTTCCGCACCGGCTGTCTGGCTGTCCTCCATCTCCTCTGAAGCCCCGGTAAGGGCTGCACTGTAATCGAAGGAAGCCAGCTTTCCGTCATCTGTCACATAAACTGCCAGATTCAGATCTCCCACGCTGTTCTGGAACTGAGTCAGGGCTTCGTCCAGGCTGCTGTCCACCGTGGTCCAGATTTCCTCCTGCTGCTCCTGCGGTGTCAGCTCCTCCGTCTGGCTTCCGTCCCCGCCGGTCACAGCATCCAGGCTGTAGGTGCCTGAAACGGAATCATTGAGATCCTTCACAAGCTCCAGGTAAGTGACAACGTCCTTCTTTAAGGTTTCATCTTCCAGGAAAAATTCCTTCGTATCTGCGAAAAACCGGACAAGGGAATCACTGCTTAAAACCACATGGTATCCGGTGCATTCCTGCTCCTCACCATCCACGGTAAAGCTCTTTTTCTCTCCCTTTTCCACAGTCATGGCAGCCTTCAGGTTGTCAATCGCCTCACTTCCCGTCTTATATCTCTCCCAGAGCGCTCCCATGTCAAACATAGGGGTTTCGGACTGGGAAATCTCGTTGGCTTTTTTCATATAATCGACATACCCCTGAAGATTAAATCCCATATCAGAAAGATTTTTTCCCAGATACGGGGAATTGGCAACCTGAGTGTCCAGATCCTCTGCCAGATTCAGGCTGAACACCTTTCCCGTCAGCTCAGGAAGAGCCACTGCAAGCTCGGAATCGTCCAGGTAAATCTGCGCACTTGCAAGATCCATCCCGCCATACTGAATCCCGAAATCCATGTCCATGGCTCCGGTATCCCGATCCTCCGCTGCGGCCATACTGAATCCGGCTCCTGCGAACTCTGTGCTCCCCAGCAGGCTCTCCATCTGAAGGCCCATATCCATCTGATAGGAGCCCTGATACAGCTTTTCATACATGGCATCCCAGCCGAAGATCTCCTCGCCCGGGTCCGTCTGTCCATCCGCCATCAATCCCTCAAAGGCCTTGATGACAATATCTTTCGGGTCTTCTTTATTCATCTGCCAGAACGCCAGTCCGGCTACGGCGATAACCGCCGCCGCTGCCACAGCTATGATCGGACCGCGCCCTGACTTTTTTTCAGGCACGGCAGGCACTCCTGTCATTTCCCGGCCTGCGCTGTCTTCCGCCTTCCTGTCTTCCACTGGACTGTCCGGCATTTCTTCCCCCTCTGATCGTTTTTCGGACTTCTCCTCCGTCATCTCCTCTTTTGGGTCCTCGCTGCCATCCCGGCTGCTTTCCCCCTGGACTGGTATCAATTCCTTCATGCAGACAGGACACACGGAGCTGCCGTCCGGAATTTCCTGGTCACAATACGGGCATTTCATACTTGTTCCTCCTCTTTCTCCTTTTTCGCGGCAGACTGCCCGACAGTTTTGCTGTCCGGGTATGCTTACAGCCTCACTCCCAGTTCCTGCGAGTCTGCCTGAACTGATTATATCACAGCTTCTTATTTTCGTCAGCAAATGAACATTTTTTGTAAAGATTTTTAAGATTTTTGACGGTTTTTGTCAGAATCTTCTGATCAGTTCCTCCGGCGTTATGCTGCTGTCCGCCTGTGTGAGGACGCCGTCCCTGAGAATATAGAGTTTTTTGCACAGGCTCAGCTCCGGAAGCTCATGGGAAGTCAAAATCACCGTTTTTCCGCTTTTTACAAACCTGTCAATATAATGAAGGATCTCCTCCTTTGCCGCCAGATCCAGGGCAGCTCCCGGTTCATCCATAATCAGAACAGAGGCGTGATTGGACAGAGCAGCCGCAATGCTCAGCCTCTTTTTCTGGCCTCCTGACAGCTTTCCGGCCGGGGTAGAGAGAAAAGCGGGAAGTCCCAGAGTTCCCGCCACCCCCTGTCTCAGGTCCTCCTCCATTCTCCTTTTGTCTCCCTTGTACCAGAGGGCAAAGTTATCCCTGGCTGACAGCTCCGGAATCAGGGGATTTTCCTGGGGCACGTAGGCCGCCTTTTTTTCAAAAATTTTCCGTCGTCCCACTGCCTCCTCCCCGTCAAACCGGATGCTGCCCGCATCCGGCCTGCTCACACCTGCCAGTATGGAGAGAAGCGTCGTCTTTCCGCATCCGTTTCCCCCTGCGATTCCCACGCACATCCCCGGTTCTGCCTGAAAGGATACTCCCTTTAAGATCTGCCTGTTTCTGAACTTTTTATAAATTCCCGTTACCTCCAGCATATGTCCTCCTGCGCGCTTTCATACTTCTGCCTGTTTTCTCCGCTGCCGGTTTTCCCCGGCATCCCGGTTTTCCGGCCGTCTGCAGTCCGGAAGGGTCTCTGCAGCAGTCCGGCTGTACCCAGCCTCTATCTCGATTTCGCTTCAGCGCAGAGCGCCGAATGATTCATATCTTCCTGCAATTTATTCTCCCTTGGAAGCCTTCGGAGCCAGATCGCCCGGCTTCATGCTCAGGTTGATGCGGCCCATCTTGTCCACCTCGATCACCTTTACGGTAACCTCATCGCCGATGTTTACCACATCCTCCACCTTTGCCACTCTCTTGTCGGAGAGCTTGGAAATGTGGATCATTCCATCCTTGTTCGGAGCCAGCTCAACGAAAGCTCCGAAATTCATAATGCGCACAACGGTTCCCGTAAGCACCTGTCCCGGCTCAATATCTGTGACGATGCTTCTGATAATGCTGACAGCCTTCTCGATCATGGCCTTATCTGTTCCGCACACGGAAACATTTCCATCATCGCTGATATCAATCTTGACGCCTGTCTGCTCGATAATCTTGTTGATCACCTTGCCCTGCTTGCCCACAACATCGCCGATCTTCTGCGGATCGATAGTAATCTGCTCAATCTTCGGAGCATACTTGCCTACCTCTTTTCTCGGCTCTGCGATGACAGGCTTCATAATCTCATCGAGGATATAGAGTCTTGCCTCCCTCGTCTTGGCGATCGCCTCCTCGATGATTGGCCTTGTCAGTCCGTGAATCTTAATATCCATCTGAATGGATGTGATTCCCTTGTGGGTTCCGCCTACCTTGAAGTCCATATCCCCGAAGAAGTCCTCAAGTCCCTGAATATCTGTCAGGACAATGTAGTCGTCATCTGTGTCTCCTGTCACCAGACCGCAGGAGATTCCAGCTACCGGAGCCTTGATCGGCACACCTGCCGCCATCAGGGACAGAGTGGATGCGCAGATGCTGGCCTGGGAGGTAGAACCGTTGGACTCCATAGTCTCAGATACCGTGCGGATCGCGTAGGGGAATTCCTCCTCGCTTGGAAGCACGGGAATCAGAGCTCTCTCTGCCAGTGCGCCGTGTCCGATCTCGCGGCGTCCCGGACCTCTGGACGGCTTGGTCTCTCCTACAGAGTAGGACGGGAAATTGTAATGGTGCATATATCTCTTGCTTGTCTCATTCTCATCGAGTCCGTCCAGCTTCTGGGCCTCGGACAGAGGGGCCAGCGTGCAGACGTTCAAGATCTGGGTCTGTCCGCGGGTGAACATACCGGAACCGTGAACCCTGGGCAGCAGGTCAATCTCTGCAGCCAGCGGTCGGATCTCTGTAATGCCGCGGCCGTCAGGACGCCTGTGATCCTTTAAGATCATCTTTCTCACTGTCTTTTTCTCATACTGATAGATTGCCTCTCCCAGTACAGAAAGCCACTCTTCATTCTCAGCAAACGCCTCCTCCAGGCGTTCGGTGATAACGCGGATGTTCTCCTCCCGCTTCTGCTTCTCATCGGTAAAGACCGCTTCCTCCATCTCTTCCTGAGGAACGATCTCCCTGATTGCTGCAAAGAGCTCCTCCGGAACAGCGCAGCTCTCATAGCTGTGCTTTGCCTTGCCGCACTCGGCCACAATGGTATCGATAAATTTGATAATTTCCTGGTTTACCTCATGGGCCTTAAAAATAGCCTGGATCATCACATCCTCCGGCACCTCATTGGCTCCGGCCTCGATCATGATCACCTTCTCTCTGGTGGAAGCCACAGTCAGAGCCATGTCTGAGACCTTTCTCTGGGCAGAGGTAGGATTTACGATAAACTCCCCGTCGATCATGCCGATCTGTGTCGTCGCACATGGGCCGTCGAATGGAATGTCTGAGATGCAGGTCGCAATGGCGGAGCCAAGCATGGCAGTGTACTCCGGGCTGCAGTCCGGATCCACAGACAGAACCAGGTTGTTTAAGGTTACGTCATTCCTGTAATCCTTCGGGAACAGGGGGCGCATCGGGCGGTCAATGACACGGGCCGTCAGCACGGCATTTTCAGAAGCCTTTCCCTCTCTCTTGTTGAAGCCTCCCGGGATTTTTCCCACTGCGTACATCTTCTCTTCAAATTCAACGCTCAGCGGGAAGAAGTCGATTCCCTCCCTCGGCTTATCGGAAGCCGTCGCCGTGGACAGGACGGTAGTGTCTCCATAGTGCATAAATGCCGCGCCGTTTGCCTGCGCTGCCACTCTGCCGACATCTACTGTCAGTGTCCTGCCGGCCAGTTCCATTGAAAAA
>JAHZAR010000006.1:70985-71108 GCA_019423835.1 Clostridiales bacterium | reverse complement strand
ATTTCAATGAAGCAGTTACTGGAAGCTGGCGTACATTTCGGTCACCAGACAAGAAGATGGAACCCCAAGATGGCTCCCTACATCTACACAGAGAGAAACGGTATCTACATCATCGACCTTCAG
>JAHZAR010000006.1:59633-70847 GCA_019423835.1 Clostridiales bacterium | reverse complement strand
AGGCTGAGAGATGCGGCATGTTCTATGTAAATGAGAGATGGTTAGGCGGTATGCTGACCAACTTCAAGACCATCCAGAGCCGTATCAACCGCTTAAAAGAGATCGAGACCATGTCTGAGGACGGAACATTTGATGTTCTTCCGAAGAAGGAGGTTATCGCTCTGAAGAAAGAGTGGGAGAAGCTCGAGAAGAACCTTGGCGGTATCAAGGAGATGAAGAGAATCCCGGACGCTATCTTCGTAGTTGACCCGAAGAAGGAGAGAATCTGTGTTCAGGAGGCACATACACTGGGCATCCCGTTAATCGGCATCGTTGACACAAACTGCGATCCGGAGGAGCTTGACTATGTAATCCCGGGAAATGATGACGCTATCAGAGCCGTTAAGCTTATTGTGTCCAGAATGGCAGATGCTGTTATCGAGGCTAACCAGGGTGAGGCTGAGGCTCCTGCAGAGGGCGAGGAGTTCGCTGAGGAAGCAGCAGAGGCTTAATTCCAGATAAGAGAAAACGAAAGTCCGCGAGGCGGAGGGGGGAACCCCTTCCTGCTTTGCGGAATTTTCCGCATAGGCAGTTGGCTGCCTGTGCGGCTATAGGAAAGAACATGGAGGTATGGTAAGATGGCAGTTACAGCCGCAATGGTAAAGGAATTACGTGAAATGACAGGTGCCGGAATGATGGACTGCAAGAAGGCTCTTGCAGCTACAGACGGCGATATGGACAAGGCAGTTGAGTTCTTAAGAGAAAAGGGACTTGCCGGAGCCGCTAAGAAGGCAGGACGTATTGCAGCAGAGGGTATCGTTGCCACAAAGCTGACAGAGGATGGAAAGACAGCCGTTGTCGTTGAGGTTAACGCAGAGACAGACTTCGTTGCAAAGAATGAGAAGTTCCAGAATTATGTTGCAGACGTTGCCGCACAGGCACTTGCCTCTGATGCAGCAGATATGGATGCATTCATGGCTGAGAAGTGGGCAAAGGATGAGACCCTGACAGTTGCAGAGGCACTCTCTTCCCAGATCTCCATCATCGGCGAGAACATGAAGATCAGAAGATTTGAGAAGCTGACAGAGGCTAACGGCTTCGTTGCTTCCTACATTCATGCAGGCGGAAAGATCGGCGTTTTAGTAGATGTCGAGACAGACGTTGTAAACGATGAGATCAAGGAGATGGCTAAGAACGTAGCCATGCAGGCTGCCGCATTAAAGCCATTATACACAAACAGGGATGAAGTTGACGCAGAGTACATTGAGAAAGAGAAAGAGATTTTAACTGTAGCTGCCAAGAACGAGAAGCCAGATGCAAATGATAAGATTATCAGCGGAATGGTTATGGGACGTATCAACAAGGAGTTAAAGGAAATCTGCTTATTAGATCAGGTCTATGTAAAGGCTGAGGATGGCAAGCAGTCCGTAGCCCAGTATGTTGCACAGGTTGCCAAGGCTAACAATGCAAAGGTAACAGTTAAAAAATTCGTTCGTTTTGAGACTGGCGAGGGTATCGAGAAGAAGGAAGAGAACTTCGCTGAGGAAGTAGCAAAACAGATGGGAATGTAATCTGGATTGAAGGGGCTGCCGCAAAATAAATTAGTTTCTACAGGTTATGGCAGACGCTTACAGGCGGTCTGTCTGTGGAATGTGATATTTTGCGGCGGCTCTTTTCTTTTAGCAGAGATGTCCGCACTGGGCCTACATATGTATTTCTTTATCCGGCCTTCAGATACGGTCTGTGCTGTCCAGGATGCCTGGGAAACGGAATGTCTCCTCCATTCTGGCAGAAGAAGACAGCGCGTGCAGTCATGTGACAGCAGGCCGGCTGCAGGAGAGCGGGAGAATTGTACATGGGGGCTTTAATATGGCAGTGCGGGAAAGGAGATAAGCTATGGCAAAATACATTTTAAAGCGTATTGGTCTGGCGGTTGTTACAGCCTGGCTGGTTGCTACTCTCACATTCTTTCTGATGAACCTGGTGCCCGGCGGCCCGTTCATGGCTGAGAAGGCGCTTACGCCTCAGGCCCAGGCTGCAATGGAGCAGAAATACGGTCTGGATAAGCCGCTGGGAGAGCAGTACGTAATCTATATGGACAAAGTTCTTCATGGAGATTTGGGCCCCAGCGTAAAGCAGAGAGGACGAACGGTAAACACGATTATTCAGACAAAGTTCCCCGTTTCTGCAAGGATCGGCGGTCTGGCCATTCTGCTGGCGGTCTGTATCGGAGTTCCGTTAGGAAGTATTGCGGCGTTCAACAGAGGAAAGATGATTGACAATATCATTATTCTGTTTACCACCTGCGGAATCGCCATACCCAGTTTCGTTATCTGTACAGTGCTGATGCAGATCCTGAGCAACTGGCTGGGACTGCTGCCCACCTACGGACTGACCTCCTGGAAACACTATATCATGCCGGTAATCGCCCTGGCTCTGTATCCGTCTTCCTACATTGCCAGACTGATGCGTTCTTCCATGCTGGACGTACTGGGACAGGATTACATGAGAACAGCCAGAGCGAAAGGCGTTTCATGGGTGGTGAGCGTATTCAAGCATGCCCTGAGAAACGCAATTCTTCCGGTTGTCACCTACCTGGGACCGCTGTTAGCTTATACAGTTACAGGAAGCTTTATTGTTGAGAAGATCTTCACAATTCCGGGACTTGGCTCTGAGTTCATCGGCGCTATTACGGGACGTGATTATCCGCTGATCATGGGCACTACCATTTTCCTCGCCGTTCTCATTATCGTGATGAACGTGATCGTGGATATTGCGTACACGCTGATTGATCCGCGTATTAAACTGAAATAGGGGGAGCGTAATCATGGAGAAAAACAAACTGTCATTTCAGCTTAAGGCAGAAGATTTCCTCCCGGCAGGCGATGACGAGAAAAAAAGCCTTGTGGTAATGAGGGAGAGCGTCAGCTTCTGGAAGGACGGTCTGCGCCGTTTTAAGAGAAACAAAATTGCCATGACAAGCCTTGTGGTTGTCATTCTCATCTTTATATTATCCTTTATTGTGCCTCAGTTCTATCCGTACAAGTATGAGCAGCAGATCAAGGGAAGCAACAGCCTTGCACCCTTCGAATATTCAGAGGCAGAGCAGGAGGCAATCGCCAACGGCGAGGATGTGTTCCCGCATATTTTGGGAACGGATCAGCTGGGCCGCGACTATGCCATCCGTGTGATGATGGGAAGCCGTGTTTCTCTGACCGTAGGTCTGGTGGCTTCTGCCATTATTCTTCTGATCGGCTCTGTCTACGGTTCCATAGCCGGATTCTTCGGAGGCTGGGTGGACATGGTGATGATGCGTATTGTGGATATCATATATACGGTTCCCGATGTCCTGATTGTGATTCTTCTGGCTACTGTGCTGAACTATCCGCTGAAGGATCTGGCCATGAAGCCGGGCTTTGAGTGGATTGGCCTGATCGGAGTCAACCTGATCAGTATTTTCGTGGTGTTTGCCCTGCTGTACTGGGTGGGTATGGCACGTATCGTGCGAAGCCAGATCATGATCCTGAAGGAGCAGGAGTATGTGACGGCAGCCCGTGCCCTGGGTGCGTCAAACGGCCGTATTATCAAAAAGCATCTGCTCACCAACTGCATCGGAACTCTGATTGTCACGACTACCCTTCAGATCCCGTCCTCCATCTTCACGGAGAGCTTCTTAAGCTTCCTGGGACTGGGCGTCAACGCGCCGATGCCTTCTCTTGGAAGTCTTGCAAGTGCAGCCCTGAATGGACTTCAGAGTTATCCGTACCGCCTGTTTGCACCGGCTATCATGATTTCTGTCATCATTCTGAGCTTTAACCTCTTAGGAGACGGACTTCGTGATGCCTTTGATCCGAAGCTGAAGAACTAAGGAGGAAATGAGCATGAGTGAATATCTTGTAAATATTAAAAACGAGCGCCTTTCCTTCTTTACCCCGGCCGGAGAGGTAAAGGCTTTGAATGACGTATCCCTTCACTTGAAGGAGGGAGAGGTTCTGGGAATCGTAGGCGAATCAGGCTCAGGAAAGTCTGTAACAGCTTACAGTCTTATGGGACTGACCGCTTATCCGGGACGTCTGATCGGCGGAAGCATTGAGTTTAACGGCCACGAAATTGACAAGATGAACGAGGCCCAGATGAGAAAGATCCGGGGAGAGGAGATCTCCCTGATCTTCCAGGATCCCATGACCAGCTTAAACCCTGTGTACACAATAGGAAACCAGATCTGCGAGATGATCCTGCTCCACACCAAGAAGACAAAGCAGGAGGCCAGGGAGAGGGCCAAGGAGCTTCTCACTCTGGTTGGAATTAATGAGCCGGAAAAGCGGCTGAAACAGTATCCTCATGAGCTGTCCGGCGGTATGCGCCAGCGTGTCATGATCGCTATTGCCCTGGCATGTGAGCCGAAGCTTTTAATTGCAGATGAGCCCACCACCGCCCTGGATGTTACGATTCAGGCCCAGATTCTGGAGCTGATGATGGAGCTTAAGAAAAAACTGGGGATGGCAATTATCATGATTACCCACGATCTGGGCGTGGTAGCCAGCATGTGTGACCGGATCGCCGTTATGTACGCAGGAAAGGTGGTGGAGTATGGAACTACAGACGATATTTTCTATCGCCCGTCCCATGAGTACACCAAGGGCCTTCTCCGCAGCATCCCGCGTCTGGATGAGAAGGAAAAGACAAGACTTGTTCCCATTGAGGGTTCCCCGGTCGACATGTTAAACCCTCCGGCAGGATGTCCCTTTGCGCCCCGCTGTGAATCCTGCATGAAGATCTGCTTAAGACAGATGCCGGAGTACACAGATCTGTCTGACATTCACTACAGTGCCTGCTGGCTGCTCCAGAAGGCTGAGTTCGAGAAAGCGCAGGGAGGTGACAACTGATGGAAAATAAGAAGCTGATTGAAATCCAGAATCTGAAACAGTATTTCCCTGTGGCCAGCGGAAAGCTCTTTGAGAAAAAGGTGGTTAAGGCTGTTGATGATGTATCTTTCTATATTAATAAGGGAGAGACGCTGGGACTGGTAGGCGAGTCCGGCTGTGGAAAGACGACGACGGGACGTACCCTTCTGCGCCTCTATGAGCCCACCAGCGGCCGTATTGTCTACGATGGAACTACGATTTTCGACAGCGGGGATGTTCCGCTCAGAGACGGGAGCGGGAATTCTGTGCTCGGAGACGACGGAAAGCCGGTATACGGGAAAAAGACGAAGGTTGACATGCTTCCTTACAGAAGAAAGATGCAGATCGTGTTCCAGGATCCTTACGCCAGCCTGGATCCGCGTATGACGGTAGGCGACATTGTAGGCGAGGCCATCGATATCCACAAACTGGCTGCAAACCGCAAGGAGCGCCAGGAGAGGATTATCCGCATGCTGGAACGAGTGGGCTTAAACTCGGAGCACGCGAACCGTTATCCCCACGAGTTTTCAGGCGGCCAGAGGCAGCGTGTCGGTATTGCCCGCGCTTTGGCTGTGGATCCGGAGTTTATCGTCTGTGATGAGCCGGTGTCTGCTCTGGATGTCTCTATCCAGGCACAGGTAGTCAATATGTTTGAGGAGCTGCAGAATGAGATGGGTCTTACGTATCTGTTTATTGCTCACGATCTGTCTATCGTTAAGCATATTTCCAACCGGATCGGCGTTATGTATCTGGGAAAGATGGTAGAGCTTGCAGACAGCTATGAGCTGACTTTCCACAGTGTCCATCCGTACACGAAGAGTCTTATCTCAGCGATTCCGATTGCAGATCCGGAAACCAGCAGAAAGTCCAAGCGTATTGTTCTGAGCGGCGATGTGCCAAGCCCGGTAAATCCGCCCAGCGGCTGCCATTTCAGGACAAGGTGCCCGTATGCCACAGAGCTGTGCGCCCAGCAGGATCCGGAGTGGAGAGAGATTTCCAAGGGGCACTATGCGGCCTGCCACCATTTAGACAAGATCAATTAGACAGATGCGTCAGGGCAGAGACTGCCCGAACGGATTCCCTTTGTGAGAGAACACCTCAGACGGGAGTCTGTGCAGAAAACAGAAACAGTCATAAACTTTGCCTCTCTGGAAACAGGGAGGCGAATTACTGCCTGCAGGAATGCAGACGGCAGATAAATATTTATATCAATGTACCTATGAGGAGGAAACAAGATGAGAAAGAAATTTGCACTTCTTCTGGCAGCGGCCATGCTTACTACAACTGTGCTGTCAGGCTGCGGAGGAAGCGGCGGTGACGGCACAGGCGCCGCAGCAGAGGCAGGAAATAACCTGGTGGTTCAGATTGGACCAGATCCGGAAACCATGGATCCGGCATTAAACAGCGCCATTGACGCGGCCAATATGATCATTCACTTATTTGAGCCGCTGTTAAACATGGACAAGGACAACAATATTATCGGCGGAATGGCTGAGACCTGGGAGGTTTCCGAGGATGGCCTCACCTATACCTTCCACCTGCGGGACGGTTTAAAGTGGAGCGATGGCTCTGACTTTACGGCCAATGATTTTGTATATACATTCAAGAGAATGGCTGATCCGATGACGGCTGCTCCTTACGCCTATGACCTTCTGTGCATGGTAAAGGGCTATGACGAGGCGGCAGGCGGCAATGCAGATGCTCTGGCGGTTTCTGCGCCGGATGATCAGACCTTTGTGGTAGAGCTCTCCTATCCGTGCGTTTACTTTGACAAGATCTGTGCCTTTGCAGCTTTAAGTCCTGTTCAGCAGGCCACTGTCGAGGCAAACGGCGAGGCGTGGGCAGTGGATCCGTCCACCTATGTGAGCAACGGCCCGATGAAGATCAAGGAGTGGGTTCCAGGCTCCCATATCCTTGTTGAGAGGAATGAGAATTACTGGAATGCGGACGCTGTCACAGCCGACACAATTAAGTTCGTTCTCATGGAAGACGCCAACGCATCCTACAGCGCCTACAACACAGGCGAGATCATGTTCACAAGAGACGTGCCGACAGAGGAAGTTCCGAATCTCCGCGATAATCCGGAATTCCACGTAGCTCCGATTCTTGGAACTTACTATGTGAGCCTGAATCTGGAAAAAGAGTATTTCCAGAATGTAAAGGTGCGCCAGGCATTAAGCCTTGCCCTTGACCGCCAGTATATTGCGGATACTATCATGCAGGGAACATACTCTGCGGCTACGAACTTTGTAGGCCCGGGTGTTTCTGACGCAGAGCCGGGTTCCTCTTTCGCCGATACGACAGCTGCCGAGTATGGGGAGTTTTTCCATACAGACGATTTCGAGGGAGATCTGGCCCGGGCAAAAGAGCTGATGGCAGAGGCAGGATATCCGGACGGAGAGGGCTTCCCCACCATCGAGTATATGACAAATGACGCCGGCTACCATAAACCGCTGGCAGAGTATCTTCAGAGCGCATGGGGTGATCTGGGAATCAATATGGATATCAAGATTGTTGAGTGGGCATCCTTCACCCCGACCCGCCGCAACGGAGACTACGATGTTGCCCGCAACGGCTGGGTTTACGACTATGATGATCCGTCCAACATGCTGAATCTGTTCGAGTCCACGAACGGCAACAATGACGGAAAATACAATAATCCTGAGTACGATGCCCTGATTGAGCAGGCCCGCACAACCGTGGATAAGGCAGAACACTATGCGCTTCTCCACGAGGCAGAGCAGATGCTGTTAAACGATATGGCCATGATTCCTGTCGCTTACAATAACGATTTCTGGCTGCAGAGTCCTGAGCTTCAGGGAACCTGGCATTCTCCGTACGGCTACTGGTACTTCATGTACGGATACATCGGCGATGAGGCAGAAACTGCCGGAACAGAGGGGAATACAGAGGCTGCTGAGTCCGGCACTGAGAGTGCGGCACAGACTGAGGCTGAGTAAGCAGAAGGGACATATCCTGGCAAAAATCAGAAAAATGCATACTGGATAAGAGAAGGAAAAGGCTTCGGAGGGGTTCTCCGGGGCCTTTTTCTATGTGCGCCGCAAAAACCGTCCCAGGGGGCAGAAAAGTGCTCTTTTAAAACGACAGATTATGGGAGAGATAACTGCAGGGAATAGAAGACTCGCAATTCAGCAATTTCAGATATTTTCCGACATTTTTCCATCATCTCCCCGGTGCAAACGGGTATATTTACAAAAAGAGCTTGCATAATTTTTTTTCTGTGGTATTATAGATATAACTTTTCTGTTTCTTGCTTTATCAAAGGAAAGTGTCTGAAAGCAGATGATACGTAAGGGGAGCATCTGGCTGAAGAAACGTCTGAGGTACGCTCTGGCAGCGTTTCTCATAGAAACTTTTAAAGGAGGAATATTATGAAAAAGAAATTTGCACTTCTCGTAGCGGCAGCGATGCTTTCCACGACAGTGTTATCCGGCTGCGGCGGAGGCGGCGGAGCTGAGACATCGGCTGCATCCGGCGGAGATGACGCGCAGGCAGTGGACACTGCAGACGGGGGCAATAATCTGGTAGTGGAGATCGGACCGGATCCGGAGACGATTGATCCGGCATTAAACAGTGCCATTGACGGAGCAAACATGATCATCCACTTATTTGAGCCGCTCCTTAACTTTGACAAGGATAACAACATCATCGGCGGAATGGCTGAAACCTGGGAGGTTTCCGATGACGGCCTTACATACACCTTCCATCTGCGCGACGGCTTAAAATGGAGCGACGGCACTCCGCTGACAGCAAATGATTTCGTATATACCTTCAAGAGAGTTGCAGATCCGATGACAGCTGCTCCTTACGGCTATGACCTTCTGTGCATGGTAAAGGGCTATGATGAGGCAGCAAACGGAAATGTGGATGCGTTAGGCGTTTCCGCACCGGATGATCAGACCTTTGTGGTAGAGCTTTCCTATCCGTGCGTATACTTTGATAAGATCTGTGCATTCGCAACCATGAGCCCTGTTCAGCAGGCAACCATCGACGCCAACGGCGAGGCATGGGCAGTGGATCCTTCCACCTATGTCTGCAACGGCCCGATGAAGATCAAAGAGTGGGTTCCGGGCTCCCATATCCTGATGGAGAGGAATGAGAACTACTGGAATGCAGATGCAGTTACAGCCGATACGATCAAGTTCGTTCTGATGGAGGATGTAAATGCGGCTTACAGCGCTTACAACTCCGGTGAGGTTATGATGATCAAGGATGTTCCGACGGAGGAGGTTCCGAATCTTCGTGACAATCCGGAGTTTAACGTAGATCCGATCCTTGGCACCTACTACATCAGCCTTAACTTAAACAGAGAGTATTTCCAGGATGTGAGAGTGCGCCAGGCATTGAGCCTTGCCCTTGACAGAGCCTATATTGCAGACACTATCATGCAGGGTACATATTCTGCAGCGAAGAACTTTGTAGGCCCGGGCGTTTCCGATGCAGAGCCAGGCTCCTCTTTTGCTGATGTGACCCTTGAGCAGTCCGGTGAGTTCTTCCACACCGATGACTTCGAGGGAGACCTTGCAAAGGCCAAAGAGCTGATGGCTGAGGCCGGATATCCAAATGGAGAAGGCTTCCCGTCTATCGAATACATGACAAACGATGCCGGCTACCACAAACCACTGGCAGAGTATCTCCAGAGCGCATGGGGTGAGCTGGGAATCAATATGGATATCAAGATTGTTGAGTGGGCATCCTTCACGCCAACCCGACGCAACGGAGACTATGACATCGCACGTAACGGCTGGGTATATGACTACGATGATCCATCCAATATGCTGAATCTGTTCGAAACAGAGAACGGCAATAATGATGGTAAGTACAGCAATCCTGAGTACGATGCCCTCATCGATCAGGCGCGTACAACGGCTGACAAGACAGAGCACTACGCTCTTCTGCACGATGCAGAGCAGATGCTGTTAAATGATATGGCTATGATCCCGATTGCTTACCAGAATGACTTCTGGTTACAGAAGCCGGAGCTTCAGGGAACCTGGCATTCTCCATATGGTTACTGGTACTTCATGTACGGCTATGTTGGAGACGGAACAGAGGCAGCGGCAGAATAAGCGGTTCAGCTGTATAATCCGGATATAGCAGACGGGTGTGACATCCCGCCTGCTGCGGGACAGATGCCTGACAGAGGACAGACAGGATGTATCCTCGGCTGGCTGTTTCAGACTGGAAGACAGAAAATCATAAAAGACGGTTCAGGGATGAGGAGAAGCCCGCACGGCGCGTTTCATCTCATTCTCCGCAGAAGAACCCGGATCGCAGGGCATTCAGAATATCTGATGTCAAATCCGTGTTCCGTCTGCGTAACCATACCCCCCGCAGCTGCCGGTCAGGCAGCAGGCGGGGGCTTTTTGTTCTGCAGGCAAAATCTGCTGCGTAAGAAATAACAAGGCTGGTTCCTGCAGGCAAAACCTGCTCCGCGATGATGCGCACCCGCCTGCACGGAGACGGATGCTTCACAGGCAGACATTTGCAGAAGGAAAGGGCGGATGAAAGCAGGAGAGACTGAACGCCGCGTTTTTTGACAGACAGATGCAAACATGATAAAATAACAGCTCGGCGCCGGAATAGAAAGGCGCCAGGTGAGAAATGAGGGTGAGAAGCCGGGGCATTCTGTTTCAGAGAAGATGGAAATGCAGGCAGCCGGAAAGGGAGAGAACAGACAGATGACAGCTGAAAAGATAAGAGAAACCGGGAGTTTGGAGGATGGAAGCAAGAAGGCCATTCTTGTGGTCAGCTTTGGCACAAGCTACAAAGGGCAGAGAAGAGATGCGATCGGCGCTGTGGAGAGGGCAGTCAGCCGTGCTTTTCCGGGATGGGAGATCCGCCGCGCGTTTACAAGTCAGATGATTATCAATCACCTGAGAGAGGAAGAGGGGGAGTGGATCGACAATGTGGAGGAAGCCCTGAAGCGTCTGCTGGAAGACGGATACCGGGTGGCGGCAGTTCAGCCGACTCATGTGATGAACGGATTAGAATATGACAAGATGATAGCAGCTGTGAGTGCGTACGCGGATCAATTTGACATTTTATGCTGCGGGAAGCCTCTTTTGAACAGCAGCCGAGACTATGAGAGGACGGCAGAGGCTCTGGCTGGGGTGACGGGAAAGTTTCAGGGCAGCCGCACAGCTGTGGTCTGTATGGGGCACGGGACGGAGCATGAGGCAAACCAGGTGTATGGCAGGATGGAATCCTGTTTCAAGGAGCTGGGTATGACGAATTTTCTGATCGGCACGGTGGAGGCCAGGCCTTCTCTGGAGGATGTACTGGCAAAGGTTCAGAGCCGGGACTATGA
>JAHZAR010000006.1:42264-59623 GCA_019423835.1 Clostridiales bacterium | reverse complement strand
GAGCGTGTGATTCTTCTGCCGCTCATGATTGTGGCAGGAGATCATGCCAATCATGACATGGCCGGGGAGAAGGACTCCTGGAGAGAGGTATTTGAGAAGAATGGATACAGAGTGGAATGCATACTCAGGGGAATGGGGGAGTACAGTGATATTCAGGAGATTTTTGTGGAGCATGTGCGCCAGGCAGTAGAAGGGTGGAAGTAAAAGGGCAGGAGACATCAGGGCAGGAAATATCCTGCCCTGAGTTCTATTTTCTTTTTCTTATTCATATGGTGTGAAAAGGCCAAGGCCCTGTCCAGCAGCAGGCTGTTCGGGGGAGAGGGACAGACTGTTCTGCAGGTTCAGGGGCCTGTGTCAGAAGGAGGGGACGCCATGTATGAGAAAAAGACGATAGAGGAAACGCTTCAGAAGCTGAATGCGGATGGAAAAGAAGGGCTCAAGGGAAGCGATGTGGAGGAACGGCAGCGTCACTATGGGAGGAATGTGCTGGAGGAAAAAAAACAGAGAACTCTGCTCCAGCGGTTTGTGGGACAACTCTGCGACTCGCTGATTTTCGTGCTGTTTGCAGCAGCAGGGATCTCTGTGCTTCTCGGCGAATACAGCGATGCAGTGATAATTCTCACGGTGGTAGCGCTGAATGCGGCTGTGGGGGTAGTGCAGGAAGGCAAGGCGCAGAAGGCACTGGAGGCCCTCAGAAAGATGACCAGGCTTGAGGCGGTTGTCATCCGGGATGGAGTGGAGCAGGAAATTGACGCACAGGAGCTGGTTCCGGGGGATCTTGTAGTCTTAGACGCAGGATGCCAGGTGCCGGCGGATATGCGCCTGATCCAGTCAGCAGGTCTCAAGATAGAGGAGTCGGCTCTTACAGGGGAGTCTGCTCCGGTGAAAAAGGAAGCGGGATACACAGCTGAGGGAAAGGTTGCCGCCGGCGACAGAAAAAATATGGCATTTATGACCTCCTATGTCACATCGGGCCGAGGCAGGGGAATTGTGACAGCCACGGGAATGGGGACAGAAATTGGAAGGATTGCCGCTATGATTCACGAGGCTCCGGAGGAGGAAACGCCGCTCCAGAAGCGCCTGGGAGAGCTTGGAAAAATATTGAGTCTGACAGCTGTGGCCCTGTGTGCAGCTCTGTTCGTCCTGGCTGTGATTCAGAAGCGCGATGTGATGGAAATGCTGATAACTGCAATCTCTCTGGCAGTGGCGGCCGTACCGGAGGGACTTCCCGCTGTGGTCACCATTGTGCTTGCCCTAAGCGTTACCAGGATGGCAAAGGCAGGGACGATTGTGAGGAAGCTGCCGTCGGTGGAGACGCTCGGAGCTGTCAGCGTGGTATGTACCGATAAGACGGGGACGCTGACTAAGAATCAGATGACGGTGACAGAGTGGTATGAGAATGGAAGCGTCTGTGAGGTATCAGAAAACGGGACAGACCATAGCCCTGGTCTTCCATCTGAGCGCCTGGCAGAGTGCTTTGCTCTGTGCAGCGATGCAGTGCTGGAGAGCCGGACAGGGGATCCGACGGAGCTGGCTCTTCAGGAGTTCGCTCTCCTGGCTGGCGTCAGCAGGGAGAGCGCAAACGCCAGGAAGAAACGGTGCGGGGAAATCCCTTTTGACTCGGAGCGGAGGATGATGACTACCCTTCACAGAGAAAAGGGAGGATACGTCTCCTACACGAAGGGAGCCCCGGATGAGGTGATCAAACACTGCACAAAAATATGGAAAAATGGAGAGGCAGTTCCCATGACGCCTGCAGACCAGAAGCAGGTCAGGCAGGCGGCGGAGGAGATGTCCGGAAAGGCTCTGCGGGTGCTGGCGGCCGCTATGCGGGAGGGAGTCTCCAGGCCTGCAGAAAAAGGACTTACCTTTATCGGAATGGCCGGCATGATGGATCCGCCCAGAGATGAGGCAAGAGAGGCAGTGGAGCTGTTTAAAAAGGCCTCTGTGCGCACGGTGATGATCACGGGGGATCATGCGAAGACGGCAGGTGCCATCGCAAGGCAGCTGGGGATTGCAGGATCCGGGGAAGAGTGCATGACAGGGGAGAAGTTAGACAGAACTGACGATGAAACCCTCCGGAAGAGGATAGGCACCCTGTCGGTGTTCGCCAGAGTATCACCGGAGCACAAGGTGAGGATTGTGAACGCATTCCGGTCTGCCGGAATGATTACAGCCATGACAGGAGACGGAGTCAATGACGCACCTTCCCTGAAAAACGCAGATATCGGAATTGCCATGGGGCGTTCTGGAACAGATGTGGCTAAGCAGGCGGCTGATATGATACTGACAGATGACAATTTTGCTACCATCGAGAAAGCCATAGAGGAGGGGAGAGGGATCTATGAGAATATCAAAAAATCCGTGATTTTCCTTCTGTCATCGAATTTTGGAGAGATAGCTACCATGTTTGTTGCCATAGCAGCAGGGGTAGCCTCTCCGCTGAAGCCCAGCCACATCCTTTGGATAAACCTGATCACGGATTCTCTTCCGGCTCTGGCGCTGGGAGTGGATCAGAATGATAACCGGAGACTGATGCGGCGTCCGCCCAGAAAGGCAGGGGAAAGTCTGTTTGCCGGAGGAGGATGGTTTTACACCCTGTTTTACGGATTTCTGATTGCCGGAATCAGTCTGGCCGCATTTTTCCGGCTTCCGGTGGAGATGGCAGCAGCCGCAGGAAGGGAGCTGTCTTTGGAGGCTGTCAGGGAGATGCTCCAGAACCCTGAGATTCTTCTGCACTCCCAGACCTATGCGTTTACCGTGCTCGGGCTTTCCCAGCTGTTTCACGCTGTCGGCATGAGGGATGTAAGGGCGTCGGTCTTTGGCAGCAGGCTCTTTTCTAACCGGCTGATGCTGCTTGCATTCGGAGCCGGGCTGATGCTGCAGGTAGCTGTGACAGAGGTGCCGTTTCTGGCAGAAGTGTTTGGAACAAGCATTCTGTCAATTTCAGAATGGGGATTTCTGCTGTCTTTGGCGGCCGTTCCCCTCATTGCCCATGAGATACTCGCGATAATCACGGCCAGAAAAGAGAGGTAAGGTCATTCAGGCAGGACTTTTTCTGGGATTACAGTTTAGAGAAGGCCAGCAGAATCAGGAGAAGTCCGCCAATCCACGAGAGGTCAAAGTTCAGCTTTTCTGCTGCCAGATTTCCGAGAAGGCTTCCCACGGCGACGGCAGCGGCTCCTGCCAGAAGAGACAGAACCAGTGCCGGGATAAGGGAGAAATTCAGCATGCCTGCCCCGAAGCCTGCAGCTGCGCTGTCCAGGGAGAGGGCAATTCCGAGGGAAAATGCCTCTGCCGGGGAGAGGACGGATACATCCTCGGCGTTGGCCTTCTCCGGATCCGCATAGACCGTCATAATGAAATGCAGACCGGAAAAGGAGAGGGAGAGATGGCGGGAGCACAGCCGCAGCCTCCGGATCAGGGCCTTTACAGAACTGTCAAAGAGCTTGATCAGGCCCAGGAGAAAGAGCAGCAGAAAGCTGAGAAAGGCAGAAAAGCCTTCCGGCAGAAGCTGCTGTATCAGATCTCCCAGAAAGAGAAAAGCCATCAGGACGGCGGAGGACATCCCAGTGATAATACAGCCCGACAGAAGGGGAATGCGCACCCTGTCTGCCCCGTAGATGAAACAGGCGGCAAAAGCATCCACAGAGAGGGCCGTGACAAGCAGTAGTATCTCATAAACGGAAGCGTTCATAAAAACCACCAGAATTTGTACCATTACCCTATCTTATTCCGCAGAGGGCAGAGCGGTTCAAAAAGAGGGCCTTGCGGCTGCCCTGCGGTAAGAATCTGTCATACATAAGGTTGTATTATAGAGGAAAAAGCGGTAAAATAGACAAAAAGTTTTGCGGCGCTTAAAAATGCCGGAAGAGACAGAACAATGGAAAGGGCCAGAGGACAGTGCACGGAGTAAAACCGGTACAGGCAGAAAAAGGAGCGGTATGGATAGAGAGAGAGTAGAAAAAAACGGCAGAGGTGAAAACGCTCCCGGAGCGTCAGAGACGGTAAACGCGCAGAAGAAAAGGGAAACAGAAAGGCAGGAGGAGATCATCAGAGAGCTTCAGGAGGAAGAGGCGGTACAGAGAGAGCTGTGTGACAGCATGCGCAGAATTCTCGGCGAAGAACAGGACGGGGAGGGGGCAGAGGAGAGGCCTCATCGGGAAGAGACGGATTGGAAGGAACAGAACAAGGAAAACACAGGGGAAAAGCAGCCTGGCGCAAGCAGGATCGATGAGGAAAACACAGGCACAGATCATCCGGATATGGAAAAGCCAGCTTCTGAAAAACCGGAAAAGAAAACTGCGAAAGGCGCCCCAGGCAGAAAGAGAAAGAAACACCGTCTGCTGCGGCGCTTCCTGGCTGTCTTCTTTCTCCTGTTTTTTATCGTCCTTGCAGGCGGCGGCCTGTTTGCCTGGAAGTTTTACTCTGTCTGCAGGAATGAGGTATCAGGCCTGGTGGAAAACAGCACGGAGAGCGATTTCCTTCCCAACCAGGCATCCTATATTTACGACTCAGCCGGAGAGGTAATGGCGAAGCTGTCGGGAGATGAGGATTCTCAGTATCTGCCCTATGAGGAGATACCGACAGCTGCGGTACATGCCTTCGTGGCAGTAGAAGACCGTACCTTCTGGGACAACTGCGGAGTGGACTTCAAGGGGATTGCCCGTGTGGGGATTCACTTTATACTGACAGGAGGGGAGGAGGTTCACGGAGCCAGCACGATAACCCAGCAGCTTGCCAGAAACCAGTACCTGACCAGGGATGTCTCCATCAGGCGGAAGGTAAAGGAAATGATCATTGCCATGGAGCTGACAGAGAAATATACAAAAGAGCAGATTATGGAATTTTATATCAATGACATAAACTATGCCAATACATATTATGGGCTTCAGGCAGAGGCCAGAGGCTACTTCGGGAAGGATGCGGATGAGCTGAGCCTGAGCCAGACGGCGTATCTGTGTGCAATACCCAATTCGCCGTCCTACTATAATCCATACCGGCATCCGGAGAACGCCCTGAAAAGAAGGGATAAGATTCTGGGCGACATGCTGGAAATGGGCTATATAACACAGGAGGAACACGATGCGGCAGTCAGCGAGGAGATTTTTGTTTCCCGTACCTCCTATGAGATGAAAAATTATGAAACCACCTATGCCGTTGACTGTGCAGTGCGCTGGCTGATGAGGGAGGACGGCTTTCCGTTTGAATACGGCTTTTCAAACTATGATGATTACCGGGCCTACCAGGAGGCCTATGAGGAGAGCTATGCCAGGGCAAGAGATGAGCTGTACACGGGGGGATACAGGATTTACACCTCCCTGGATCCTGCCAGGCAGTCAATTCTCCAGTCGGCGGTAGATCAGGGACTGTCTTTTGACGGGGAGACTGCAGAAAACGGAATTTTTGCTCTTCAGGGAGCTGCGGTAGCCATCAATAATGATACCGGAAAGGTGGAGGCCATCGTAGGCGGAAGGAGCCAGGAAACGGACACCTACACACTGAACCGGGCATTTCAGAGCTTCCGACAGCCGGGCAGCAGCATTAAACCTCTGATTGTCTATGCTCCGGCTCTTGAGGAGGGCTATGCCTCCTTTTCGCGGGTGAAGGATATCAGTGTGGATGCGGCAAAGAAGCCGGGAGCCGATGTGCCTTCTCTTCCCGGAAACTGGATTACCATGCGGCAGGCGGTGGAGAGGAGCAGAAATGGAGCTGCCTGGTGGCTGTTCAATGAGGTGACTCCCGAGACAGGCCTCTCTTATCTGACGCAGATGCGGTTTGACCATATTGTGCCGGATGACTACAATATGGCGGCATCTCTGGGCGGCTTCACCTATGGGGTGACAGCGGAGGAGATGGCGGGGGCCTTCAGTGCTCTGGAAAACGGCGGAGTGTACAGGGAACCGGACTGCATTCTGCGGATGGAGAATCTGGAGGGAGATGATATTTACAAGGAACGGGAGCCAAAGGAGGTGTACTCCAGCCAGACGGCTGCCGTCATGGTTGATATGATGAAGGGAGTAATCACAAGGGGAACCGCCCGCGGTATGGGATGGAAGAGCAGTATTGAGGCTGCAGGAAAGACGGGAACGACCAACAACAGCAAGGATGGGTGGTTCTGCGGGGTAACGCCCTACTACACGGTGGCGGTTTGGGTCGGCTATGACACGCCCAGAACACTCTCCTCCCTTTACGGCTCTACTTATCCGGCAGCCATCTGGAAGCAGGCGATGGAAGGGCTGACAGCCGGACTGCCGGAGGCGTCCTTCTCTGCGCCGGAGGCGGAGAAGGAGGATATCCACAAGGAGGGCAGAGGCGTCTATCTGGAAGGATACGATGACGCCCACGTGCTGTCCCCTGGCTATACAGTAGGGGACTACAGAAAGGATCACGCCCTGGCGGATGAGGCGCAGAAATACATTGATCAGATGGCGGGAGCTGACCCTGAGGAGCAGGAGCGGCTGAGAGAGAAAGCGGAGAGCGCTATCAACCGCATTTACGGGCAGACCTTAAAGGGACAGATGCGCAGGGTGCTGGAGGGCGCCGGAAAGTCATAATCCTGCGGCCGTATCTGAGAAATTGAAGGAGCCGGAAAAAAGCTGTATCCAGAATGAAATATTCTGGGCAGCTTTTTTTTAAAAAGTACTTTACAAACCCTGGAGGTTAGTGTATACTAACTGACATGAAGAGTTAGACAAAGCTAACTCAATAGGAGCTTTTCAAACAGGGCAAAAAACAGGGAGGTCAAAGTCAGATGAAACAGCAGCACATCCAGACTGATAAGAGGGAAGTCTCTGAAGCGGAAAACAGGCGCAGAAAAATCCAGAAACAGGCTGCGCTCCACTGCGCACAGGTGCTGGCAGGAATAAAGGCTTCCAATATTTTTATCATGGCGGAGGGAACAAGACAGGATCTGGATGCGATCCTTGCGGGAACGGGAGTGGAGTACAGACTGCTCTGCCAGGACGGGAAAAGAAGGGTGTATCTGCTGTACAGAAAAGAGCGGGCGAGACGTATCCTCTCAGATCAGGCGGTGAGACGATTTTTTGAGAGATATGGATACAGCTCCTTTGAACTGGAACAGGTACTGGAACGTCTGGCAGAGAGATATGGAGCCTATGCAGGCCAGGGAGGGGAATTCCCCCATGAAATCGGCCTGATTCTGGAATACCCGCTCTGTGATGTGGAAGGGTTTATTGAGCACAGAGGAAAGGATTTCCTGTTCTCAGACTACTGGAAGGTTTATGGAAACCCGGAGGAGACAAGGAAGCTCTTTGCCGTCTACAGAGCCATTCAAAGGCGGGTGATGGAAGAGGTGGAGAGAGGGTATAAGCTCTGGCAAATCTCCTCTGTCCTCTGCAGCCAGACGGCTGTGGCCTGATAGAGCGAAACATCCGGCAGACAGATGGCCGTATGTATATAAATCAAGTATTTACAGGAGGAATTTATTGTGGAACAGGTGTTAATTGTTTACTGGAGCGGAACGGGAAACACGGCAGCGATGGCAGGAATGGTTGCCGAGGGAATAAAGGAGGCTGGCAGGGAAGCTGTTATCCTGCCGGTGGAGGAAGCGTCTTTGGCAGATGTGGAAAAATACAGCGCAATTGCCATGGGCTGCCCGTCTATGGGAGATGAGGTTTTAGAGGAGAGCACCATGGAGCCTTTTGTTGAGGAGATAGAAGGCTCTGTTTCAGGAAAAACACTGGGTCTTTTTGGCTCCTACGGATGGGGGGACGGACAGTGGATGCGCGACTGGGCTGACAGAATGAAACAGGCAGGCGCATCGGTAATCGGAGGGGAGGACGCTATCTGCAACGGTGCTCCGGATGCAGACGCAGAGGCTGCATTAAAGGAGCTTGGAAAACAGCTTGCAGCTATTTAGCATTCTGACAGACATAAGATAAATGAGCTCCGGGCAGTCCTGGCATCAGCCGTTTGTCCGGAGCTCAGAAAAAATGCCAGAAATCCGGCAGATGCAGCATTTGAATCAGAAAAGGAGGCGTTTATGAGCGTTGTGATTGTAGGGGGGCATGACAGGATGGTCTGTCAGTATAAACAGATATGCAGGAATTTCAGGTGCAAGGCAAAGGTCTTTACGCAGATGACTGCTGATTTTAACAAACAGATAGGTACTCCTGACCTTTTGGTCCTGTTTACAAACACAGTTTCTCATAAAATGATCCGCGCAGCTGTAGACGGCACAAAAGGGAAAAAGACGGAGATTGTCCGCTGCCATACAAGCAGCCAAAATGCACTTTCAGAAATTCTTCAGGAAAGATGTGTATAGTGACAAAACTGCCGGCGTCCCTCACAGGGGAGAAAGACGCCGGACTGTCCCTCTCCGGATGAAACAGGGAGACGGGCGGGCAGGGCCAGAGCACACACCCTGTATTCCAAACATCCCAGATAAGAATCTCTTACATCTCTGTAAGGGGAGAGCCCAGCTCTCCCCTTATATTGCATATCAGATGTTTCAGGCGTATTATCCGTACTTCTGTTCCTATCATTTAGGTATTTTAGCCCCAGCCTATTCAGATTGAGCCTGTCCGCTGTCCGAACAGATATCCTGAACAGGGCTCTGTCCGTCCAGCTCTTTTCTGGCAAAGGATTTGATTGCCTCAAAGCTCTCCGGGCTTATTACGTGCTCAATTCGGCAGGCATCCTCTGCAGCCGTTTTTGGGGAAACACCCAGTAAGGTCAGAAGCTTTGTGAGAATGGTGTGCCGTTCGTAGATGGTTTCTGCAATCCTGCGTCCTGACTCCTCCAGGGTAATATATCCCTCTCTGTCCATGGAAATGTAACCGTTTTCCCGCAGATTTTTCATGGCGACACTTACGCTCGGCTTGGAATAGCCCAGTTCATTGACGATGTCGATGGAACGAATCTGTGGCTTTCTCAGGCCGAGCACAAGGATCGTTTCCAGATAGTCTTCTGCTGACTGTTGAATTTTCAATATAACCGCTCCTTTAACCGTTTTGTATCTTTTGCGGTTCTGCGCTCCGGCATGTGGCAGGAAAAAGACAGCGCAGACCTTCCGTTCCTTATAGAATACCATAATTTGCGGGATAGTTCAAACAGTAAAAGCCTGGTCTGCAGGATTTCCGCTAAATTCAGCTTTTGCATGAAATGGGAAACTTCGGAAAAAACAGTTGACAAATGAGTTAGATAGTGCTAACCTATAAGACGTTAGGAGAAACTAACTAAGATTAGTTGCAGTTAACTGAAAATGCTGAAGGAGTGATTTATGATGCCTTTAACAATGGCTGTGCCTGGAGAGGTAAACTCCATCAAACGTGTGGGGGGAAAAGAAGAGGTCCGAAGATTTCTGGAAACTTTAGGCTTTGTCCCCGGGGGAGCGGTAACGGTCATCTCGCAGAATGCGGGAAATGTGATTGTCAATATCAGAGAATCGAGAGTGGCCATCAGCAGTGAGATGGCAAACAAAATTTTAGTTTAAGGAGAAAAATGATGACACTGAAGGATGTAAAGGTTGGGCAGACTGTTTCAGTTGTTAAGCTGAGCGGGGAAGGAGCTGTCAAGCGCCGTATCATGGACATGGGAATTACAAAGGGGACAGAACTGTTTATCAGAAAAGTGGCGCCCCTCGGCGATCCGGTTGAGATCACAGTCCGGGGATATGAGCTGTCTGTCCGCAAAGCCGACGCGGAGATGATTGAGGTCCAGTAGGAGCAGACAGGACAGCCCGGGACGGTGAATGGGCCTGCGGCAGCAGGCGTAAAGATAGAATGGGAGGAAAGGAACTATGTCAGTAAAAATTGCACTTGCCGGAAACCCAAACTGCGGCAAGACAACACTGTTTAATGCTCTGACCGGCTCCAATCAGTTTGTGGGAAACTGGCCTGGAGTTACGGTGGAAAAAAAGGAAGGAAGGCTGAAGGGGCAGAAGGATGTCATCATCACAGACCTTCCGGGTATCTACTCTCTGTCGCCATACACGCTGGAAGAGGTAGTGGCCAGAAACTACCTTCTGACAGAACGGCCGGACGCCATTATCAATATTGTGGACGGCACAAATCTGGAGAGAAATCTCTATCTGTCCACACAGCTTATAGAGCTGGGAATTCCGGTTATCATGGCTGTCAATATGATGGATGTTGTGAAGAAAAACGGGGATCGGATCAACACGGAAGCCCTCTCAGAGGAGGTTGGCTGCGACGTAGTTGAGATTTCCGCTCTTAAGGGCAACGGAATCACGGAGGCGGCTGAAAAGGCTGTGGCTCTCGCGAAGGGCGGCCTTGGAACTGCGCCGATTCACCGCTATGGGAAAGAGGTAGAGGCTGCCCTCAGGGACATTGAAGCCCTGCTGGGAAGCGATATTCCTGAGGCTCAGAGAAGATTCTATTCCATCAAGCTGTTCGAGCGGGATGAAAAGATCCTTGCCCGCATGACGAAGGTGCCTGATGTGGAGGATATAATCAAAAAGGTGGAAAACGCCATGGACGATGATGCGGAGAGCATCATAACCAACGAACGGTATACATACATTACTTCCATAATCGGAAAATGCTGCCATAAGAACAGGAAACATTCCCTGACAGTCTCCGACAAGATTGACCGGATTGTGACAAACCGTATTTTTGCTCTTCCGATTTTTGCGGTTGTGATGTATATTGTCTACTATGTGTCAGTGACTACTATCGGTACCATGGCCACAGATTTCGTGAATGACGGGCTGTTCGGAGAGAGCTTCAGCTTCTTCGGGACAACAGTTCCATCTGTCCCAACCGCTATCGGCGGTGTTCTGGAGGCAGTAGGCTGTGCGGCATGGCTGCAGGATCTGATCTTAAACGGCATTGTAGCCGGTGTGGGTGCTGTCCTCGGCTTCGTGCCTCAGATGCTGGTGCTGTTCATTTTCCTTGCCTTCCTGGAGGGCTGCGGCTACATGGCGAGGATTGCTTTCATCATGGACAGAATCTTCCGCAGATTCGGCCTTTCCGGAAAATCCTTTATTCCAATGCTGATCGGAACGGGCTGCGGGGTTCCGGGGGTAATGGCATCCCGTACCATTGAGAGCGAGCATGACAGAAGAATGACAGTCATGACCACAACCTTCATCCCATGCGGCGCTAAGCTGCCGATCATCGCTCTGTTCGCCGGAGCTATCTTCGGAGGTGCATCCTGGGTTGCACCGAGTGCCTACTTTGTGGGAATTGCGGCAATCGTTATCTCTGGAATTATCTTAAAGAAGACAAGGATGTTTGCAGGAGATCCGGCTCCGTTCGTTATGGAGCTTCCGGCCTACCACCTTCCTACAGTCGGAAGTGTGCTCCGAAGCATGTGGGAGAGAGGCTCCTCCTTCATTAAAAAGGCCGGTACGGTGATTCTCGTTTCCACAATTTTTGTCTGGTTTGCATCGGGTTATGGATTTGTAGACGGACATTTTGGAGCAGTGGAGGATTTAAGCCAGGGCATTCTCGCCAATATCGGTCATGCGATTGCATGGATTTTCGCGCCGCTGGGATGGGGAGACTGGCAGGCAGCCGTTGCCACGATCACCGGGCTGGTGGCAAAGGAGAACGTGGTTGGAACCTTTGGCATCCTGTATGGATTTGCTGAGGTGGCTGAGGACGGCGCCGAGATTTGGGGAACTCTCTCCGGCAGCTTTACGGCGGCATCCGGCTACTCCTTCCTTGTGTTCAACCTTCTGTGCGCTCCGTGTTTTGCAGCTATCGGCGCTATCAAGAGAGAGATGAACAACGCAAAGTGGACCTGGTTTGCCATCGGATACCAGTGCGGCTTTGCCTACTGCGTAGCCCTCTGTGTATATCAGTTCGGCAGCCTGCTCACAGGAACCGGCTCCTTTGGAATCGGAACTGTTGCAGCGCTGATCGTCCTCGCTTTCCTTATCTATATGATGGTTCGCCCATATAAGGAAAGCACAGGATTAAAAGCAGATGTAAGGCTTGCAAAGAACTGATGGCAGTATATAATGAAAAGAAAGAGTGTGTAAATAGTTATTCTATCCAGAAAGGGTGATGGTATATGGAAGTATTCGTATCTGGACTTTCCACGTTGGCAGTGGGACTTATTGTGGCGGGAATTGTATTCCTGGCTGTCAGGAGTATCATAAGAGATAAGAAGAACGGAAAATCGCTCTGCGGCGGAAACTGCGGAGGGTGCAGCTGTTCCGGCATGTGCCATCCACCGAGGGATGGAAAGAAAAAATAAACAGAACAGCGGGGGAAGAGCTTTTTCTCTTCCCCCGCTGTTCTGTTTATGATGAAACAAGCTGTACGGAGTAATCCGACGGGCCGCCCAGGATGGTCAGCATGTAGTAGCTTCCACTCTGGAACTGAACCCGATTATTGATAATCGGAGCGCCGCCCGGATTGGTCCTTCTGTATACGGTCAGGAGATAATTGCCGGGCAGAATATGGAGATATCTGGTGTAATTCATGTAGTCCAAATCGGAAACGACCAGCCGTCCGTTCAGGTAAACGTCAAGAGGCTCCCGGATGGAGGCTGCGTTGTAGAAGCGGACGTGAGAGACAGAGGACGGTGTGGCAGTCGGCGGGAAGGCACCCCAGGACCAGAGGATCGTTCCCAGAATTCCCGGGAAATTTCCCTGTCCGGAACCGCAGGAAACACAGTTGTTTCCTGAGTTGGAGGGAAGCGATGGGGTAACCGGTCCGATGGGACCAAAGCCGGGGCTGGCCGGCTCGGAGAAGGAGGAGGTCTGAGCAGAGGACGGAGCCGCCTGTACCTCCTGAGCCATGTTATCCGGTGAAGACATGGCGTAGGCAGACTGGCCGTCGCTGCCGGTCTCCCCTGATGTACGCCCAAGCTGCGGCGTTCGGATGTTCTGGGAGGCCTGGCTCATCTGAGGCGCTGAAGCGGCCGGACTCTGTCCTGCTGTCTGCTGAGGAGCGCAGGCCATTTCCTGTGCCGTCTGTGGGCAGGAAACAGCGGTTTGTTCGTAATTATAAGTTTCCATATGGCATACCTCGCTTGGATTTTATACTCTATTATATGGCCAGTGCCTGTCAGCCTTTCACAGATTCTGAAAAGGCTATCTCCCATCAAGCGCAAAAAACGACGGTTTCTCTTGAAAGGGGGGAAAAAATGGGCTATAATCGATTGTAACTAAAGGCCAGGCAGATAAAGGGTGTGTATGCCAGGCGGTGAGAGCGCTCGCCGGACGGCATACACACCCTTTATCTGTGTGAAAGATAGGGGGAATTTAATTATGAAAGAGCAGAAAAACGGAAGAGCCTCTGCGCTGCTTCCCATCCTTGTATTTCTGCTGATTTTTCTTGGTTCCGGCCTGCTGACAGGGGATTTCTACAGCATGCCGGCCATCGTAGCCTTTCTGCTTGCGCTGTTTGTGGCATTTATCCAGAACCGCAGCCTGTCGTTTGCTGACAAGATGAAGCTGGCCGCAAAGGGCGTAGGGGAGGAGAATATTATCACCATGTGCCTGATTTTCCTGGCAGCAGGAGCCTTCTCCGGCGCAGTCAAGGCTGCCGGAGGCGCGGACAGCACAGTAAATCTGGGACTGTCTATTCTGCCGTCCAATGTGGCGGTGGCCGGACTGTTCGTCATCGGATGCTTTATTTCCATCTCCATGGGAACCTCGGTGGGCACGATCACAACGCTGGCCCCCATAGCGGTGGAGATCAGCGAAAAAACAGACTTTTCCATGGCTGTCTGTGCAGGGGCCGTGGTGGGAGGAGCCATGTTTGGCGACAATCTCTCCATGATTTCTGATACAACCATTGCAGCAGTCAAGACGCAGGGCTGCGAGATGAAGGATAAATTCCGGGAGAATTTTCTGATCGTTCTCCCGGCGGCGATTCTGACAGTGATTATTTTTCTCGTTATTGCCCGGGACGCCAATTTCCAGATGGCTGAGCCTCTGTCCTACAACATTTTTAAGGTCATCCCGTATCTGGTAGTGCTGATCGGGGCCCTGGCGGGAGTCAATGTCTTCATCATCCTTCTGGCGGGAACGGCACTCTCCCTGACAGTAGGGGTGGCCACGGGGGCCTTTGGCATTGAAGAGATGTTCACCCAGGTAGGGGCGGGAGTTACAAGCATGTATGACATTACGGTGATTTCCATGGTGGTGGCCTGTATTGTGTCTCTGGTCAGAGAGTACGGGGGAATTGATTTCGTGCTTTCTTTCATCAGGAAGCGGATCAGCGATGAGAAGGGAGGAGAGCTGGGAATTGCGGCGCTGTCCCTTCTGGTCGATATGTGTACAGCCAACAATACCGTGGCGATTGTCATGGCAGGGCCCATTGCAAAGGAGATCAGCGAGGACTTCGGAGTGACGCCCAGGCGTTCTGCCTCCCTTCTTGATATGTTCAGCTCCATGGGTCAGGGACTGATCCCGTACGGTGCGCAGCTTCTCGCCGCGGCCAGCCTGACAGGCCTCACTCCGTTTGAGATTATCCCGTACTGCTATTATCCGATTCTGATGGGAATCAGCGGTCTCATATTCATTTTTATCAAAAAGAGAAAATAGGGGAAAAGGTATGAAAGCTTATAATCAGTGGGGCAGCAAGCTGGGTTTTATTATGGCCACAGCGGGAGCGGCAGTCGGCTCGGGAACCTCTGGAAGTTTTCCTGTCTGATGGGCAGACAGTTTTCCTTTCCTGATTGCCTATCTTGTCTTTGTGTGCGTGCTGGGTGTGCCTGTTATGATTACGGAGAAGTCCCTGGGCAGAAAAACGCGCCACGATCCGGTGCAGGCTTACGGTGATATCCATCCCCATGCCAGGATGGCGGGGGTGTTCGGCGTACTGGCTGCCTTTATTATTCTCTCCTACTACAGTGTGATCGGAGGATGGATTTTAAAGGATATCGTAAGCTATGCCACGACGCTCCATGCCCTTTGCGCTTTTGCTTATCATTATTGCCAGGAGTGTGACGCTTCCCAATGCGGGACAGGGGCCGGGACTTATTTTTGGAACCCTGCCCAAGGTTTTTCAAGCCTGGCCGGAGGGGCAGTGTTCGCGCTGGTCTTTTTCATCCTGGTCTTTTTTGCGGCAGTGACAAGCGCTATCGCTCTTTATGGAGGTGGTGATTTCTTTCGCCATCGACACCCTTGGGTGGGAGCGGAAGAGGGCTACGCTTATTCTGGGAAGCCTGGTGTTTCTGACAGGCATTCCAAGTGCGCTGTCCTACGGAATCCTGGGAAATCTGGTGATTGCCAATTACAGAGTCTTCGATTTTTTGGGAATGCTCACGGATAACATTCTGCTGCCCTGCGGCGGAATTGCCATGTGCCGTTTTTCATCGGCCTGCAGGGCGTTGAATTGTAAGAGAATTGTAAATATTGTTATCTGGAAATAGCAAAACTCTGTGTTATAATAGGGATCAAATGGAAAATGGGGGAATATCTGAGAGAGATACAGAGAGTGACAGGCTCAGTTTCATAAGACCTGAAGGAATGACAGCGTAAAGACAGGAGGAAGAAATGAGAAAATTAAAATGGCTGAAGACAATTCTTTCTGCGGGGGCCATGGCCCTCGCCTTTGCGGGGACGGTCCTTGCCTCAGACACGGCAGATATCTCGTCCTGTACGGTGAATGGAGGCCAGATCCATATCACAGGGACGGCCCGGCACACGGAAGACGGGGTGACGGACGACGGAAATTATTATCTGTTTGGCCTGATGCCCTACGAGGACTCCATAGGCGGCAGGACAGATTATGTGGCTTCGTCCGGAAAGACCGACAGCTTTGCCTTTAACCTGCCCTTCGACAAGAACCAGGATGAAAATCCGCTGTTTGCAAGGTATGTGGTTGCAGTGAACAAGGGAGGAGTCTATGAGGCGATCAGCAATGAGGCCTATGTGACAAACCCGGAAGTGACGGCCGACTACCAGGAGCCATTCCCGGAGGCCCAGACCAAGAAGGGTCTTAATATTGAACTTTCCATGCTGGATGACGCCATGTCCCTGGGAGTGAAGCATACGGCTATCAATATATCGGTTCGGGAATTTCTGGATCCCAACGGGGCAGTGTCATATACTTACAATGGAAAGACATATCATTTTAACAAGAGCCGTGTGGAGGAGTACGACAGGACAGTCAGGATGTTTTCCAACAAGGGAATCATCATTACAGGCATTATCCTAAACGGATGGAACACGGCTAATCCTGAGCTTCTCTATCCGGGAGTGAAGGAAACGGGAACATCCCAGTACTATATGTTTAATACTGCCACGCCGGAGGGGTTTGAAACCTGCCGCGCCGTGATGGCCTTCTTCGCAGAGCGCTACAATGGAAGCGATCCCAACTATGGCCAGGTGTCAAACTGGATTATCGGAAATGAGATCAACAATCAGGCGATCTGGAATTACACAGGCCCTATGCCTCTCGAGCAGTATGTGGAGATTTACGAGAGAATGTTCCGCGTGATGTATACTTCCATCCGAAGCGAGAATGCAAACGCCAGGGTTTATTTTTCCACGGATTACAACTGGGTTCAGCCAAACGGCGACACCAGCTACGGAGCCAGGGATCTGATTGACTGCTTTAACAGCCAGATTAAGAAGGGCGGACAGATTGACTGGAATCTGGCCTATCACCCATACCCCTTAAATCTTCAGGAACCGGAATTCTGGCTGGAGGATGCAAGGGTATCTGACAGCGTGGACTCACCGGTAGTCAATTTTAAGAATCTGCATGTGCTGACAGATTACTTTGCCCGCCCGGAGCTTTTGAACAGCCAGGGCCAGGTGCGCCATATTATTCTGTCAGAGCAGGGATTTACTTCCCAGAGTCCGTCCAGAGGAAATGTGGAGAAGGAGCAGGCCGCAGCCTTTGCCTATGCCTATTTCCTTGTGGACAGCAACCCCTATATTGACTCCTTTATTCTGAGCCGCCAGGTGGATAACCCCTATGAGGCACAGCAGAGCATGGCCTTCGGCCTGTGGACGGTAAACCCGAATTCCCAGGTGATCACAGGCTTTGACAGAAAGCGAATCTATCCGATATTCAAGGTTATTGACACGAGAAAATCGGTGGAGGAAACGGAATATCTGAAGTCCGTCATCGGCATTGAGAAGTGGAGTGATGTCATTCCCGACTTCAAGTGGGGGACAAACAACTGAGAGGGCAGGAAAAAAGCTGTCCCCTCCTCTGGCTGGAGAATTTGACGAAGCAGTGCTTCTGTCCGGCTGAATGATTAGAAATACGGATGAAAAACTGCGGCAATTTTCGCGTTTGGTTGACAAAACGGGAAAATAGGCTTATAATTCCTTTCAATTAAGGCATCATAGGGTTTTCATAAAGCAGAATAATCAGGAAGTTGTTATAGGAGGATAGGAAAATGGCAGCACCTAGAAAGAGAACTGCAGCAAAGACTACAGCCGCAAAGGAAGTAAAGG
>JAHZAR010000006.1:0-42254 GCA_019423835.1 Clostridiales bacterium | reverse complement strand
CAATGGAGCCTGCAGCTGAGAAGGAAGTAAGGGCAGGGACAGCAGAATCCCAGAAGGAAGCTGTGAAGGCAGAGTCCAAGGCTCCGGCGAAAAAGACGGCAGCCAGAAAGACAGCGGCTCCAAAGAAGGAAGCGGCAAAAAAGGCTGAGCCGAAGAAGGAGGTTAAGGCCCGCGTATTTGTTCAGTATCTTGGCAGGGAAATCTCCATCGATGCTCTTGCTGCAGAGGCTAAAAAGGCTTTTGTGGCAGCAGGACACAAAGAGGAAGAAATCGAAACGATCGACATCTATGTAAAGCCAGAGGAGAACGCCGCATACTATGCAGTAAACGGCATCGGCTCTGAGGAGTACAGGATTCAGTTATAAATCCTTCTGAAAAGCAAGTCTGGGACAGAAATGTGCAGCCTGCATTTACAGAGGAGGCAGAAGAGAACGACAGTCCGAAAGCGGCGCTTTCCGATGGCTGAGCAGGCCGGGAGGGCACCGCTTTCTTTGCTGTACAGGAAAGTTTCATAGGGAGAAGGAGCTGCCATTCAGGCTTTCTGCTGCCTGGGGGCGGAAAAAAACAGGTGAAGCCGGTTGGCGGCAGCACAGCAGGCAAGGGTGTAGACAATCTCCATGGCACTGTTTACGATCCCCGTGATCAGGTAGGAGGAAGCGCAGAAGGAGGCTGCTGCCATGAGCAGGCAGAGCAGAAGTCTTCCTTCCCTCCGGCGGCAGAAATAGAGCGGGAGGACAGTCAGGACAAGAAAGACAAAGAAGCTGACAGCCGACCAGACAGAGGCGTACACATGAATCTGAGAGAGAAAAGGCTTCTCCTTCGGCAGGTAGGGAGTAAATACCGATGTCAGGAGAAGGAGCCCGGAGCCCAGGAAGAGAAAAAACATTCCGTCCCATTTTTTGCGGCGCGGGCGGTTCCTCCTGTAAAAAAACGGCAGGAAGCAGAAAAACAGATAGAAAAGCAGAAGAAAACTCCAGACGAGAAATTCCCCCTGCCGGTGATTTGCAGTTCGGATAGAAGAAAAGTTGGTGGAAAACAGAGCTGTTTCCCGGCTCAGCGCGACAGTGAGAAAGGGGACAGCAAAGTACCCGATAAAATCAAATGCCATATGATAGCCCTCCTGACAGCGATTAGTATTTCCCAGGTATCAGCTCGGCCATACTTCGGAATTGTCAGAGTATTTTCGGACAGACTGCCGGCATAGTGCGGAGGAGAGCAGCACAGGGACGCAGTTCTGCAGCTTTTGAGCAGGGAAGAGGACTGGAAAAAATATCAGAGAAGAATATGGAACCAGAACAGGATGCTGGAAAAGAAACAGACAGAACACAAAAAGGAAAAGCGAGGAATGACGATGGAACTTCCACAGGCATTTAGGGAAAAAATGAAAAGCCTTCTGGGGGAGGAATATGAGGCATTTTTAGAAAGCTATGACAGGGAGAGAGAGCAGGGACTGAGACTGAACCTTCTGAAAACAGACAGGGAGAGGTTTGAGAAGGAGACTGAATTTTCTCTGACTCCTATCCCCTGGGCAGAGGAGGGATACTACTATAAAGCTCAGGACAGGCCGGGACGCCATCCCTACCATGAGGCCGGGGTATACTACATTCAGGAGCCAAGCGCCATGGCGGTAGTTTCCCTGCTGGATCCGCAGCCGGGGGAGCGGGTGCTCGATCTGTGCGCGGCGCCGGGAGGGAAGACAAGCCATATAGCATCCAGACTCCAGGGCCAGGGCTTTCTCCTGAGCAATGAGATTCATCCGGCCAGGGCCAGGATCCTTTCCCAGAACGTAGAGCGGATGGGGATCGGCAATGCGGCTGTATTCAATGAGGACTCCGCAAGGCTTTCAGCTGCCTTTCCCGGGTATTTTGACAGGATCGCAGTGGATGCCCCGTGCTCCGGTGAGGGAATGTTCCGAAAGGACGAGGGAGCCAGGGCTGAGTGGAGTCCTGCCAATGTCAGACTGTGCGCCGAGCGTCAGGCAGAGATCCTGGAAAATGCAGCGGCAATGCTGAAGCCTGGCGGAACAATGGCCTACTCCACCTGTACTTTTTCTCCGGAGGAGGATGAGCAGGCGGTAGAGACATTTTTGAAGGCTCACCCAGAGTTTAAAATAAAAAAGGTGAAAAAATACCCGGGACTTTCAGACGGAATGCCCCAATGGGCTCTGGAAGCCCGCCAGGAGCTGTCCGATACGGTCCGGATCTGGCCTCAGAGGACAGGAGGAGAGGGACATTTTATTGCGGTTTTGAAGAAAGAGGGGCAGGCTGACAGAGAAAGGAAAAGAAGATGTCCTGTGTATGCAAAGGACAGAAAGCTTTTTGAGTACTGGGAGAATTTTCTGAGGGAAAATCTGTCGGCTGGAAAAACAGGGAGGGGAGCGCTTTTGAGCCCCGGGAGGCGAGAGGAGTTTATGCTCTTCGGGGAACAGCTTTATCTTCTGCCGCCAGAGCTTCCCGCCTTTGACGGGCTGCGGGTGCTGAGACCGGGCCTTCATCTGGGAACCTTAAAAAAGAACAGGTTTGAGCCTTCCCATGCCCTTGCCCTGTGGATGCGGGAGGAGGATGCAGCGGGCTTTTGCCGCCTTTTCCCCGGGAGTCCTGCCATGGGAGCCTATCTGAGAGGAGAGGCTCTCCCTCTTTCTGCTATTTCAGAAAAAGAAGTTGCCGCTGTCAGAATCCCTCCGGAGAGGAAGAAGGGATGGATTCTCATGAGCACGGGAACGGAAAAGACAGGCTACAGCATTGGATGGGCAAAGCTTGCCGGAGGAATTCTGAAAAATCACTATCCCAAGGGGCTGCGCATCCAGGGTTATGGTGAATAAAATGACAGGTAAAAACCATAGAAGGCGGTCAGAGGCGGAAGAGTGGGAAAAGCCCGAAAAATGCAATAAAATATTTGACTTTTGGGATAATACATATTAAACTGATACGTAATGGCTTATCTGAAGCCTTGGAGAGAGCTTTACCAGTTAAGGAGGAAACAGTTTGAGCGATATAAATAAGACAAACGGCGGCGCAGAGAATACAGAGGCTGCGGAGAAGGCGGCTGAGAAAAAGACAGCGGCAAAAAAGACCTCTGAAAAGAAGACCGCTGAGAAGAAGACAACCGCAAAAAAGACGGCTGAGAAGAAAACCACTGCTAAGAAGACAGCGGAAAAAACAGTTGAGAAGAGCACGGCCAGGAAGGCTGCAGGGAAGAAGGAGCCGGAGAGAAAGCCTGTGAATCAGAAGCTAATTGAGGCTCTTGCAAAGTGGGAAGCAGATCCGTCCCGTGAAAACCTCAATGCGGTGATGGAAGAGGTGGTTATGACAGGAAAATTCCTGGTTCCGGCCGTTACCGCTGAGCTGACAGAGGAAGAATCCAGAAGAGTCGGCTCCGGTCAGGGAAGAAAGATGCGCTTTACCACTTTCTCCAACGCAAAGGGGCAGAAATATTTCCCGGCCTTTACCTCCCCTGACCAGCTTCTGCGCTGGAATAAGGAATATAAAGGAGAGACAGCAGTGCTGACCTTCGATGATCTCTGTTCCGTTGTGGGCTGGAATCCGGAGATGCTGGGCTTTGTCGTAGATCCTTTTGGCGCGAACCTGTCTATCGGGGGAGAGCTTTGCGGACAGCTGAAGCACAAGAAGGATGCACTCAGAAGAAAATATTCGGAGCTTGTCAGAAGAAATATGAAGAGACCGTAGGACGGATACAGCAGAAGGTCCTTTCAGAAGAAAAATATAAGAGTCACGGACATGCCAAAATGGGCAGATCCGTGGCTCTTCTTTTATAATTTTGCCGGCAGGTCTGCCAGCTCTTTCCAGAGGGAAGCCGCACCGCCCAGGGCGGAGCAGAAATCCGGCGGAGGGGGAGCTGAAAAATGCAGGTTTTCTCCTGTCAGGGGATGGGTAAAGGACAGGAGGAAGGAGTGGAGGGACTGGCGCGCAAACAAACGGTAATCGGGGTTGTAAAGAAAATCACCCAGCAGAGGATGACCGATATGCTTCATGTGCACGCGTATCTGGTGGGTGCGCCCCGTATCCAGGGTCAGCAGGAGGAGAGAGCAGTCGTTTTCTGCACAGTAAAACAGCCTTCTGTAATGTGTGCAGGCATATTCTCCCCGTGCTTCATCAATGCATCTTTCGATCGTCGAACCCTCTGCTCTGGCGATGGGGGCGCAGACCGTCCCCTCCTCATCTGTCTTTCCGGCTGCCACGGCCATATACTGCCGCCTGACCGCCTTTCTGGCCACCATATCGGAGAGGAGGGCAGCGCACAGGCCATGCTTGGCGATAAGCAGAAGGCCGGTTGTATCCCGGTCCAGCCGGTTGACAGCCCGGAAGGTAAATGGTTGCCCCCTCTGGCTGAAATACCAGGCAATCCCGTTGGCCAGTGTGTTGTAAAAATTGCCCTGGGAAGGGTGAACCGGCATCCCGGAAGGTTTGTCGATCACCATCAGATCCCTGTCTTCATAGACAATTTTAAATTCCTGGCGGACAGGCACGATATGCCCGGATGGGGTGTCATCGGACAGGCGAACCGTCAGCAGATCCCCCTCGGTCAGGAGTTTTGTGGTATAGACGGGGAACTCGCCGTCCCGCCCCAGGCACAGCCCGTTTTCCGTTTTCCTGAGCCGGATAAGGAGACGGCGGGAAAAGCCGCGGGAGCGCAGATAATGTTCTACACTTTTTCCGGCATCCTGTTTTGTGATTTCGTAGGTAAATGTCTGTCTCATGGGAATGATTGTACCATGGGCAAACGGGAATTGACAAGCCAAAGCTTCCATGGGATAATCGAAAAAAGGAATGGATGATAAAAGGAAACAGATGTGACAGGAAACAGAGAAGGAAGCAGGGTATGGAAAAGGATGCAAAACAGCGAATCAGAAAGCGCGTGAAGCAGATGGCAGACTTACAGGCAGCTGCCGGGGGAGTCTGTCTGGCGGCAGCTTTGGCGCTTCTCACACTCAGGCTTGGGATAAAGTACATCGGGGAGCATGAGCCGGTCTGGGCAGACGAGACGGCCATGTATGTCTTTGTGTGGGGGCTCTTCCTTGAATCCGGAGCTCTGGTATATGAAAAACGCCATTTTTCATTCGGTGTTCTGGCAAAGGGGATCAAAAACAGAAAGGCAAAGCGCCTGATTGGCCTGTTTGACAATTTGGTTAAGCTGGGATTCTCCCTGCTGGCTGTCTGCTATGGATGCCGTCTGGCGGGCAGGCTTCTGACAGGCGGCGAGATGTATGGGCTCAGCCGGGGACTTTTATGGCTCTGCCTGCCGCTGTGCGGAATGACATCCGCCCTGTACCTGCTGTTTCATCTGTGGGAGGAGGGGACAGAGGAGGGGAAAGAAAATTCACAGGAACCAGAAAAGGAGGAGAGGGAGACATGGTGATAATAGGAGCAGGCCTGCTCATTCTTCTGGTTCTAGGCGTTCCGGTGTCCTTCGCTGTGGGAGCGGCATCTGTTGTAGGAGCTGTCCTGCTGACTGACATTTCCGGTATGGAAATTTTTGCGGGGATGCTGGAAAGCCTCTGTGATCCGCTGCTGCTGGCAGTGCCGCTGTTTATTCTGGCCGCCAACCTGATGAATGAGGGAAAGGCTACAGACCGCCTGATCGATGTGGGAACAGCCCTGCTGGGCCACAGGAGGGGAGGACTCGCATATGTAAACATTCTGGTTTCCATGATCTTCGCCGGAGTGACAGGCTCTTCCCAGGAAGATACGGTCAGCGTGGGAAAGAACATGATTCCCTCTATGGCGCGCCAGGGATATGACAGAAAAACGGCAGTAGGCGTCACAGCCGCCTCCTCGACAATCGGTTCTGTGATTCCGCCCAGCGTGTCGATGGTGGTCTTTTCCACGCTGGTGCATGTGGACACGGCAGAGCTGTTTCTCTGCGGACTGCTGCCTGGAGTTCTGCTGGGCCTTTTTATGATGGCTGCTGTATGGCTTCTGAACAGAAAAAAACACTTTCCGTCCGGTGAGAGGGCGGAGCGGGAGACGGTGAAACGTCTGATTATGGAATCGCTGCCGGCCCTCCTGACTCCTGTGATTCTGATCGGCGGAATTGTATCCGGATGGTTTACAGTGACGGAGGCGGCTATGTTCGCCTGCCTTTACAGCCTGGTAACAGGAATCTTTTTCTATGGGGAGATAAAGCCTTCCAGGCTTCCGGGGATTTTTGTGGAGACCATGAAAGCGGCGGCGCTTCCTCTGTTCGCCTTCTCCACAGCCGGCTCTCTGGGAAAGCTGGTGTCATACTACAATCTGGACGGGCAGGTGCTGGCAGTGTTTTCTGGAATGGAGGGAGATCCGTTTATCTTTCTTCTGGCAGTGGAAATTTTGCTTCTGGCAGTGGGGATGTTTATGGATGCCTCTCCGGCCATGATCCTTCTGGTTCCGATTCTGCAGCCTGCGTCTGCCGCTCTGGGAGTACCGCTTCTGGCTCTGGGCCTAACTGTTGTTATCACGCTGTCCCTTGGCCTGGTGACGCCGCCCTATGGTCCCTGCCTTTTGATAGCGTCGGGAATCGGAGGCCTGTCCATGGAAGAGGGCTTCCGGGGAACGCTTCCGTATTTTCTGTCTTCTGTGTTGGTGCTGCTCCTCCTGGCAGCGGCACCGCAGTTCTTTGCAGAGCTGCCTGTCATGCTCTTTCCCGGAAGATTTTAGGCTGTCTGGCATGCCTGACAGAGCATAAGAGAGGAAGGGCACTGCTTTTCTTTTACAGGCAGGAATCCTGGAAGCAGCCGACAGTTCTTTCTCTCCCGGCCCGTCAGAATATTGAAACGTCAGACAGCATATAGTTTGGTAAAATGGAAGCAGGGGGCAGTGCAGGTGAGGCACAGAGAAGAGGAAGGGGGGCGCCTGAAGGAGGGCGGTACGACACCAGAGAAAAAAAACAGGGGAGAGCAGAAGAAGGTATCAGAAGGAAAGAAGAGACAGGAAAACAGTGGAGAGAAAAGATGGAAGAAAGCCAGAAGGAAGGTCTTCTGCCGGAAGGCAGGACAGGGGATTTTTGGGATGCTTGGCGGGATTGTGCTGGCTGTTTCAGTAACGCTGCTTCCGGCAGGAGGAGAAAAAAATGCAGGGACAGCCGGAGAACCTGTCTGGACTTCCCGGAAGGCGGTGCTTTCAGAGAGGGTGGACGAGACTCTGCCTGCTCAGAAAAAGTCCCAAGAGAATTTTAAGCTGTACGCCCAGTCGGCTGTCCTGATGGACGCCGGTACGGGGCGTATTTTGTATGAGAAGGACGGAAAAACGAAGAGGCCCATGGCCAGCACGACGAAAATTATGACCTGCATACTGGCCCTGGAGGAGGGGAGCCCGGAGGATCTGGTGACAGTCTCCTCCTATGCAGCTTCCATGCCTGATGTGCAGCTGAATATTCGGGAGGGGGAGCAGTATTATCTGAAGGATCTGCTGTATTCTCTGATGCTGGAATCACACAATGACACAGCAGTTGCGGTGGCAGAGCATATCGGGGGATCGGTGGAGGAGTTTGCCGGCCTCATGAACCAGAAGGCCAGGGATATCGGGTGTACCGACACCTGGTTTGTCACTCCCAATGGGTTGGACGGGGCAAGCGGCCCGAAACAGACACCCCATTCAACCACAGCGGAGGATCTGGCCCGTATTATGAGCTACTGTATCACTCAGTCGCCGAAGCGGGAAGAATTTATTGAGCTGACGAGAACGGCATCCCACTCCTTTACAGACAGGGAGGGGAAACGCTCCTTTTACTGCGCCAACCATAATGCCTTTCTGACCATGATGCCGGAGGCACTGACCGGAAAAACCGGCTTTACAGGGTCAGCAGGCTACTGTTATGTGGGAGCCGTGCAGGATGGAGACAGGACCTTTGTGGTTTCCCTTCTGGGCTGCGGGTGGCCGCCCCACAAAACCTATAAGTGGTCAGATATGAAGACGCTCTCGTCCTATGCGCTCAGGGCGTACGGATGGAGAGAGATTTTCGAGTCAGGAAAAAGCTTCCCTGATGCCGCTGTAAAAGACGGGGTTGAAGAAAAGACCGGTCTGATCCTGGCAGTGCCTGAGGAGGAGCAGACACTCCGGGTGCTGATGGGGGAGGAGGAGAAGGCAGATGTCCGTTACCGGTATCCCACAGAGCTTGAGGCGCCTGTAACGGCCGGAACTCCCGTCGGAAGCGCAGACTATTATATAGAAGGGGAGCTTTTGAAGAGCTATCCCATCTGCACCAGGGATAATGTAGAGCGAATCAGCTTTCGCTACTGTCTGAGAGAATGTATCAGGCGGCTTTTTTCTTTCTGAGCCAGGCATCAAAGCCGGTGGAGGGGAAGAGAAAGGACACTGGTTCAGGAGCTGGCTCCGGGGAGAAAGAAGGGGGAAACTGTTACAAATTTCTTTCTTTTGGTTTAAAATATGCAAAACAGCTTTATTTTAAGGAAATATTTTGATATAACTAGAGGTAGCTGTATGCAGGGCAGCCGCATACGGAAAAACGGGCTGCCAAACGAAGACCGGAAAACGAGCGAGGACAGGGAGGAAAATGAGAATGGACGCAGGATTAAGCAGGGAGCAGGCACTGGAACTATTAAAAAAGCACAACAGGGAGCCGTTTCATATTCTGCACGGATTGACAGTTGAGGGAGTGATGCGCTGGTACGCCAGAGAGCTTGGATACGGTGCGGACGAGGAATTCTGGGGACTTGTGGGGCTTCTCCACGATATTGATTTTGAGGAGTATCCGGAGGAACACTGCATGAAGGCGCCTGAGCTTCTGAGAGAGGCCGGGGCGTCGGAGGAGCTGATCCACGGCGTTGTCTCCCACGGATATGGACACCGGGTGGATACCAGACCGGAGCATGAGATGGAGAAGGTCCTTTTCGCTTCCGATGAGCTGACAGGGCTGATCTGGGCGGCGGCGAAGATGAGACCTTCCAAAAGTGCCAAGGACATGGAGGTTTCCAGCCTGAAAAAGAAATTTAAGGACAAAAAATTTGCCGCAGGCTGTTCCAGGGATATTATTCGGGAGGGTGCAGAACAGCTGGGCTGGGAGCTGGATCTGCTGTTTGAGCGCACGATTCTGGCTATGCGGGACTGTGAGGATTCAGTGGCCCGTGAAATGGAGAATGTATAATGAAGGAGGATAAACCTTTGAAACTTCTGACGATTGCCATACCGTGCTATAATTCTGCCGCCTATATGGACCGCTGCATCAGGTCTCTGCTCCCCGGAGGGGACGAGGTGGAGATCCTGATAGTAGATGACGGTTCTGCGAAAGACAACACGGCGGAGATTGCCGACCGGTATGAGAGAGAATATCCCGGCATCTGCCGGGCCATCCATCAGGAGAACGGCGGGCATGGAGAGGCGGTGAATGCCGGGCTTCGCAGCGCCGCAGGCATTTTTTTCAAGGTGGTGGACAGCGATGACTGGGTGAACGGGGAGGCCTACCGGGAGGTGCTGGATACCCTTCGCCGCTTTGCTCATGAAAATGAGAGACTGGATATGCTCCTTACCAACTTTGTCTATGAAAAGCAGGGAGCCAAGCGCAAAAAGGTCATGAACTACAGAGCGGCTATACCGAGAGGAGAGCTGATCGACTGGAGCGGTGTGCGCATGTTTATGCTGGGGCAGTACATTCTGATGCACTCTGTGGTTTACCGCACAGAGCTCCTCCGGGAGTGCGGCCTGGAGCTGCCAAAGCATACCTTCTATGTGGACAACATTTTTGTGTATCAGCCGCTGCCCCATGTGAAGTCCATGTATTACCTGGATGTAAATTTTTACCGCTACTATATCGGCAGAGAGGATCAGTCAGTCAACGAAGCGGTGATGATCGGACGGATTGATCAGCAGATTCGGGTGACAAAGCTGATGCTGGGCTACTATGATGTAATGAAAATTCCCAACAGGAAGCTGCGCAGATATATGATTCGCTATCTGGAAATTATGATGACTGTGTCATCGATTCTGGCGATCCGCTCGGAAACGGAGGAAAATCTGGCGAAGAAAAAGGAGCTGTGGCAGTATCTGAAGAAACAGAATTTTGCCCTTTTCCTGCGGCTGAGATGGGGATTTCTGGGTCAGGGCGTCAACCTTCCGGGAAAGGGAGGCAGAAAGGTTTCTATCGCCTGCTACAAGATCTGTCAGAAATTTTATGGATTTAACTGATCGGCATTGTGTATGGACGTATGGATAAAAAAACAGAAAGCCGCCGCTTCCGGCATGGGAAGCGGCGGCTTTCTGTACAGATGATGAAAGGATTCTGGGAGTTCGCCCGTCTACCGGATCAGCACGCTCTCCTGATCCTTTTCGTCCGCCCGTGATGCTCCCGGAGCATAGATGATAGGATACACAGCGGCACACAGCAGCATGGCTCCCGCTACATCAATGACGGAATGCTGTTTTAAGAAAACAGTGGACATGCAGATGGAAACCATAATGATTCCCGATGCCCAGTGCATAGGGCGGCAGTTTTTGAACTGTTCACTTCTGATAATGCCGATATGTACGGCCAGGGAGTTGTAAACATGGATGCTGGGGAATACATTGGTGCAGGTATCCGCCGCATATAAATAGGAAACAAGTCCTGTAAAAATATTTTTGTCAGGGTCAACGGCCGGTCTGAAATCTGTCCCGTTGGGAAACAGAGTGCAGACCAGAAGGCTCAGAGTCATTCCTGTAAAGAGGAAGATGCAGAGCCTGTAATAATCCTCCCGGTTGGTGAAGAAGAACCACAGCACTGCCAGCGCAATGTAGGCAAACCAGAAGAAGTAGGGGATGACAAAATATTCATTGAATGGTATCAGGTCATCCAGCGAGCTGTGCATCACGTGATAATGGGTCGTCACATGCTTTTCCAGATAGAAAAACCATGGAAGATAGATGGCGAAATAAAGCAGTATCCAGGCATGACCATATTTTTTGATCAAAAATTTTAATGCATTCATCTTATACGCTCCATATACGCAGAAAATGGGAACCGCGGCAGATGCTGCCAGTATTTTCTGATGTCGGCTCCCAGCTGTATTAACACTTTTGTAATAACTTTTGGAGATTATAGCACATTCCTCCGGGTGCTTCAAGGGGATTTTGAAAAGGTTAATAAAAATGTAAGTGGGGATTTGGAATTTCTGAAGATTCTTTAGAAGTTATTTGGAATTGAAAAAATAAAAGGCTTCTGAAAACCAGAAGCCTTTTCAGGAGTAGCGGAAGGGAGATTCGAACTCTCGACACTACGGGTATGAACCGTATGCTCTAGCCAACTGAGCTATTCCGCCGTGTTTGCTTAATGCTTTAATAAGATACCATGTTTTTGTGTATCTGTCAACAGAAAATTGCATATTTTGGCAAAAAAATTTTTATATTCAAGAAAAACACGACGATTCAGGGAGAAATGAGCTGCACTCGCATCTGCGGAGTATGGAAACAGGCTCAGATACAGAGAGAAGCCGGAATCGGAGGAAAGGAGGGGAGGAAGCGAGGGGCCGGAAATGAGAGGTGAGAAGGAAAAGGAAAGAAAAAATAAAGATACCGAAAAAAGACTTCCGAAATAACCGGAAGTCCTGTATACAGAGTAGCGGAAGGGAGATTCGAACTCTCGACACTACGGGTATGAACCGTATGCTCTATGACCCTCTGCTTGTAAGGCAGATGCTCTCCCAGCTGAGCTAAGACCCCATCGTTTTGCCGCTCACTCGCGACTGCTTAGACAGTATAATATACTTTCCAGGGATTGTCAATACTTTATTTTAGATTTTTTAATAGAAATTTTCTTAGTATTTTCCGGGAAGTATGCTATAATAATCAGAAAGAGCTTTACGGGCCTTTCTACCAAGGATATAAACGGAGGCTGTCATGTATTATTTTATCGTAAATCCCCATTCCAGGCATGGACATGGCTTGAAGATATGGAAAAAAATAGAACAGCAGCTAAAGCGTGAAGGGACTGAGTACAGAGCATTTCTGACAGAGCGTCCCGGCCAGGCATCGGAAATCGCTGACGACCTGACGAGAGGGAGGAAGGAAGAGCTGACAATCGTGGTTGTCGGAGGCGACGGGACATTTGGAGAGGTACTGGACGGGATTAATTTCGGAGGCGCTCTGACCTTTGGGTATATTCCGGCGGGGCGGGGCAGTGACCTGGCTAAAAGCCTGAGGCTCCCGAAAAGTCCGGTGAGAAGCCTGAGGAGAATTCTGCATCCGAGAAACTACAGATATCTGGATTATGGGCTTGTGACTTACGGAGAGGAGACGCTCCGGCACAGGCGCTTTATGGTAAGCGCGGGGATTGGTCTGGATGCAGCCGTATGCCACAGCCTTTTATATGAAAAATCAGGTTTTTTGAGAGAACATTTTCCCTTGCCGCACAGAGGATATCTGACAGCGGGGGTATGGCAGCTGTTAAAGGCGAGGCCGTCAAGGGGCTACCTGCTTCTCGATGGGACGAGAAAAGTGGAATTTAACCATATCTATTTTATCTCTGCTCAGATTCATCCATCGGAGGGCGGCGGCTTTTATTTTGCGCCCAGGACAGAGCCGGGTGACGGAAAGATGACGCTGTGCGCAGTCAGCCAGGCGGGCAAGCTCAGCCTGCTTTTGCTGTTTCTGAGGACACGCCTGCGCATTTTCCGGAAGAAAAAGGGCGTGCGCACCTATGAGTGCAGGGAAGCGCTGATTCACACAGAACAGCCCATGGCAGTTCACACAGACGGGGAGAGCTGCCAGTATCAGAATGATCTGGAAATCCGGTGTATTGAGAGGAAAATCAGAATGATCGTGTGAACGGCACGGAGATTAGAAGGAAAAGAAAGACAGATAGAGCTTGGAGGAAATGAATATGAGGATCGGACAGGGCTATGATGTCCACAGATTAGCGGAGGGCAGAGACTTGATTCTGGGAGGAGTGAAAATTCCTTATGAGAAGGGCCTTCTGGGCCATTCAGACGCAGATGTGCTGGTTCATGCGGTGATGGATGCGCTTTTGGGTGCAGCGGCTCTCGGAGATATTGGCCAGCATTTTCCGGATACGGATCCGGCTTACAGGGGGATCTCCAGCATAGAGCTTCTGAGGCAGGTGGGCAGGCTGCTGTCTGAGCACAGCTATATTATAGAAAACATTGACGCCACTGTGATTGCCCAGAGGCCCAAGCTGCTTCCATACAGGTCCAGGATGGCAGAGAATATAGCAGAAGCGCTGGGAATCAGCCCCGGGCAGGTGAGCGTAAAAGCTACCACAGAGGAGGGACTTGGATTTACGGGAACCGGAGAGGGAATTTCGGCTCAGGCCATTACCCTGTTGACGGAAGTAGAAAATTACTGCTATGATAAAGAAATGATGGCGTCGCCCGGGTGCGGCGGATGCTGCCCCGGCAGGGGCTGTGTTCAGTAAAAAGCGGCTGCGGGAAAAGAGACGGGAGCCTGAAGGAATACAAGGAAGGCCAGAGTCCCTGCCCTGCAGACATTGGCACGTCATGATTAAATAGTAAGGAGAAAAGCCATGAAAATTTTTAATACTCTGTCCAGACAGAAGGAGGAGTTTGTCCCGTTAGAGGAGGGAAAGGTAAAGATGTATGTGTGCGGTCCCACCGTATACAACTTTATCCACATTGGAAATGCAAGGCCGATGATTGTGTTTGACACAGTCAGGCGCTATTTTGAATACAAGGGCTATGAAGTAAATTATGTTTCCAACTTTACCGACGTAGATGACAAGATCATCAGGAAAGCCATCGAGGAGGGGGTGGACGCCCAAACTATTTCCGAGCGCTACATTGCCGAGTGCAAAAAAGATATGGAGATGATGAATGTCAAGCCCGCCACCGTTCATCCGAAGGCTACCGAGGAGATCTGCGGTATGGAGGAAATGATACAGGAGCTGATCGATAAGGGACATGCCTATGTGGCAAAGGACGGAACGGTGTACTTCCGCACAAAGTCCTTCAAGGAGTACGGAAAGCTGTCCCACAAGAATCTGGAGGATCTCCAGTCCGGTTTCAGAGAACTCAAGGTAACCGGAGAGGAGGATAAGGAGGATCCGACCGATTTCGTTCTCTGGAAGCCGAAAAAGGACGGGGAGCCATTCTGGGAATCTCCCTGGTGTGAGGGACGTCCCGGATGGCATATTGAGTGCTCTGTTATGTCGAAAAAATATCTGGGAGATTCCATTGACATCCACGCCGGCGGCGAGGATCTGGTATTCCCTCACCACGAGAATGAGATTGCCCAGAGCGAGGCGGCCAATGGAAAACCTTTTGCAAAATACTGGATGCACAATGCATTCCTGAACATTGACAATAAGAAGATGTCAAAGTCCCTGGGAAATTTCCGCACGGTGCGTGAGATTTCCGAACAGTACGACTTACAGGTTCTGCGCTTCTTCATGCTGAGCGCTCACTACAGAAGCCCTCTGAACTTCAGCGCTGAGCTGATGGAGGCGTCCAGAAACGGCCTGGAGAGAATCCTGACCGGCGTTGAGAGGCTCAGGGATCTGCTGGCGAAAGCAGCAGAAAAGGAGATGAGCGAGGAGGAGAGAGGAAATCTGGAGACTGCAGCGGAGCTTGTGAAGAAGTTCGAATCAGCCATGGACGACGATTTCAACACAGCCGACGCCATTTCAGCCATTTTCGAGCTGGTTAAGCTGAGCAACTCTACAATCTCTGAGGAGAGCAGCAGAACATACCTTGCGCAGTTAAAGGGAAGCATTGAGAGGCTCTGTGAGGTGCTGGGAATTATCACGGAGAAGAAGACGGAGGCTCTGGACGACGAGATCGAGGCGATGATCGAGGAGCGCCAGCAGGCCAGAAAGGCAAAGAATTTTGCCCTGGCTGACGAGATCCGCGGAAAACTGCTCGACATGGGAATTGTGCTGGAGGATACCAGAGAGGGTGTTAAATGGAAACGGGTTTAGACTGCCTGAAGGAGGCGCTGAAACTTAAGGAGGCGGATGCCGCCTCCTACTCTCCCCTTGTGCTGGCTTATCTGGGCGATGCGGTCTATGAGCTTGCGATTCGGACGCTTGTGGTAAATGAGGGAAACCGGCAGGTAAACAAGATGCACAGAGAAACGGCTTCCCTGGTTAAGGCAGGGGCTCAGGCAGAGTTTCTCAAGCTGATCGAGGAGGAACTGACGCCGGAGGAGCTGTCTGTCTACCGAAGGGGAAGGAACGCAAAGTCTGTTACCATGGCCAAGCATGCCACCATGAAGGATTACCGGATGGCCACAGGCTTCGAGGCACTGATGGGGTATCTTTACCTGGATGGCCGTCTCGGGCGGATGGCAGAGCTTTTAGGAGTGGGGCTCGGGAAGCTGGGAAAGCTCCGGGATGAGGCAGAGTGAGCGCACGGGCACAGACAGCAGAGGGACGAAGCTGCTGCAGCCGCAGGCGGAAGGATAAAAAAATCAGGAGTACATGTTAGAGAATGAGATACGAGGAACTTACCATTGAGGGGCGCAATGCCGTGCTTGAGGCATTCCGCTCAGGAAAAACCATTGACAGGCTCTTTGTCCTGGACGGATGTCAGGACGGGCCGGTAAAAAGCATCACCAGGGAGGCCAGAAAGCAGGACACGATTATCAATTATGTGCCAAAAGAGAGGCTCGACCAGCTCTCAGAGACCGGGAAGCACCAGGGGGTGATCGCCTACGCTGCTGCGTACAGATATGCCCAGGTGGAGGATATGCTGCAGGCGGCTGAGGAGAAAGGAGAACCCCCGTTTCTGTTCCTGCTGGATGGAATTGAAGATCCGCACAATCTGGGCGCGATCATCCGAACGGCAAACCTGGCCGGCGCTCATGGCGTGATTATTCCAAAGAGAAGAGCGGCGGGACTTACCGCCACAGTGGCAAAAACCTCGGCGGGTGCGCTTAACTATACTCCGGTGGCCAAGGTGACGAATCTGTCTGCCACCATCGAGGAGCTTAAAGGACGGGGACTGTGGTTTGTCTGCGCCGACATGGGAGGCGAGAGCATGTACCGCCTGAACCTGAAGGGCCCCATCGGCCTGGTGATTGGAAATGAGGGAGAGGGCGTGAGCAGGCTTGTAAAAGAAAAATGTGATATGGTGGCGTCCATTCCCATGAAGGGGGACATTGATTCTCTGAATGCCTCCGTGGCGGCCGGTGTGCTGGCATATGAGATTGTAAGGCAGAGAGAGTTCGGATAACAGCAGGCACCGGAGCTCATAGGCCCGGGACGCTATGAGAGACAAAAAACTCCTGAAAGCTGACAGATTTTCAGTCAGCTTTCAGGAGTTTTTTCTGCGGGTGACAGGACTTGAACCTGCACACTCTCGTACCAGAACCTAAATCTGGCGCGTCTGCCAATTCCGCCACACCCGCAAAGACTTATATCATTATAAGAGAGAACAGGGGAATTGTCAAATAGTTTATCGCCTGAGGCGGTGAAGCAGAATAAAAATTCAGAAGGCACAGCTGCAGCAGGGAGCTGTAAAGTCAGGCAGAATCACGGCATTTGGCCCGGCTTTGTGCGGTTCTTCAGGAGACTGTCCCCACTTCAGGAATATTTATTAAACAGATATGCATAAACTCGCAAAAAGGACATGACTTTTCGCCTGTTCTGTGCTAGAATACACAGGAATCTAAATGTTTGGGAAAGGAAGGGAAGCCATGAAGATTCTGATAACAGGTTTTGAACCCTTTGGCCTTCATAAATCAAATCCATCCTGGGAGGCGGTGAATGCGCTGCCGGACAGGATAGAGGGGGCAGAGATTGTGAAGCTGCGCCTTCCGGTTTCCTTTGGAAAGTTTGCGTCTCCTCTTGAGTCGGCTGTGCGCAGAGAATGCCCGGACTGTCTGATTTCTGTGGGACTGGCGGGAGGAGAGAGGCAGATAAGCGTAGAGCGTGTCGGAATCAACCTGATGGAGGCCAGGATTCCGGACAATGACGGGGAGCAGCCATTCGACACTCCCGTGAGGAGGGATGGACAGAATGCCTATTTTGCCACTCTGCCTGTGAAGCGGATTGCAAAGGAGATAGAGAAGGAAGGGATTCCCGCCTGTGTGTCCTACTCTGCGGGGACATTTGTGTGCAATGCAGTGATGTACACAGGACTCTATCTGGCGGAACAGGAGAAGCGAAACATGCGGTGCTGCTTTATTCATGTCCCCTACGACGAAACTATGGAGGAGGCGGGAAATGGAGAACCGTTTCTTCCGAGAGCGGAGATGGTGAAGGCGCTGAAAGCGGCGGTGCGGGCTTCTGTCAGGGCAGCCGGTGAGGGGGCCGGAGACCTGAGCGAAGCAGCGGGAACCATTTTTTAAGCGGAAAACAGAGACAGGGGAAAGGAACACCGATATGATTTTAATTAAGAATGCCCATCTGTACGGCCCTGATGATATGGGGATCAGGGATGTCCTGGTTGGCGGCGGAAAAATTTTAAAAATTGCAGAAAACCTTCCGGAAGAGAAGGCCTATGGGCTCACAGTGATTGACGGGACGGGGAAGGTTCTGATGCCCGGACTGATTGACGCCCATGTACATATTTTAGGAGGCGGCGGTGAGGGCGGCTACCACACAAGGACGCCGGAGCTGATGCTCACAGACGCTCTGGAAGGGGGAGTCACCACCATTGTGGGATGTCTCGGAACGGACGGAACCACGAGAACCATGACAAACCTGATTGCCAAGGCGAGAGGGCTTGAGGAGGAGGGAATTACCACGTATATTTATACGGGCTCCTATCAGGTCCCCGTCCGGACTCTTATGGGAAGTGTGATGGATGATCTGATTCTCATCGATAAGGTGGTGGGAACGGGGGAGATTGCCATCTCCGATCACCGTTCTTCCCAGCCCACGAGAGAAGAATTTGCCAAAATTGTGGCTGATACCAGAGTAGGGGGAATCCTGTCCGGCAAGGCTGGAATTGTCAATATCCACCTGGGCGACGGAAAGGAACAGCTCTCCTTTTTGCGATATGTGCTGGAGGAAACACAGATTCCTCCGTCCAACATGCTTCCGACGCATATCAACAGAAGCCGTTCTCTGATGGAGGACGGCATTGACTATGCGAAACAGATGGGAGGGTATATTGATCTGACCACCAGCTCAGACCCCGACTTTCTGGATCCGGAGGAGGTTAAGGCCAGCACAGGGCTTAAAATGGCGCTGGATGCGGGAGTCCCCGCCGATCATGTGACATTCTCCTCCGATGGACAGGGAAGCCTGCCTGTGTTTGACAGCCAGGGAAAATTTCTGCATCTGGGCGTGGGAAAGGTTTCATCCATTTACAGAGAGATGCGGGACGCAGTACTGACAGACGGCGTCTCCCTTGCGGATGCCCTGCGGACAGTGACTTTAAATCCCGCCTCCCTTCTGAAGCTTTCCCACAAGGGCAGAATTGCCGAAAATGCAGACGCCGATCTGGTGCTGTCTGATTCGGATACATTGGAAATTCACACGGTTCTCGCCAAAGGGGAACGGATGGTTTCCGAAAAAAAGGTTCTGAAAAGGGGGACCTTTGAATACTAGAAGGAGAGTATGATTATGGAGAAACAGAAGAAAACATTTCAGATGCCTCACACGTATATAATCATTTTTCTGGTTATCTGCGTGGCGGCCATTATGACCCTGTTCATCCCTCTGGGGACGTATCAGGAGAAAGAGATTACCTACACCCAGAATGGGGAGGAAGTGACGAAGACAGTTCTCGATCCGGACAGCTTTGAGTATGTGCTTGACGAGAATGGAAATAAGGTGACAAAGGTAGCTCCGCTCTGGGGAACCGAGAATTTCGGCGGCCAGGGAATTCTGAACTTCGTGTTTGAGGGAATGACAGTAGGAGACAAAAACGGAACTGCTGTGGGAATTATCGCCTTCATTCTGGTCGTGGGCGGCGCATTTGGAATCGTGCTGAGAACAGGAGCAGTCGATGCCGGAATTATGAGAGTGATTGCCGTAACCAGAGGAAGGGAGATTCTCCTGATACCGGTTCTGATTACGCTGTTTTCCCTGGGAGGTGCAGTCTTTGGAATGGGAGAGGAGGCAATTCCGTTTGTCATGATCCTGGCGCCCATGTTTGTGGCTATGGGATATGACGGAATTGTGGGAATTCTCTGTTCCTATGTGGCAACCCAGATCGGCTTCGGCTCATCCTGGATGAATCCGTTCAGTCTTGCGGTTGCCCAGGGAATTGCAGGGATTCCGGTTATGTCCGGCGCACCGTTCCGCATTGTCCTGTGGATTCTGTTTACAGGCCTTACCATCGTGTTTACCATGCGCTATGCGGCTAAAATCAAGAAAAACCCGAAGCTTTCTGTGGCATATGAATCAGACGCCTACTACAGAGATGAATTTAAGATGGACGGGCAGGACCTTCCCTTTACGCTGGGACACAAGCTGGTTCTCCTATCCATTCTTGTCACAATGATCTGGACAATCTGGGGTGTTGTAACCCAGGGCTATTACATTCCTGAGATCGCATCCCAGTTCTTTGTAATGGGATTTGTCTCCGGTATCATCGGCGTTGTGTTCAGATTAAACGACATGAGGCTTAACGATATCGCAAAAGCATTTGACAAGGGAGCTGCCGATCTTCTGGGAGCAGCGCTCTGCGTGGGAATGGCCCAGGGAATTATCATTGTCCTGGGAGGAACCAGCGCCACGGACGGAACGGTTCTGAATACGATCCTGCACACGATTGGTGAGGGAATGAAGAACTTCCCTCCGGTTATCTCCGCATGGCTGATGTACGTGTTCCAGTCCGTGTTCAACTTCTTCGTTGTATCCGGCTCAGGACAGGCTGCCCTGACTATGCCGATCATGGCTCCTCTGGCAGATATTGTGGGCGTTTCCAGGCAGGTTTCAGTCCTTGCCTTCCAGCTGGGCGACGCATTTACAAACTTTCTTGTACCCACCTCCGGCTGTCTTCTCGGTGCACTTGCCGCTGCGAGACTTGAGTGGGGAAAATGGGCAAAGTTCCAGATTAAATTCCAGGCCATTCTGTTTGTGTGCTCATCTCTGGCTGTAATTATAGCGGTGATGATTGGATTTTCATAGAGCGGGGCGCACGGAGGGAAGTTCTTTCGGTCCGCCCTTGACTTTCCTGGGAAAAGCCCTTATAATAGCACATAACCTGCAGGGCGCAGATTCCGCTGACAGAAGCTGGCGGCAGTGTTCATCTCTGCAGGAGCGACAAACAGATACCAGGCGTTGACGGGAAAAAGTAGCCGCCCCGCACCCCATACAGAGAGCCGCCGGATGGTGAGAGGCGCATGGAGGAGAGGCAGACGAATACATCCCGGAGCCCTGCACCGAAGGGAAGAAAGCGGGAGCGCTTCTGATTTCGGCCTCAGGCTGTCAGAGTGCCAGAAGATTTCCTGCGTAGGCTGCAGCGGGTTCGCCGCACGTTACAGCGGCGGGAGTATAGAGGCAGAATACTGCAGGTGTGAAATCTTGCGTGCCGGCTGTACTCGATGAGGCGGGACATGTGAGTGTTTCCGCGAAATAAGGTGGTACCACGGAAGTTTAAGGCTCCGTCCTTTTGAAGAAGTTCAGAGGGATGGAGCTTTTTGTAGTTTGAGCTTTTAAAGCGGTAAAAGTCAGAAGGGCAGGGGCAAATCCAAAAGGCAGCAGGTCTTTGGAGGCGGTGCCGGAGGCCTTCTGAAAATAGCAGGAAGTTCTGTCCCGGAACAGAGAATGCCTTAAGTACGGTCTGAGTTCAGCCTGAAGCGGCATGAGTCCTGAAGGGAAAAGTCAGATGAAACGAAAAAAAGAAAAGGAGAATTCTGTATGAAAATCTACGAAGAGCTGGTTGCCCGCGGGCTGATTGCCCAGGTGACCAATGAGGAAGAAATCAAAAACATGGTGAACGAGGGAAAGGCCACCTTCTATATCGGCTTTGATCCCACCGCCGACAGCCTTCACGTAGGGCACTTCATGGCTCTCTGCCTGATGAAGCGTCTGCAGATGGCCGGAAACAAGCCGATTGCCCTGATTGGAGGGGGAACCGGATATATCGGAGATCCGTCCGGAAGAACAGACATGAGATCCATGATGACCCCGGAGATTATCCAGCACAACTGCGACTGCTTCAAAAAGCAGATGAGCCGTTTTATCGACTTCTCTGACGGAAAAGCCCTGATGGTAAACAATGCAGACTGGCTTTTAGGGCTCAATTATGTGGAGCTTCTCCGTGAGGTGGGCCCCCACTTCTCCGTAAACCGTATGCTGACAGCTGAGTGCTACAAGCAGAGGATGGAGAGAGGACTGAGCTTCCTGGAGTTCAACTACATGATCATGCAGAGCTACGACTTCTACATGCTGTTCCAGAAATACGGCTGCAATATGCAGTTCGGCGGCGATGACCAGTGGAGCAATATGTTGGGAGGAACAGAGCTTATCAGAAGAAAGCTTGGTAAGGATGCCCACGCCATGACTATCACCCTGCTTTTAAACTCTGAGGGAAAGAAGATGGGCAAGACCCAGTCTGGCGCTGTATGGCTGGATCCCAACAAGACCTCTCCGTTTGAATTCTACCAGTACTGGAGAAATGTGGCAGACGCGGATGTCTTAAAATGCCTGCGCATGCTGACCTTCCTGCCTCTTGAGCAGATTGACGAGATGGATCAGTGGGAGGGAAGCCAGTTAAATAAGGCAAAGGAGATTCTGGCCTATGAGCTGACTGCCCTCGTTCACGGGGAAGAGGAGGCAGTTAAGGCCCAGGAAGCTTCCAGAGCCTTATTTACAAGCGGAAATGCCGCCAACATGCCTACAGCGAAGCTCAAGGAGGAGGATTTTGCGGACGGTTCGATTGACATTCTCTCCATCCTTCAGAAGTCGGGGCTGGCTCCGTCCCGCTCTGAGGCGAGAAGAAATGTGGAGCAGGGAGGCGTCTCCGTGGACGGAGTTCAGGTGAAGGATATTAAGGCTGCATTCACGAAGGATCAGCTCTCCGGCGAGGGACTCGTGGTAAAACGCGGAAAGAAGAATTTTAAGAGAGTTGTGCTGGAATAACGGGGTTGAACAGCAAAAAAGACAGATTTTGAAAAAACGGAATATTCATACCGGTTCCGGTATGAGATAAACAGATCCAAAAACTGCGGCTCTGCTGAAGCGGGAAAATATCCCGGTCCGGCAGAGCCGCAGTTTTTCGGTTTGCCTGCAAAACTGGAACAGGACTCGATGAACCTGACGGAGGAGTGCCTGGCTCTGGGCAAAAAAGGTGAGGCCTGAAGAGCAGCGGATGAGGCAGGCGTGCGATCTGAAACCTGGTGAAAGCCCCGCTCAGGCAGAAGCAGAACGGCTGGAAGGAGTTCAGGATGCATCCCGCGCCGTTTCAGAATTAGATCAGATAAACGCGTATGTGGACGGATATCCGGCTTTGGCCGAAGGCTGTACCGGGCAGCTTCAGCAGGAATCTGGGCATAAAGCAAAAAGCACCTGTTTAAAAAAACAGATGCTCAATCAGGATTTTGGAGCCGATGATCAGAAGGATTGCGCCTCCTGCAAGCTCAGCCCGCGATTTGCAGTGTGTTCCGAATACATTCCCTGCCTTTACACCCACGATGGAAAGGCAGAAGGTGGTGGCGCCGATAAAGGAGACGGCCGGAACGATATCGACGCTCAGGAAAGAAAGGGTAACACCGATTGCCAGGGCGTCGATACTGGTAGCCAGGGCGAGGACGCACATGGTCTTGAAATCAACGGATGCGTCCAGGGATTCCTCATCCCCGGAAAAAGATTCCCGTATCATGCTGAGACCGATAGCCGCCAGAAGCACGAAAGCGATCCAATGGTCAATCGAGGTAATGGCATCCTTAAAATGCCAGCCGAGGAGATAGCCGAGAAGCGGCATGCCTGCCTGGAATCCGCCGAAATAGACTCCAATGACAGCAGCATGGCGCCAGTTTAACTGTTTCATGGATAGTCCTTTACAGACCGCGACAGCGAAAGCATCCATGGAAACTCCCACTGCGAGAATAAAAAGCTCAGCTAAAGACATAGGTGAGCACCTCCTGAAGTTATTTTTATGACAGCCGTGTTCAGCAGATTCATCTGCCGGCTCTGCCCTGTAAGCGGACGTGAAAACAGGGACTCAGTCCTCACCGTCCGTACCGCGGTTCAGGCGCAGGCGTTCCAGATATTCCTGCAGGGCCGGATCGGCATAGTCGAACAGACGCATCTTATAGCTCTTGATTTTGTCGAGATGCTCTTTTCTGATAACAGCATCCGTCTCACGTATTTCCTTCTCCAGATCCCTGGCCGACATGCGAACGGCTCCCTTCCCGAGAATGATCACCTGCTCCAGGCGGTCGGAGGTGGCAACTCTCACATGGTACTGGCGTCCGATCTCCTGCGTGACCTTTTCTATGTACTGATCTGCCGTTTCCGCTTCTTTTGTGAATATCACGTGGATATTGTGGTATTTGATGACTGAGCCGGGATTGCCTTTTACCTTGTAGCCGTCAAACACCAGGATCACATTGCACTTTTTAAAGCCCTGGTAGTTGCAGAGAATATCCTGCAGCTTTGTGCGGGCCGAATCGATATTCTGCTCTGCAATTTTTTTTAAATCCTTCCATGCAAATATGATATTGTAGCCGTCCACCAGCAGATACTCTGAACTCATTGCGCAGGCCTCTTTTCTCTAGTCTATGGAATAAGGGGAGGCCCGATATCCTTCGGATACGGAGTCTCCGGCGGAACGCAGAGCCAGGACTTCAGCAGCAGAGGCTGATAAGTACGCGCTGGTACAGGGTCCGCTTCGGGTCATTATACCATTGATAGGAGAGCTGTGCAACGTAAAAAGCCATAAAGACAGGAGCAAAGGAGAAGGGAAAAGTAAAGGGGACGAATAAAAAATATCTTGTCAACAAAACTGTGTTTTGATATGATAGATAAGAAAGACTGAGATTTTAGAATAAAATGGCCGAGAGAGCCTGATGACAAGGAGGATTTAGAGGGAATGAAGCCTTACAGCGAACTCACAAAGGAAGAATTAGTTGCCCTCAGCCATGAGCTGAATGCACAGTACCGCGCATTCCAGGCAAAGGGGTTAAAGCTTGATATGTCCCGCGGTAAGCCGTCTGCAGAGCAGTTAGACCTTTCCATGGGCATGATGGATGTGCTGAACAGCTCCACCGACCTCACCTGTGATGACGGTACAGACTGCCGCAATTACGGTGTGCTGGATGGAATCAGCGAGGCGAAGGAACTGATCGGAGATATGATCGAGGTGCCGGCATCTAATCTGATTATCTATGGAAACTCCAGCTTAAATGTAATGTATGATACGATTTCCCGTGCCATGACACATGGAATTATGGGAAATACTCCGTGGTGCAAGCTGGATAAGGTAAAATTCCTCTGTCCCGTTCCCGGTTATGACAGACACTTTGCCATTACAGAATATTTTGGTATTGAGATGATCAATGTGCCGATGACAGAGGATGGCCCTGACATGGACATGGTGGAGGATCTGGTAGCAAAGGATGAGGCAATCAAGGGAATCTGGTGCGTTCCCAAGTATTCCAATCCCAGCGGAGTCTCCTACTCGGATCAGACGGTGCGCCGCCTGGCGAGATTAAAGCCGGCTGCAAAGGATTTCAGAATTTTCTGGGACAATGCATATGGAATTCACCATTTATATGAGGACAGGCAGGATCAGGTGACGGAGATTCTGGCAGAGTGCAAGAGAGCCGGAAACCCGGATCTGGTTTACAAGTTTGCATCTACTTCCAAGATCAGCTTCCCGGGCTCCGGAATTGCGGCTTTAGCCACATCCCAGAATAACCTGGAGGACATCAAAAAGCAGTTAAGAATTCAGACTATCGGACACGACAAGGTCAATCAGCTGCGCCATGTGCGCTTCTTTAAGGATATTCACGGGATGATAGAGCACATGAAAAAGCATGCAGACATTCTCCGCCCGAAGTTTGAGGCTGTTGAGGAGATTTTAGATCGGGAACTGGGCGGTCTGGAGATCGGAAGCTGGACAAAGCCGAGGGGAGGATACTTTATCTGCTTTGATTCCTTAGAGGGCTGCGCAAAGGCGATTGTGGCCAAGTGCAAAAAGGCAGGCGTGGTTATGACAGATGCAGGCGCTACCTATCCATACGGAAAGGATCCAAAGGACAGCAATATCCGTATTGCTCCCTCCTATCCGCCGCTTCAGGATCTGATCACAGCAACAGAGCTCTTCACACTGTGCGTAAAGCTGGTGAGCGTGGAGAAGCTGTTAAGCGAAAATTAGTCCAGGCAAAAATCCGGCTGAATCTCTGCCGGAGCGCAGATGTGAAAGGCAGTATAGCCTGAGCCGGCACAGGAGGGTACTCGTGTACTTATCCGTTTGAAAGGCGTAAAAATAAAAGGGCGGGAACATGTGAGAAAACAGGCTCCCGTCCTTGCTTTTTGCAGAAAAAAACATTACAATAAAAAGCGGCGTTCAGGCGCCGGAAATACAGACTGAGAAGACAGAGATAAGACGAATAGAAAAAAGAGAGCAGAGGAAGCAAAAGGTATATGATAAGAAAATTGTGGGAAGCCTTGTGGTCAAAGTTTGTGAATCGGGAAACGGTATCCTACTTTATTTTCGGCGTGCTGACGACAGCGGTGGACTGGGTGGGATATTTTATCCTTTATTATATGGGATACTCCGTTATTTTTTCCCAGACCATGTCGTTCGTGGCAGCCGTCCTGTTCGCATTTGTCACTAACAAGATTTATGTGTTTCAGAGCAAAACCTTACACCCGGCAAAGCTGTTCGGCGAACTGGTATCCTTTGTGGCATGCAGGCTCTTTACGGGAGTCATCACCATTGCCGGAATGGAGATCATGGTAAACGGCCTGGAATGGCCGAATGTGGTTGGAAAGATCGCAGTATCTGCGGTATCTCTTGTTTTGAATTATGTGCTCAGCAAGCTGTTCATTTTCAGAGAGAAGCCGGAAGTGAGATAGGCAAATTTGGAGGTTCTATGAGAGAAGAGGAGACAGCCGGAATTTCCAGGGAGTTTGACAGAGTTTTAAATCAGGTGGCAGCCGGGGCAGTCAGAGAACCGGAACAGAAAGAGGAGGGCAAGCAGGCTGCCCTGCCGCCTAAGACACACCCGGCCGGCCTTGACGGGCCGGACAGAGAAGGGGAGAGAACGCGGCCGGCAGGGCGCCGGAGGGAGGAGCGAAAATCAGCCGCAGGTGCCGGAGAATGGTATCAGGAAAGAAGCAGGAAGCAGGGAGAGGAGCACCGTGGGCTTTTAAGGCCCAGGGACTGCTATGCAGCTGCTTTTTTCATTCCTGTGGTCATTATGATCATTATTTTTGCTCAGCGGGGTATCTTCCCTTTTGGCGATCAGAGCTTTCTGAGGACGGATATGTACCACCAGTATGCTCCGTTCTTTTCAGAGTTTAAGCACAAGCTGTCACAGGGGGGAAGCCTTCTCTACAGCTGGGATATCGGACTGGGAGTTAATTTTGCGGCGCTTTATGCCTACTATCTGGCAAGCCCGCTGAACTGGCTGATCTTTTTCTGCCCCAGGGAGTTCATCATCGAATTTATGACGGGCTTTATTGTGCTGAAGATCGGCCTTTCAGGTCTTGCCTTTACCTGGTATCTGAGAAGGCACTGCAGAACCTCTGACTTCGGAACGTGTTTTTTCGGGATTTTTTATGCCCTCTCCGGCTATATGGCGGCCTACAGCTGGAATATCATGTGGCTGGACTGCATTGCGCTGTTTCCGGTGATCCTGCTGGGGCTTGAGAAGCTGGTCCACGAAAAAAAGGGACTTCTCTACTGTGTGGCTCTGGGCCTTTCCATCCTGTCCAACTACTATATCTCCATCATGATATGCATTTTCATGGTGATCGATTTTATTGCCCTGGCAGTACTCGACTGGGACAGCTTCCGGGACGGATGGGGAAAGACCGTCGGACTGTTTGCCGGCTGTTCTCTGCTGGCGGGAGGGCTTGCAGCCTTTGTGCTGCTGCCTGAAATCTGTGCTCTGCAGAGTACTGCCTCAGGAGAGATGAGCTTTCCCACAGCAGCGGAGAGCTATTTTTCCATCCTGGACATGCTGGCCCGTCACATCGGGAATGTTCAGGTGGAAATCGGCCTTGACCACTGGCCGAATATCTACTGCGGTGTTGCAGTGCTGCTGTTTTTCCTTCTGTTTCTGGCCTGCAGAAGAATAGCGCTCAGGGAAAAGGCAGTTTACTGCACACTTCTGCTGTTTTTCCTTGCCAGCTTCTCCATCAATGTGCTGAATTTTATCTGGCATGGCTTCCACTACCCCAACAGTCTTCCGGCAAGACAGTCTTTCATCTACATTGCACTGATGCTGACAGTCTGCTGCAGGGCCTACACGAATCTGGAAGGAATTTCTGCCAGAAGTGTGTCTGCAGCCTTCTGGGGGGCTGTGTCCTTTGTGCTCCTGGCCCAGAAATTTATGGAGGGGGACGAGGCCTACCACTTCGCTGTGTTTTACGGAGCACTCTTTTTCCTGGCGATCTATACCGGGCTGATTTTCCTCAGCAGGAGCCACTGGGAGAGATATGGTGAAAGGCAGGGGGGCAGGCAGGCTCTGACTGTGCTTCTGGCCCTCCTTACAGTCAGCGTGGAGGCGGCAGTCAACACGACCTGCACCAGCGTCACTACTACCAGCAGAACTGCCTACACGGAGGACAATGAGGCAGTTGAGACTCTGGCTGACAGCCTTAAGGGGCAGGAGGGATTTTACAGGATTGAAAAGACCGATCAGAGGACAAAAAATGACGGTGCGTGGATGCATTTTCCCTCCGCATCCCTGTTTTCCTCCGTGGCCAGTGCGGAAGTGACGGATTTTATGAGGCACATGGGCTGTGAGGCCTCCACCAATGCCTACAGCATCACCGGAAGTACGCCCCTGGTGGACTGTCTTCTGTCAGTGAAATATGCGTTTTATCCGGAGGAACAGAGAAATCCACGGGTAGAGTATATCCAGGATTACAGAGGCGTGTATCTGTATGCCAACCGGTATACGCTTCCGCTTGGCTTTCTGATTCCGGATATTATGGAGCATGAGTGGCAGCTTGATATGGTGAATCCTGCTGACGTTCAGAATTCTCTGTGCGGCCTGTTCGACGCTCCGGACGTGCTTCAGGAGGTCCATGGGCTTGGCAGCGGACCCAGTCTGATCTACACGCCGGAGGAGCCGGGAGAGTACTATGCTTACGTCTCCAACAGGCAGGTGAAAAAGGTATCTCTGAAAAAAGGCGAAAAGGAGCAGACCTTTGACAATTTAAACAGAGGCTATCTGATAGAAGTGGGCATGGTGGACGGGGGACAGACGCTGACCTTCCAGAATGAGGAGGGAAGCGAGGATCTGGGAATCCGCCTGTACCGTTACAATGAGGCCGGTCTGGAGCATGTCTACAGAAAGCTGGCCCAGAGCCCCTTTGAGCTTACCGTCTGGGAGGACAGCCATCTGAAGGGAAGCGTGGAAACGGAGACGGGAGGAACCCTGTTTATGTCCATTCCCTATGATGAGGGGTGGAGTATAACCGTGGACGGTGAGAAAAAAAGCGCCAGAAAGCTGTTTAATGCGTTTATGGGAATTGAGCTGTCTCCGGGAAGCCATGTGATTGAGATGCACTATATGCCTCAGGGACTTAAAACGGGAGCTGCAGTTTCCCTTTGCTCCCTGGCTGTTCTGGCTGCCGCTTTCGCTGTTTCCCGTATCAGAAGGCAGCGTGGGAGAAAGAAGATGCATGACAGAAAGAGAAGCGGACGCGCCAGGAGTCAGAGGTATGGGAAACAGCAGGAAAAGGGAAACCGGCCGGCCGCTTTGCAGAGAGAGGGCCAGGCAGACACAGAGAAACATTGGAAGGATGGCGCAGAGGCGCAGGACGAGGGATAAAGGAGAGAATTGCCATGAAATTATGGGGAGGCCGTTTTACGAAGGAAGAAAACCAGCTGGTGCACAGCTTTAATGCATCCATTTCCTTTGATCAGAAATTGTACCGTCAGGACATTGAGGGAAGCATCGCCCATGTGACCATGTTAGCCCGTCAGGAAATTATCTCAGAAGAGGACAGGGCAGCGATCACAGAGGGGCTGCAGGGAATTTTGAGAGATCTGGAGACGGGAACCCTTGCTGTCACGCCGGAGTACGAGGATATCCACTCCTTTGTGGAGAGTCAGCTGACGGAGCGGATTGGAGAGGCAGGAAAGCGGCTCCATACGGGGCGCAGCAGGAATGATCAGGTGGCTCTCGATATGAAGCTCTACACCAGGGATGAGATTGACGAGCTGGAGGGCCTTGTAAGAGGGCTGATAAAAGTGCTTGTAGATATGATGGAGAACCATCTGGACACTTATATGCCGGGCTTTACTCATCTCCAGAAGGCGCAGCCGATCACTCTGGCCCACCATCTGGGGGCCTATGTGGAGATGTTTTTCCGGGATCTGTCCAGGCTTCACGATGTCCGGGAGAGGATGAACTACTGTCCCCTCGGGGCAGGAGCACTGGCAGGGACGACCTATCCTCTGGATCGGGAATACACGGCCTCTTTGCTGGGCTTTTATGGGGCAACTCTGAACAGCATGGATTCCGTGTCCGACCGGGACTACCTTATTGAGCTGTTAAGTGCACTGTCCCTCATTTCCATGCATCTGAGCCGGTTCTGCGAGGAAATCATTATCTGGAATACAAACGAGTACCGGTTTGTGGAGCTGGACGACTCCTACAGCACGGGAAGCAGCATTATGCCCCAAAAGAAGAATCCTGATATCGCGGAGCTGATCCGCGGGAAAACAGGGCGTGTGTACGGTGCCCTGGTGAGCCTTCTCACAACGATGAAGGGGCTTCCCCTTGCGTACAATAAGGACATGCAGGAGGATAAGCAGCTGACCTTCGACGCCATTGATACGGTGAAGGGAAGTCTGGCTCTGTTTACGGGCATGATTTCCACCCTGTCATTCAGAAAAGATGTGATGGAACGGAGCGCAAAGAATGGCTTTACCAATGCCACAGACGCGGCGGACTATCTGGTAAACAGGGGAGTTCCCTTCCGGGATGCCCATGGGATAATCGGACGTCTGGTGCTTTTATGCATGGAAAGAGGATGTTCCCTGGATGAACTGCCTCTGGAGGTGTACAGGGAGATAAGTCCTGTGTTTGAGGAGGATGTCTACAGTGCCATCAGCATGGAGACCTGCGTAAAAAGAAGAGTGACGGCCGGAGCACCGGGGCCGGACGCCATGAGGAGGGCCATTGCCGTGTACAGGCAAAGGCTTGGCGTGCAGGAAGACAGCAGGGAGAAAGCGAAGCAGCAGGCATAGATGCAGGCTCCTGCTCTGCCAGGAGGAATGATAAAACGGTTGATGTAATATAAAATAAGAGATACAGGGAGGAAACAGATTATGAAAAAACTTGAAGAGTATGTCAGAAGCATTCCGGATTTCCCGGAGCCGGGGATTATTTTCAGGGATATTACGACGATTCTCCAGGATCCCGACGGCCTTCATCTGGCTGTGGACGGTCTTTTAAAGACACTGGAGGGTGTGGACTACGACGTGGTAGTGGGACCGGAGTCCAGGGGATTTATCTTTGGGGTGCCGGTGGCCTATGCTGCCCACAAGGGCTTTGTGCCGGTGAGAAAGAAGGGAAAGCTGCCATGCAAGACGGTTTCCATGGCATATGACCTGGAATACGGCAGCGCGGAGATTGAGATGCACGAGGATTCCATCAGGCCGGGCCAGAAGGTTGTCATCATCGACGATCTGATTGCCACAGGCGGAACCATGGAGGCGATCTGCAAGCTCATCGAGAGTCTTGGAGGAGAGGTTGTGAAGATCTGCTTTGTCATGGAGCTGGCAGGACTTGAGGGGAGAAAGAAGCTGGAAAAATATCAGGTGGAATCCCTGATTGTGTATGAGGGAAACTAGGCACAAAATGCCGGAATGCCAAAGGAATGCGGCATTCCGGCATTTTCCGGTCAGGCAGGAAAAAGTCAGAAAACGGAGGGGCAGGCCTGAGGCCTGTGACAGACAGAAACAAACGGGATAAAGCAGGATATAGAAGGAGGGAGCAGTGGAATCATGGGAGAGCAGGAGAGAAGGAAGAGAAGAATTTTAGTGACGCTGCCGGCGGAGGAGAGGCATAAAATCAGACTTGCAGAGGCTGCTGCAGGGGCGGAGCTTCTCTATGAGAGGGACATGGAGAAAATCAGGGAGCTGATAGGGACAGTGGATGGTGTGATCGGCAATCTTCCGCCTGAGCTTCTGAGGGAAAACCCGCATCTGGGCTGGGTACAGCTGAACACTGCCGGAACAGACGGGTATACGAAAGAAGGGGTGCTGCCGGAAGGCACGGTTCTGACGAATGCTACGGGAGCATACGGGCTTGCCATTTCAGAGCACATGGTAGGAATGGTGCTGAGCCTTCTGAAAAAATTCCCCCAATATCTGGAAAATCAGAGACATCATTTGTGGAAGGATGAGGGAAGGGTACGGTCCATCTACGGGAGCCGGGTTCTGATTGTGGGTCTTGGGGATATTGGGATGGAGTTTGCCGTGAGGATGAAAGCGTTTGGAAGCCACATTGTGGGAATCCGCAGAACGGTACACGAAAAGCCGGACTGTGTAGATGAGCTCTACACCATGGACTCGTTAAGGCAGGAGCTTGAAAAGGCCGACATTGTGGCGTCATGCCTTCCGGGCACGGAGGCTACCAGAGGGCTGTTCGACAGCACAATGCTTCACTGTATCAAGAGAGGAGCCATTTTTCTCAATGTGGGGAGGGGAACGGCTGTGGATACGGACGCTCTGGCTGAGGCGCTGAAGGAGGGACATCTCTGCGGGGCGGGTGTGGATGTGACCGAGCCTGAGCCGCTGCCGCCTGAGAGCCCGCTGTGGGACTGCGAAAATGTGCTGATTACGCCCCATGTGTCAGGCGGATTCCATCTGGAATACACACTGGACCGGATTGTGGAGATAAGCTGCAGAAACCTCAGTGCATTTCTGGGGGAGGGGGAGTATGTAAGTCCGGTGGACAGGAGCACCGGCTATAAAAGGCCGGATGCGGGGATAAAATGGGAATCCGTTCAGAGTATTTCCGTTCCGAGTGAATAAATGCTCCGGGATGGGGCAAGATCTGAAAAACAGCTCCTTCTGTCTGAGACAGCAGCCAGAAGGGCTGCGTCCCCTTTAAACTTAGGTTGAAACCCGGGAGAGCAGAAACTAATTGCATTTTCCGACAAAAAAATTTATAATAGTGATAATTCTCTAACGGATACAGACGACAGAGGGAAAACGGGGCAGACGCCTGAAGCTGGGAGGCAGAGTATGGAAAAGATGGATCAGATGAAAAAACTGGATAAGGAGCTGGAGCAGCCGGCAGACTTTACAAGTCCAGAGGAGCTGTACCAGGATCTGATTGCAAGCATCCGGAGATATCATCCGTCCGATGATATCTCAATGGTGGAGAAGGCATACAGAATGGCTTTCGAGGCCCACAGGGATCAGAAAAGAAAATCAGGCGAACCATACATCATCCATCCCCTTTGTGTGGCCATCATCCTGGCTGACCTGGAGCTTGACAAGGAGACAATCGTAGCCGGAATTCTTCACGATGTGGTGGAGGATACGGTCATGACCACCGACGGCGTGGCCAGGGAGTTCGGCGCCGAGGTGGCCCTTCTGGTGGACGGGGTCACGAAGCTGACCAATATTTCCTGGGACAAGGACAAGGTGGAGATGCAGGCGGAGAATCTGAGAAAGATGTTCCTGGCCATGGCCAAGGACACCCGTGTGATGCTGGTAAAGCCCGCTGACCCCCTTCACAACATGCGGACGCTTCAGTATATGAAGCCGGAAAAGCAGAGGGAAAAGGCCAGGGAAACCATGGATATTTACGCTCCTATCGCTGACAGGCTGGGAATTTCCAGGATCAAGACAGAGCTTGACGATCTGGCCCTCAAGTACCTGGAGCCGGAGGTCTACTATGAGCTGGCAGAAAAGATCTCCCTCAGGAAAGACGCCAGGGAGGCATTTGTGAAAGGGATTGTCGATGAGGTGAAGAGCCATATGGACGATGCCGGAATCGAATGCAAGGTAGACGGGCGCGTGAAGCATTTCTTCAGCATCTACAAAAAGATGGTGAAGCAGAATAAAACCCTGGATCAGATCTATGATCTCTTTGCCGTGCGGATTATTGTGGATACAGTGAAGGACTGCTATGCGGCCCTGGGGGTCATCCACGAGCTGTATAAGCCGATACCGGGCCGATTTAAGGACTATATCGCCATGCCGAAGATCAACAATTACCAGTCCTTACATACGACTCTGATCGGAAGCAGCGGACAGCCCTTTGAAATTCAGATACGCACCTATGAGATGCACCGGGTGGCTGAATACGGTATTGCAGCCCACTGGAAATATAAGGAGAGCGGAAGTACGAAAGCGGCCATGGACAGCGCCGAGGAGAAGCTGTCGTGGCTGCGCCAGATTCTGGAGTGGCAGAAGGACATGTCGGACAACAAGGAATTTCTGGATTCGCTGAAGAGCGATCTGGATCTGTTTTCTGACAGCGTGTTCTGCTTCACCCCGTCCGGCGATGTGAAAAATCTTCCCAGCGGCTCCACGCCCATTGACTTTGCCTACTCCATTCACAGCGCGGTGGGAAACAAGATGGTGGGCGCCAAGGTCAACGGAATGTTAGTCAATATTGACTACGAGATCAAGAACGGCGACAGGATTGAGATTCTGACCTCCCAGAACAGCAAGGGGCCCAGCCGAGACTGGCTCAAGATTGTCAAGAGCACTCAGGCGAAGAATAAAATTAACCAGTGGTTCAAGGCAGAGCTCAAAGAGGACAATATTATCCGCGGCCGCGACCTGATCGACAAGTACTGCCGGAACAAGGGGATCAATTATTCTGAGCTCAACAAGCCTGAGTTTATGGAAAAGGTCATGAAGCGGTATGCCTTCAAGGACTGGGATTCCGTCCTCGCCTCCATCGGCCACGGCGGCCTCAAGGAAGGCCAGGTAATCAACAAGATGCTCGAGGCCAGGACGAAAAAGCTGGAAAAGGAGAAGACAGACGCCACCATCCTGGATTCCATCGGGGACGGAAACAAGGTTCCTGTTATCGCTCCGGGCAAGTCCAAGAGCGGTATTGTGGTCAGGGGGATCGACGATCTGGCTGTGCGGTTTTCCAAGTGCTGCAGTCCGGTGCCGGGCGACGAGATTGTGGGTTTTGTGACGAGGGGCCGGGGCATTTCCATTCACAGGACAGACTGCATCAATGTGATTAACCTGCCGGAGGACGAGAAGGCAAGGCTGATCGAGGCAGAGTGGCAGCAGCCGGTTGGAAATGAGACGGGAAAAGAGCGGTACACCACGGAGATTAAGATTTTTGCAAACAACAGGATTGGAATGTTTGTGGATCTGTCCAAGGTGTTTACGGAACGGCAGATTGATATCAAATCCATGAATGTGAGAACCAGCAAGCAGGGAAAAGCCACGATCATGATGACCTTTGACATTCACGGAATTGAGGAACTGAATAAACTGGCCGACAAGCTGAGACAGATTGAAGGCGTAATAGACATTGAGAGAACTGCCGGATAAGCAGTTTTCTCTTTGTGTTTGGAGATAGAGATGCCGGTGCCTTCTGGCCGGGAGCAGGATCCAAAGGTGCTGTGGGGACTGAGGGGCGGCAGAAAAAATGGAGAGAGCGAAAAGGAGAGAACAGACAGATGCAGATTAAGAAGCTGACAGTCGGTTATGTGCAGACAAACTGCTATATCGTATCAAACGAGGAGACAAGGGAGGCTGTTGTCATTGATCCGGGGGATCAGGGAGAGCTCATTGCGGAGGCCTTAAAGCGGGATTCACTTCAGACAAAGGCAATCCTTCTGACGCATGGCCATTCCGATCACATCGGAGGTCTGGAGGCGGTGAAAAAGGCCACCGGGGCGAAGGTGTATGCTCTGGATCAGGAGAGGGAACTGCTGGCAGACGAGAATCTGAATCTGTCAAAGAGCCTTCTGGGAACCATTATCCGCACAGAGGCGGATGTCTGGCTGAGAGACGGGGAGAAATTTTCCCTGATCGGATATGAGTTTCAGGTGATTGGCACACCGGGCCATACCACAGGCTCCTGCTGCTACTATGTGGAGAGTGAGAAGGCTCTGTTTGCAGGCGATACTCTGTTTGAGGGTTCCTACGGGCGGGTGGATCTGCCTACGGGAAACTCCGTGCAGCTGCTCCACTCCGTGCTCGATAAGCTGTTTGAGCTTCCCGATGATGTGAACGTATATCCGGGACATTTGGGCTATACCACCATCGGGGATGAGAAGAAACATAATCCGCTGGCGCCTTACAGGGGAAAGCTGCTGGAATAGAAAAGCCAGCCTTTGGACGGATGCGGCAGACAGGCAGAGAAATATTGGATGGTAGAAAAAATGATTGGAATACTGCTTAGCGATAATTCATTTGAACAGGATATAAGAGAGCTTCTGATGGCCTTCTGTCCGGGAAATAAGTTTACCCACGGGGAAGAGGAGGCCGTTTCAGCGGCAGAGCTGATTGTCCGCGCGGAGAGGGTGGGAGATGAGTTTTTTCTCCGGGTGGAAACCCGGACGGACGCAAAAGGCCAGGCCCTGGTTCCAGCGGCCGGGCCTGATGCAAAAGGGGAGGGCGGCATGACACAGGAAGCCGCGGCTCTTTCCTGGAGAACTGCCGGAAAAGGCTGTGTGCAGATAGCTGCCGGGGATCGGCTGGAGACAAAAAACCGGATCAAGAGGGAGCTCTACCGGCTGATGAGCGGGCTTACGGGAAGAACTCTTCCCTGGGGAACCCTGACAGGCATTCGCCCTACCAAGATTGCCCTCACAAGACTTTACGAGGGGATGGCAGAGGAAGAGATCCGGGACTACATGCGGGAAACCTATCTGACCAGCAGGGAAAAGATCGAGCTGAGCCTGGATGTGGCCAGACGGGAGAAGGAGCTTCTCTCCGCTGTGGACTATGAAAACGGGTACAGCCTCTATATCGGCATCCCGTTTTGTCCCACCACCTGCCTTTACTGTTCCTTCACCTCATTCCCTATAGGAAAGTGGCAGGGCAGGACAGGACTCTATCTGAACGCCCTGTTCCGGGAGATGGACTATGTGGCGGAGAAGATGAAGGGACGTCCCCTGGACACCGTCTATTTCGGAGGAGGGACGCCTACCTCCCTGAGCCCGGAGGATCTGGATGCCATTTTAGATAAGGTGGAGAGAACCTTCCCTATGGATCAGGTGAAGGAGTTTACGGTGGAGGCAGGAAGGCCGGACAGCATCACAGAGGAGAAGCTTCAGGTTCTGAGAAACCACGGGATCACCCGCATCTCCATTAATCCCCAGACCATGAAGCAGGAAACCCTTGATCTGATTGGGCGCCGCCATACCGTAGAGCAGGTGAAGGAAACCTTCCGTCTTGCCAGAAAGATGGGCTTCGACAATATCAACATGGATCTGATCGTGGGACTTCCTGAGGAGGATGAGGAGGATGTGCGGAATACCATGGAACAGATCAAAGAGCTTCGTCCGGACAGCCTGACCGTCCACTCTCTGGCCATCAAGAGGGCAGCGCGGCTCAACATGTTCAGAGAGCGATACGGGAATCTAAAAATAACGGGGACCCAGGAGATGATCGACATGACGGCCCGCTATGCAGGGGAGATGGGAATGGAGCCTTACTATCTTTACCGCCAGAAGAACATGGCGGGGAATTTTGAGAATGTGGGCTACAGCGTTCCCGGCAAGGCCTGTATCTACAATATTCTGATTATGGAGGAGAAACAGACCATAATGGCCTGCGGTGCCGGAACCACCACGAAGGTGGTATTTCCAAGAGAAAACCGCCTTGAGAGGGCAGAAAATGTGAAGGAAGTAGAGCAGTATATCGAGCGGGTGGATGAGATGCTTGAGAGAAAGGAAAAGCTGATCCGCCAGCTGGAGGGATGAGGGATTTGACAAAAATACTTGCAATCCCTGAAATGTCTGCTACTATGTAACATAGACGGCTGTTAATCAGGCCTTCTGCCGAGAGAGAAGAGCCCCTGTGGCGGACTGTTTTTTCGCGGCGCAGAAAAGACCGCTCCCACTGGGGCGGGCAGAATAGAAAAACAGGAGAGAATACCATGGCTTTAAAGAAAAAACCAGTAACCGGGATGAAGGATATTTTACCGGCGGAAATGGAAATCCGCGACTATGTGCTTGCAAAGATCAAGGAAACCTATAGAAGCTTCGGCTTTTCCGCTATAGAAACTCCGTGCGTGGAGCACATTGAAAACCTGACCAGCAAACAGGGCGGGGACAATGAGAAGCTTATTTTCAAAATTTTAAAGAGGGGCGAGAAGCTCAACCTGGAGACTGCCAGGGAGGAGAGCGACGTTGTGGACGGAGGCCTGCGCTATGATCTGACTCTTCCTTTGTCCCGCTACTATGCGAATAACTCCGCAAACCTGCCGAGTCCCTTCAAAGCTCTTCAGGTGGGAAGCGTCTGGCGCGCTGACCGCCCTCAGAAGGGACGTTTCAGACAGTTTGTGCAGTGCGACATTGATATCTTAGGAGATCCGACCTCCCTGGCGGAGATTGAGCTTATCACAGCCACAACCACCGCCCTGTCCCGTATCTGTCCGGATAATTCTTTTACCGTGCGGATCAATGACAGAGAGCTTTTAAAGGCCATGGCATCCTACTGTGGCTTTCCGGAGGATGACTGCGACAAGGTGTTTATCACCCTGGACAAGATGGATAAGATCGGCCTGGACGGGGTTGTAGCTGAGCTGATGGAGATGGGCTATGCAAAGGAGAGCGTAGACCGGTACAGAGAGCTTCTGGCATCTGTAAAAAATGATGCGGCAGGCGTGCGCGCCCTCGGAGAAACCCTGAAGGGGGTACTGAAGGAGGGAACCGCTGAGGGGCTCGCAACTATTATGGAGACCGTCTCATCCACAGCCGAGGCAGAGTTCGGTATTGAATTCGATCCGACACTGGTAAGGGGAATGGGATACTATACAGGAACCATCTTCGAGGTGGCCATGGAGGGCTTCGGAGGCTCTGTAGCCGGCGGCGGCCGCTATGACAAGATGATCGGAAAGTTTACAGGCATGGACACTCCGGCCTGCGGATTCTCCATCGGCTTTGAGAGAATTGTCACTATTCTTCTCGACAATGGCTTTAAGGTTCCGGCTGCGTCAGGAAAGAAGGCATACCTCTTTGAGAAAAACATCGGAAGCGAGAAGCTTTCCCAGGTGCTGAAGGAGGCGTCCGAGGAGAGAAAGGCAGGCGTTCAGGTGCTGGTGGCCCAGATGAACAAAAACAAGAAGTTCCAGAAGGAGCAGCTCCAGAAGGACGGATACACAGAGTTTAAGGAGTTTTACAGGGAAGCATTAAAGTAAGAGATAGACCAGGTATCCAGTGAAAGGAAACTTTAAAAAGTAAAAACAGCATTCAGGTTAAGCAGAAGTTCAGGTATGCGGAAGGCCTGTGCCGGAGGGATGTGCCGGAAAGGCTTCTGCAGATGAATATAGATACACAAAGTTCAGGAGGAAACATATCATGGCAGAATCAATGCTGGGACTGAAGCGTTCCCACAGATGTACAGAGCTGTCCACAGAAAATATCGGTGAGAACGTCACCGTAATGGGATGGGTTCAGAAAAGCAGAAACAAGGGCGGAATTATCTTCGTAGACTTAAGAGACCGCTCCGGGCTGCTTCAGATTATTTTCGAGGAGGCAGACTGCGGCTCTGAGAGCTTTGCCAAGGCAGAAAAGCTCAGAAGTGAGTTTGTAATCGCAGTTACTGGAAAGGTGGAGGCCCGTTCCGGCGCTGTCAATGAGAATTTAAAGACAGGAGCCATCGAGATTCGTGCAAATGCCCTGCGGATCCTTTCCGAGTCTGAGACACCGCCATTCCCCATTGAGGAGAATTCCAAGACCAAGGAGGAGCTGAGATTAAAATACCGCTATCTGGATTTGAGAAGGCCGGATCTTCAGAAGAATCTGATGACAAGAAGCCGCGTCACAACGATGACAAGAGCATTTCTGGCAGAGGAGGGCTTTCTGGAGATTGAAACTCCTACCCTCATCAAGAGTACGCCTGAAGGAGCCCGGGACTACCTGGTTCCAAGCCGTGTGCATCCCGGCAGCTTCTATGCACTGCCCCAGTCACCCCAGCTGTTCAAGCAGCTTCTGATGTGCTCCGGCTATGACCGTTACTTCCAGATCGCAAGGTGCTACCGGGATGAGGATCTGCGCGCCGACAGACAGCCGGAGTTCACACAGATCGACATGGAGCTGTCCTTTGTGGATGTGGACGATGTGCTGGATGTCAATGAGAGACTGCTCAAGAAGCTGTTCAAGGAAATCTGCGGCTTTGACTTACAGCTTCCGATCCAGAGAATGACCTGGCGTGAGGCCATGGACCGTTTCGGCTCTGACAAGCCGGATCTCCGATTTGGAATGGAGCTTAAAAATGTGTCGGAAACGGTGAAGGACTGCCAGTTTGTCGTATTTAAGAGTGCCCTGGAAAACGGCGGCTCCGTGCGGGGAATCAATGCAGAGGGGCAGGCAGGAATGCCGAGGAAGAAGATTGATGCCCTGGTTGAGTTTGCCAAGGGCTTTGGCGCCAAGGGTCTGGCCTATCTGGCTGTCCTTGAGGATGGCTCCTATAAGTCTTCCTTTGCAAAATTCATGACAGAGGAGGAGCTGGCAGCCCTGGTGAAGGCTATGGACGGAAAGCCCGGCGATCTGCTTCTGTTTGCCGCAGATAAGGACAAGGTTGTGTTCGACGTGCTCGGAAACCTGCGCCTGGAGCTGGCAAGACAGCTTGACCTGTTAAAGAAGGATGACTTTAAGTTCCTGTGGGTGACAGAGTTCCCGCTTCTCGAGTACTCGGAAGAGCAGGGCCGCTTTGTGGCCATGCATCATCCGTTTACGATGCCCATGGAGGAGGATCTGGCTCTGATCGACACCGATCCGGGAGCCGTTCGCGCCAAGGCCTATGACATCGTGTTAAACGGTACGGAGATGGGCGGCGGCTCCGTCCGTATCCACCAGAGTGATATTCAGTCCAAGATGTTCGAGGTGCTGGGCTTCACAAAGGAACAGGCAAACGAGCAGTTCGGCTTCCTGTTAGAGGCCTTTAAGTACGGAGTTCCGCCTCACGCCGGCCTTGCCTACGGTCTTGACCGTATGGTCATGCTCATGGTAGGCGCAGACAGCATCCGCGACGTGATCGCCTTCCCGAAGGTAAAGGATGCATCCTGCCTGATGACAGAGGCTCCGTCGCCGGTTGACGAAAAGCAGCTGAAAGAGCTCGGAATTGAGGTTTCTGAAGAAGAGAATAAGGAAAAAGCCTCCTGCCCGCAGGAGTAGCATAATAAAAACCGGCCTCCCGGAAGCACTTGCGCTTCCGGGAGGCCGGTTTTTTGCGTGTGCGCCTGGCGGCGCACGTTTCTTAAGGGTGCAAGTCCCGAATCTGCCCGTGAGCGGGAAGGATGCAGCCGAAGGCAAGGGTGTTGCAGGGGACTGCAAATCTGAAGGAAGCCGGATGTGGGAAACATGCTAACCCACGGGCAAACCTCTGGTCTGACGGACAGAAACCGGTTTGTCAGACTGTCGATTTAACCCCAAAAGAATGGTTTTGTTAGACAGTCTGATGTACGGTGCTGGGAGAGGAAGCACTGCCTCCTGCTCGATTTATACCGATAACTGGCGGGCTGTATATCTATTGCAGTTCTAATCTCATGGAAATAATTTCCTGAAATCCCGTCATCCGGGAGTGAAAGCCTCTGGGATTCCTGCCGTATTCAATGAAACCGGCTTTTTTATATATTGAAACCGCCCTTTCATTGGCAGCGACCACGTTCAGCTCAAGCTGAAGATATCCTGCGGCTTTTGCGCATTCAATACATGCCTTCACTAACGCGCTGCCAATTCCAAGGCCCCAGAAAGCCTTTGCCACGCTGATGCCAAACTCTGCCCGATGCCGTATTTTATATTTTGAACCGGCTGCTTCGATTCCTGCGGTCCCTACGACTGCATGATCAACGACAGCGACGATTTCAACTTCATTTCTGCTTTCCGTCTTTTCTTTTAGAAACTGCCGCTCCTGCTCTGCACTGAATGAGTTTTCGTCAGGATAGGAAAGCAAATAGTCGGTTTCTCCGTGCGTCAGGTTAAAGTGATCAAAAACAGCCTGACCATCCTGTTCTGTTCCGTTTCTTAAACAGCATTCAATTCCATTTTTTAATGTAATCATCTGATAATATTCCATGATGGCTTCTCCTTTGCCTGCTGGATTCTATGGCTGGATATGTCTGAAAAAAGTATATCACAAAGGCAGGATCAGTTCTATTGGGAGTCTGAAAAACAGAGGAACTGTTATGATATTTTTTCTTCCAGCCTGAGAAAGGCAGGGGAGGGCAGCAGCCGGTTATGAGAATAAATTATTCATACAATATAAAAATAGGAAAAGATAAGATAAAATACAGTAGATATTTTATATTTTTTTCAGAATAAAATTCGAGTATCTGGTTGAAATATCATCCGAAATATGATATGATACCCTTATGTTCTGGGAGTGTTCATTCCCAAATAGTTCCGGCCTGTTCTGGCCGAAAATCACAGCAGACAGATATTTCCGGGGGATTTTCGCCTCTCTTTCTATGCCAATATTTTTACAGCGCCAGGAGGAGTCCTGGGAGCGCAGTATTGTTATTTTTCTGAAGTTCTGGGTATATTGTATCGTTCTGAAATTCTGATAAGTTCTCAAGTTCTGTATTTTTCTGTACTTTTTCTTAGCTGTTTATGGAAACCACATTTCCATTGGAATATTTTTCAGGGGAAATGGCAGGTATCCGGCATAGAAAACCATATTCTGGAAGAGAGGAGGATGCGGGGATACACAGGCAATTCTAAAATATGTTCTGGAAAGAGGAGGCTGAAATGAAAAAGAGAAGGCACTGTGAAAAATGGAGGGAAGTGGAAGGAAAAACGGTAAAAATGAAGATAAAGGCAGCTTTGCTGTCGCTTATGCTTACCGGGACGCTCGCTGGTGAAGCGTCCGCAGGCTGGATTCAAACGCAGGAAGGGAGGTGGTGGTATGCGACAGATGACACAGGGAGTTCCTGGTATGCCTCCGGGCCGGGCGGAGTGAACTGGCACTGGATTGACGGGAACCAGGACGGGATCTTTGAATGCTATGCCTTTGATCTGGATGGCTGGATGTACGCCGATACGGTAACGCCGGACGGCTGCAGCGTCAATGCCGACGGGGCCTGGGTGGTAGATGGGATCGTACAGATAAG
>JAHZAR010000060.1 GCA_019423835.1 Clostridiales bacterium | reverse complement strand
GGATTCGTGATTTCCATACGCCGGACAGGTGATGGATTTTGCCCCGGATTATTCACTCACAGTTTGCGTATCCGGCACGAACGATATCTTTCGCGATCATCCTCGCCATATCCCCACCCTCACTATTATAAAACAATAATGCTTTCTCAATTTCACAGCATAATATCAATTTACGGAATATATCTAAAATCAAAACAAAAAAACAGTAAAATATAGCAAATAATCGACTAATTCATTGAAAAATAGGCGGAAATATGATATTATATAAGAAAATATTCAGGAGGAGACGCGATAGATGCTGTATGGATCTAAAAATTTCTCTTTTCATATCAACCGCTAGGATGCCGGTACAGTAAAATCTCAAAAAATCCCGTTTACAGACATGAAAATAACAAAACAGCAATAAAAAACAAGAACAATATACAAAAATGAAAGGATGAATTTGCCAATACAGCAGAAGGAATCGTGCAGGTATTTCATTACGGAGGATAAGAATGAGAGTAATTTTTTGCAGACCTCAGCTGACCATGAAAAGGACTGATCAGGCAGACCTGTTTTTTAAATCCTGCCGGGAGATCTTAGATGAATATGTGACGGATCTATTCTATCTTTCCTCCCCCTTTCAGATGGATCATCTGCTGGCAGAGAGCGCTGATGCGGACGATATTTTCGTATTTTTCAATGCAGAGGATGGAACATACGACAGAAAGTTTATCAGGCTGCTCACGAAGTATCACAATATCCAAAGCAGGGTATGGGCGATCGCTATGGAAAAGAATCCGGAATGCAGGCGTCCGCCGGAGCCGGTAACGGATAAGCAGAGCTTCGACGTGTCCTGCCGGAATGAAAACAGGAGCCCAATGAAAAACAACATGAGGGCGATTGCACAAATCTTTGCCAGGAAAATTGTTGCGCAGACATTGTCTCCCTTATATCGCGATGAAGTCCTGTATTTCATCAGCCATCGGCGCTCGGATGGAGAACATATAGCCGCTAAGCTTGCAGATGAACTGAAAAATTTGACAAGAGAGAGAAATGTGTACCGCGATGTGGTTCATGTGGAGGTGGGGGATGATGCCCAGAAAGATATTGACAGGAATCTGGCCCGGAGCGATGTGCTGATATTTCTGCAGACAAAAGAGGCGCAGAATTCGCCGTATATTATGAAAGAATTATGCTATGCGCTGATTAACGACATTCCTGTTCTGTGGATCCAGATTGATCATGCCCCATATTCTGACCTGGAGATTCATCCGGGGGAGAAACCTGCTCTCAGCTATGGCAGCGGGGAGTTTGACTGTCAGGACCGGTTATGCGAAATTGTGGACGAAGTGGAAGAAAAATGTTTTCAGCTGATGATGAATTCTTCTAATCAGGTGTATTCCTATATTGAATATCTGAGGGATCTGAATGATGCGAAGAGGATTAAACTGACTGCGGATAAAAAGGCTGTACTGGCATACGAGGTAGAATATAAGGAAGATACAAGAGATATCTACGAGGATGGGATCCGAAGACATTATATTCAGTGCTTTGGCAGAAATCCCAAAGAGGAAGATATAGGAAAGTTTATCCAAAAAGCGAAACAGGAAGAAAAGTATAAAGAAAACAGGCTGTTTCTGCTCTCTAATCACGGAAAGAGAGAGAAGCCTGCCGGAGATATTAAGGTAATAGAAGAAAATTTTGATGATTATATTGTGAACCTTGAAAATGTATCCGGCATCAAAAGGCCCCGGAGAAACAAACGGATTATCCTTTCAGGCGCATTCCCGGATTATGATGAGATATACAAAAACTCATTATTGGAAGCTGTTTCCATCTATGCACGGGAAATTATCAGAAATGGATATGTTCTGGTTTTCGGGGCACATCCCACCTTTCAGAAACTGATTTTTGATATAGGGAAACTGTATTCTTCTGATGTAAAATATTCGATAGAGATGCATATGGATAAGGCATACATCGGGGAATATGATTTGAAGAAACTCGAAGAAAACTGTACCCTTGTGCTGTCAGACGGACTTCAGGCGATGCGCGAAAAAATGATATGCGGGGAAAAAAGTGAGCTGCTCATCTGCCTGGGAGGAAAAATAAAAAAGGATAAAAGCCAGCAGGGAGTAGACAGAGAAATAGAACTTGCCAGAAATGCCCGGATTCCGGTGGCTCTGGTCGGCACGGTAGGAGGGCGTTCCAGTGAATATGCATATGAAAGGATAACCGATAATCGCTGGTCTGATTTAAACTCCTGGGATAAGGGCCTGAATGAAAGCTTATTCTATAATGTCAATCACAGGCTGATGATTCGGCGGCTGCTGAATGAAATAGAATAAGGGAGGAGCAGGCAGGAGAGAGCTAAACCGGGGCAGATGACGATTTGTGATACAGATGGGGAATCGCAATGAAAGAGTACGAACAAATACAGTTTATGGCCAAAAAACTGGGATTTCAAAGCTTTACGGAATTGCAGCACAAGGCTTTTTGTGCAGACGAGACCTATAACTCCGGCAGGTGGCTGTTTGTCATAGGCGCGACAAGCAGTGGGAAAACGCTGATTCCGCTGCTGTTATACTTTCGTGAGTACATGAGGAAAAAAGGAGAGGGGAAACCGCACAGACTGCTGTTTGCAGTGCCGTACCGGGCGCTGGCAGGCCAAAAGCAGAAGGAAATCTCGGAAATGGCAGAGAGGCTGGGACTGGAGCTGCGGGTTACTCTGTCAACTGGTGAATTCCGTGGAGATGATATGGATGTGCTGAATGGAAAGACGGACATCGCGGTTATTATCTATGAGAAGGTATTTATGTTCTCCAGTATGACGCGCAGTTTCCTGGACAGCTACGATATGCTGGTATTGGACGAGATTGGACTTACGCAGGATACTTCCCGGGGAATAAAGGCAGATTTTATTCTTCTGCAGGCGGTGGCCCACGAGAAACTGCGGGTGATTGCGCTGGGAACGCCATTCTATGACTGGAGCAGGTATATCTCTGCCGGAAAATTTTTTCAGATTCAGGTAAATCAAAGACCTGTTTTACTGGAAACATATCCCATTTACTACACGAAGGCAGGTGTGAACTATGTGGGATCTGGATGCATGGCAGTACAGCCATGCCTTTTTGAGCCTCTTCACAACCGGGGGATTGAAGTGAATCCCAGGCGCCGTACGGACCGTATTATCGCTGATATCTGTCAGTATCACCTCGGAATGGGGCATAAAATACTGATTTTTGAAAACAACCGGACGGAAGTGCGATTGCTGGCGCAGCGGCTCTGCAGTGAATTGTCGGAGCGCGGGGTACTGAAGGCAGAAAAAAGTGAATCTGCCTGCAGGCAATATATCCTAAGAGAAACTGCTGTTCAGAATGATGAAGAATTATACGGGATTATGGAGCGGAACGATTACCGGGCATTCTCCGCAGGGATCGGCTATCATAATGCAGATGTCCCGACATCCTTGCGTCTGCTGATTGAAAAGGAATTTCTGGAATCTGACGGATGCCTTCGGATTTTGTGCAGCACAGAAACATTGGTCTATGGGATTAACAGCAATGCAGATGCAGTGATTATCCCATCCATGATCAAGCAGCATATAGAAGAATCACAGAGTGCGGATTTTCTTTATCCGAATGAATACATGAATTATATCGGCCGTGCGGGACGTCTGGATCCGGCACTGCCGGCTGACAGGCAGGTAAGAAAGGGATATGTGTACCCGTTTTTGAAGGCCAAATATTGTATTCCGGACGAAGAGCGTGATAACCCTGAAAAAGATCAGAAATTATTGTGGGAGAATCTGCAGAAGGAAGTTCAGCACCCGATCACAATTTCCAGTTGTTTTTTCAGTGCAGATTTAGATACACTGCCCTTCTATTTGCTGAGCCTTTTTCCCAATGCGGCAGACGGCTGCTCCGGATGTGCCGCGCTGACGGCAGATGAACTTTTGAGATATACCAGGCTTTTGCCAAAGCCCCCAGGATTTGAAATAGATGAGAAAGAACGGATTGACGGGCTTCTGGATCTTCTGCTGAAACGTAAGCTGATCTGTATTGCAAATGACGAGGAAGATGAGGACGAGGAGTATGTCCCGGAATACCGGCTCACGGATGTAGGCAGGAAGCTCAGCGGTTACATTATAGGCATAGACGATTATGATGGATTAACTGCGATGATCTGCAGATGCATTACAGATAAGAACATGTTTAAAGCAGATTTACTGCTTGGAGTAATGGTGAGCAGTGAGGTCAGAATCCATATTGCGCAGGACATTCCCCCTCTTACGGATTATTATCCGCAGACTCTGGAGCAGTCGGTCAGGGCAATGAAGCAGATGCTGGAGCGTCAGACACAGGGGGTATTCAGCAAGAGTCAGTATCAGGCCATTAAAGAGGATATAAAGAATTACACAGCATGGCTGAAAAACGGACAGTATAAACGGCTTGCCGGGTACAGAAGATTTCAGAGGCAGCGCCTTTTGTTTGCACTGTTTCTGTGGAGCGATGAAAACTGCACGATAAAGCAGTTTTATGATGCTTTTTTCGTGAATTATACTCAAATGAAGCGTTTTGCAGAATATATCAGCTACCGTCTGGATATTATCCGGCTGGCGCTTCCGTCCGTGACAGATGAGAACGGGGAACTGCTCTATAGAAAAATCGGCATGGAACGTCTTCGGGAAGCAGAGCTGTGGATGAAGGAACAGTCCGATGAGCTGTTCTACAGGATTCCGGCTTTTATCTGCCGCTTCCTGAATATTCAGTGCAGTGACCCACGGGAGGCACAGAAAATCCGTGCGGTGGCCAAAGTCTACATAGATTTAAGACGAATTCAGGATAAGGGGGAGACGCTGGATCAAAGCGAAAGAAAAAAAGTAAGGGAGATCAAAGCCAGAATCGAAACATGGCACAACGAAGAGTGGAAAAAGGCATTTCTCAGGGAATTCAGGGAGGTACTATGATGAACAGCAGTGATGTAAAAACGATTGCTTCATTTGATGATATCATCGAACAGCATCAGCTGAGCAGGGACGCTTTAAAGGCTCTGGAAAAGCGTCTCAGCCAACAGGCCAATATGGACGAATTTCAGTTTACCAGCCTTCAGAAGGAAGCCTTCAATAAGGAGGGATTCTGGCGGGGAGACCCGAAGACGGATTCCCAGCATGTGATTGTTCAGGGGGCGACCAGCTCCGGCAAGACGCTGGTGAGCGAGATGGCCATTATGGATTGTCTGAAAAGCAGGAAGAAGAGTATTGTGCTGGTACCGCTGAAGGCTATGGTGAGGGAGCGCTGTGAGTCTCTGCAGGAAGATCTGAAACCACTGGGGACAGGTCAGGTATATGCCTCCAGCAGCGATTTTCAGGACCACGATGGAGACATCGTGAATGGGGACTATGAGGTGGCTGTAATTGTCTATGAGAAATTTTTTGCAATGCTTACGCAGGATTCCAACAATATGATGAATGACTGTGCGCTGCTGGTTGTAGATGAGATGCAGATGCTTTCCAGTATCAATCGCGGACCAAAGCTGGAAATCAGTATCCAGAAAATACTCCGCCGCAATGAGAGTTCCAGGAAAAACACAGTGGAGACAAGGATTATGTGTCTTACAACCAGTGACTGTAAGGCGAACTATATCTACAAGTGGCTGACTGTCCGAAAAAACGGCATGGAGCAGCCGCCGATTCTGATTAGCTGCCCGAAGCGTCCGGTGGGACTGAAGGAGTACGTAATTCAGCTGGACGGCAGATGGAGGATGCGCTATACAGCCGGGGAAAATATCAAGGACATCAATGTGAAGCCTGAGGACGAGGGAGCGATTGAGGTTCCCGGATATGTCAAAGAATGTAAAATGGAACAGGCAAAGCAGGCTCTCCTGAAGGCCCTGCTTCTGAAAATTCACGAGGATAATCCCAAAGCCAAAGTATTGGTTTTTGCAAATGGCAGGAACAAAACCAAAAGGCTGGCAGAGTTTATTGCACAGCTGAAACTGACGGAAGTAAAGAGGTTAACGGATACGGCAAAGGAAATCAATAATTATGATGGGGACGAATACCAGAATATCTTGAAAGAAAATCTCCTGCCCAGATCCATTGCATTCCACAATGCCGCATTGTCTGTAGCGCTCAGAGAATTTATTGAACAGCTGTACAAGCAGGAAGGGGCATTATGTTATGTAGTGGCCACAGAGACGCTGACCATTGGAATGAATATGCCGGTGGATGTGATGATTTTGTATGATACCATTGTCCACCGGGGCGGCGGAACACCGCCGGAAGCACTCACCAGTCAGGAATATAAAAATTTTGTGGGCCGGGCAGGACGCCTGGGGCAGACAAACCGGATGGGAGAGAGCTACGTATTTGCCACCAGTAAGACGGACGCTGATAAATACTGGGATTCGTATGTCAACTGCAGGACAGAAGAAATCGAATCGGCACTGATTTATGCAAATGAGATTGAGCAGGCCCCCTACTATCTCAGTCTTCTCGGGGAAGAAAAATATACACGGGAGGATCTGGAAAGGCTGTGGAATAAAAGCTTTTCCAACTGCTGTTCGGGTACTTCGCTCAACATGGACCGGGTTGTGAGGGAATTAATGAAAGCAAAACTGTGCCAGAGGGCGGAAGAGAATGAGGACGAAAGTGATGAGGATGTCTTTGAGCTGAGTGATTTCGGACGCCTGATGGCTCCCTATGCGTTCAGCCTTGACACCTGCAAAAAAATACGAAAACTGTTTTTTGACGGAGGCCTGCGGAAGGTCAGACGTGAAAAGAAGGTGAATGGCAATACAGAAACCGCATATGAATGGCAGACGGTCCCCGATCCGGGAAAGGGAGGCCTTCCGGAGAATGTGACACAGGAGGACATTAAAAATGACAGATATCTGCTGGATATTCTGTATGCACTCTGCTGCACAGAAGAAGTCCGGCGGATGGGACAGCTGAAACTGCCTGTGGCTGAGAAAAATCCGGAGAAGGCCCGCTCAGCCCTGGATAAAGTTGAAATGAAACTGAAGGACATGATTGCAGAAAAAGAGGAAAGGCCGGCAAAATGTGAGGTGTGGAAAGCCAGCCCCCTTTCTTATATGCTGGAAAATGGATATGCGCATGAGCGTGAGGAGAAAGAATCGGTCATGAGATCCATTCTGCTGTGGCACTGGACAAAGGGAAAGACCATGGAAGAAATTAAGAAGGAGACGGGGTTTGACAGTTTTGTATCCATAGTGAGCGGAGATCTGGCCCGCATGGCAGAGGTTGTGAGCTATCAGCTGGAAGCCATTTACCACTGCTATGGAGGCTACACTGGAAAGAGCAGGTTTGCATCCAGGGCGCTTGGCCCGCTCTATGCGCTTTCGACCCGTGTGAACTATGGCATGCGAAGGGATCTGGTGATTATTATGAATCGTCAGCTGCGGGGGATCGACCGAAAAACAGTGCTTCGGATCGGGGCGGCTTGTGACAGACTGGGGAAATATGACAGCCCCGCCCATTTCCTGAAGGAGGCCCCGGCAGAGGAACTGGAGGGGATCATAACCGAACAGCAGCGAATCGAGCTGCTTCGCCGGATCGATGATCTCTACTTACGCGACAGACTGACGATCCTGCTGGACACCCTTCAGAGCGATCTGAGAAAAATGCCGTTGGGAGATGAGGCGCGAAATGCAATCGAACAGTTACATAATATCAGCAGCGATACGAAGGAGGAGAAACTGCTGGAGCCCCTGGGAAAAATTTTCCCCTCAGAGGATGCCAGAGCCAGATTGATGGAGGATCCGGAGATGGAACCGCCAATTTACAATGAACGCGTGAACCTGCAGCTGTTTCTGGATAACAGCCGTGCAAAACTGGAGAGTGAATCGGGAGAAAAGAAAACCGTATTTACGATCGGTATCCATACAGGGAATCGAAAACAGGATGAGAATCTCAGCATGTATTTTGCACAGGAAAAGAGCAGGGGATTCAATATTCTGCTGTTTAAGCAGGAGGCGGCATTTGCAGATATCCGTCAGTGCAGAACCGATGGTTCTGTATGGGAATTGCTTGACGACCATGGGGAACTTCTCATCGGCAGCATCCACATTGCGATGACGTTCCGGACATTCAGTGAACTGATCGCCCAGGATATTGCGCTGGATGACAGTGATGCGCACGTTTTGCTGTCTATGCTGAAAGACACACGCGGAGTATTCCAGATGCCGGGCCTTCAGATACTCAGACCTTTTTTGCAGAACTACGATACTGCCTCCGATCAGCAGCTGTCTGCGGAATCGGCAAAGTCGGTGGAAGAAGGAGCCGCCGTTCTGCGTATTCTCTATGACAGGAGGCTGGATCAGGGTGAGCATGTTTTTGAACATATTGTACAGAAGCTGAAGGAATCCCATATCTTATATCGAGTTCTGCGGTGGGGCGAAGATCTCGATTCAGAAGTTCTGGCAGACGCTCCCACGATGCTGTTCCTGGAGTGGGATACAGTAAAAAGCAGCAGAAGCCTGGATGCGTTCTGTAACCGCCTGAGGAGGAATCATTACCGGCATGCCTATGCACTTTTCAATTCTGAGGATGCTTACCGGAAGTGGGGAACGGAGAATCCAGAGCTGCCGTGTATGGAACTGAAGCACAGCTGTCAGACCAAAGATATTGACAACATCGTAGAAAAAATCAGTATGCTTTTGAAAACTTTTAAAAGAAACAAATATCTGATAGGGATTTCCTACGCAAAAGATAAGATTCAGGGCGGAATGAGGCCTGCAGTGGCTCAGCTTGAGAGAATTGTCGAGCTTCTGAATGAGGAATATGGGGAGGCAGCAGTTTTATTCGACGAGAATCCATCTTCAGCGGACAAGTTTGACGGCAACGGCGTGCTGCCTGAGGCTTTGAAACTGTATCAGGAGTGTGATTATTTCCTGATTCTCGATGACAGCTTTTACGATTTGAGCAGCGCATGTGAGAGAGAGGGGAGAGTAATATTTGAAAAACTGCATCAGGGTCTGGCTGCAGGACGCCTTTGGTTCCTGCACCCGGACAATGATAAGCACTGCAGCCTGTTTAACGAGGGCAGAGACTATTCTACAAGGCTGGATCTGACGGAAGAAAACTCGAAGAGGGCGGCGGAACAGATTATCAAGAAGATTAATGGAGAGATGAAGGGAGAATATAAGGAATGAAAGATGAGAGTCACCATGGATGCTGATAGGCAAGATGCGGCTGAGGAGGTGTCTGATAAGTAAGCTACTGTGCAGATTGGTGCAGGGCAGCGTGCCAGCAGCAGAATTTAAAGTTTCATTTTAGAACTCAAATATTATCCCTCCAAAACCCCTGTCAGTCCCAGCTTCCCTATGGTATAATGACTGCAAAGCGGGCATTATACCTGCGCATACCGGTTTCAGCATTCACTGCTGAAAGCCGGGCGCTAAGTTCCGCCGGAGGCTGCCATATCTGAAGGAGATGGTAAAATATAAACCAGAAAGCGGCCGCAGCCGAAAGAGGCCGGGAAGAGACTGAGATACACAATCCCCGGTCCCATAAAGTTTCGTTTCTAAAACACATAATCTAAATATACAAGGAGGAGAGAATATGTCACTGAAATTTGAGCTCAGCACTGGAGCGAATGAATTCCTCATAGAGGACGGAGAGGAAAAGGAGTCCTACAGTCTGATGCAGCTCCCAAATGAGAATTCCATACTTGTCAAGAAAGCCGCAGCCAGCCTTTATGGCAGGATAGACCCTGTCACTCTTTACAATAACCTGTCTATCTGCGCAGATCTGTTTGAGGTGACCTATGATGCGGTGGACAGCATGGAGACGCTCCATTCTTCAGTGTGGAAACTCAGAGAGAATTTAAACAAGGCATCTATGGAAAGCGCTGATGAATATGTCAGGGAGTTTTTAAACCGTATAAAAAATATTCACAGTACATACCAAATAGGAGTGGTTGCACTCTTGTCAGAGCCTATAAACGAAAGACGGGCCCTGAAGGCATTTTCGCTTATCAGTGCCGAGGCAGCGAAGATAAGCAGCCAGGCAAAGGAACTCGTAGACAGGTTTAAAACTCTCCAGAATGAGGCTGGAGAGATTGTGACAAAAATGCTTGATGCCAGAGCTCTGGATGTGAAACAGAAAAAGCAGCTTGAGGATAATGTAGCCGGCCTCAAAGCAAAGATGGATGGCCTCAGGATGATCTGGAATCGGAAATAGAGGAGCTTTCAGAGAAATACAAAGAAATAGATAAAAAGATAGACAGGGCGTCCAATCAGCAGTTCTGGATGGGGATCACCTCCGCCTTATGCGGAGCCATAGGCACAGGTCTGTCGGCATATGTCTCCACCACCGGAGCAGGAGCAGCCAATAATATAGGAAAAAATGTAGCCGACGCAGTATCTTCAGAAAAACAAAATGCCTCTGTTCAAAACACGCAGAAGCGGCTTGATGAGGTCAATGAAAAACTGAAAGCCTCTGAGGAGAGAATAAATGCTCTGAAAAAACAGCTGTCAGATAAGGATAAGGAGCTGAATGAGGAGAATGACAGTGAGAAAAAGAAATCTCTCATAAAGGAAAAGGAGGAGCTCGCTTCAAAGCTGGAGCAGGAGCAGGCAGGAAAGCGTGCCCTTGAAGCACAGTCAAAGTCTTATACAGATGTTATCTTGGGCATCTCTGCAGGGCTTTCAAATCTGAGCGGAAGCCTTGATAAGCAGGCTTCAGAGCTTTCAGATACAGTTGCCGCTCTCACAAAACTTGCGGATGATATATCGGAAAAGAGAGCCGTTCTCAGAAAGGAAAAGAGAGAGATTCTGAGGCAGGTGGCTGAATACACAAAGACTGTTGAAAATTCTGTTGTCACTAAAAATTCATTTGATTTGGCTATTGCCGCTTTAAGCGCAGGTATCGGCGCCATGAATTATATTGTGAGCGTGCTCAATGATTTTTATGCGTTCTGGACTTCTGTCAAGACTCAAACAGGCAATATGGCTGAAGGAGAGATAGAAAACTATATCGCTCTCTTTGAGGATGCACCGGAAGAACTGAGAACCATAGATTTTTACATGGTGCTTGCATCAAATGCCGCACAGTGGGTGGCACTCAAGCTCGTGCTTACAGACTACCAGCAAGCATTTTACCGGGTCAGCGACAAGCTTCAGGCTCAGCTTTATGTTCAACAGAACAGCAAACCCGAAGTTATGTGGAAACGGGCCATCGAGCTCAGCAAAGGTATGAGCGTAATGTTAGAGATTCAGGAGAAAAATATATAAATTATGAAGGATTTCAGATTTTCAGATCTTATGAATATTGCAGCGGCCGGCTTTGGCTCCCGCTCTTCGGAGAACGCCGTGCCGAATGCCGGTAAGGGACTGCTCTTCCATTTTGCAAAAGAAGCGATAGAGGATGAGCTTGATATCCTCTTGCAAAAACAAAGAGAAGCCGAGGCCCTGGCTGATAAGGTTCTCCCTCTCATAAAGGAGCAGAAGGAAAGGTGCAGCGCTGCCCTGGAGAAGCTTTCCGACAGACAGGTCTCTGTCATGGATATGAGAGCTTCCCTGTACAGTATGAAAAATGCCTCTGAAGCCTGGATTGGCGAGGAGGAAGCAAGAATTCAGGGTCTTAATGCCGAGCTTATACATGTACAGAATGAGGCGTCAGAAGCCTATGCCTATCTGCAGCAAAAGATAGATGAGGCGAACAGGAAAAGAGCCAAGCTGGAAAAATGGTGCTGGGTGCCCTTCTATAACCTGGCGCTGCTCTCGGATTTTGAAAGCGTCCGAAAAGATACAAATGCCCGCATAGACAAGCTTAACTGCAGGATGCGTGAGATAAGGGAGGAAATGGACATGCTCTGCAGAAATATGGATGAGGCCGGCAAAGGGAAGGCTGCTTTTGGCTGCCTGTCCTCCCTTATGGAGAGGGAGCTGTCTGAGTTGTCTGACCGGATTGATGTACTGAACAGGATGGTATGCCTGTGGAACCAGTTTTACCGGTTCTTTGCTGCCCTTAAAGCAGATATAACCGCCAGAGATGATATAGACGGCCTGATGGAGGAGGCAAAGATTCAGATGAGATATGCCGCAGACGCGGAGAAGGATATAAACTATGACAATTTCTCAGTCCCGGCCTTTGAAAGCGGGCGGTATCTCATCCGTACCTTTGACGGCTCTTATGACATGTTATTGGATGAAAATCAGAACAATAGCCCGGTACTTTTTCCTCATAGCGGCAGCCTGCCCTATAACCCGGACGCTGTCATGGCGGCGGACAGCAGCAGTGTTCTCATATGCTTTCTGGACGGCTCGGCGATTGTGCTGGACGGAAGGCATCTGGCCCTTACCCGTACCGGAGAAAACAGCCTGTCTTTCTGTCCGCTCGATATCTTTGAAATCCCGGAGAAGGAAGAAGGGGGAGAGTCCGGAATGTCTGGATTCCGGATATCCGAAAACCAGAAGTTCTGTATCAGAGAGTACCCGGGAGGGGAGGGGCTTTATGAGCTCAGCTTTTTTAAGGATCAAAGCCTGTGCCTCGATGTGACCTCCGGAAACTTCAGACCCGGTACCAGGATTCAGCTCTGGAAGGAGAATGGAACAAACAGCCAGAAATTCAGGATAGAAAGGTAGGAGTTGATCCCCTCCTGCTGGCCAGGCCGTATGATGACAAATGAATTCATCTTTCACAGGCCGTCTTTGACCGGCAAAGCATTGTAAAATTCCGGATGGTTCATAGCCGGTATACAGGAGCCGATAGCAGTCTCTGTGCACCGTATCAATCTGCTGTGCTTCCAGGAGGGCTCTTATATATGCTGCACTACATTTTGACTGATTTGCAGGATACGGCGGCACCTATTCCTGTGAGCATAGCAGCCGGAGTACTCGCTCTGGCTCTCTGCGTATTCATTAACAGATACTTTTGCAACAATCTGCCCTGCGGCTCCGGCTTTCTGCTCTGCGCGGCACTGCACCTGATACGAATCAAACAACTCCGATTGGGCTGAATGGCGGTCGCTTTGCGGAAGCCCTCAAGGCGTTGATTCACTCGGAGGATGATGAAGTGTATTTTGGAAACCTCTACATGGACGATGTTCTCGATATGATTGACCATGCATTAAATCCGCGTTTGGCCAAAAAGATGACAGAGGTATTTTGCGGTCAGATTTTGCAGCAAGGTAAGCACGTTTTCTGACGATTCATAATCCGCTGGTTTTGGATGGATTGGATTTGAACAATGACGACATTCGCTTATTTGCGGTGGATCGTGATGCCAGTGGTTATGCTCAGAACCAACGGGTCAAAGTTTCTCAGGAACTGCTCAATGAAGGCCAGCCACTGTCTCGGCTCTGGATCAATGGGCGGTTGGGAGGTGTGCCTACTCTGATATGAAACACATAGGAATTGTCTGCGAGGGTTCTACTGACCATATTATTTTGAAAGGTGTCATTGACCAGATCACTGGTGAAAAAACACTCATGTCATGCTCCAACCGGAAAATGATTTGACCGGGAAATACGGGAATGGGTGGAAAGGTGTTTGGAAATGGTGTTATGATAATGCGTCAATTCGTAATGAATTGATGAAGGGCATTCAGCCAGCTTTGGTTTTTTTAGTCATCCAAATGGATGGGGATGTGTCTCGAAAGGAAAAATCTTCGCATTGTTGGTGCGAAGCGACGCAGTGTGCTCATAAGGGGAAATGGAATCCTTTAGAGTGCCATACCACCTCAGCTGGACGGGCTGCCTGTCCTATTGTCCTTCCGTGCCCGGGACATGATGCTTCTGTGACAGGGTATATGTCTCACCTCAAAGCTCTCCTTACCACATAGCTCAAAGAAACAGATGATACCTGTATTGTTATTCCATGTGATAGTACTGAAGCCTGGATCGTTGCTGCGTATGATCAAACCGATGGAATTGAGACGATTGAAGCGCCGTGGGAACATATCATTGCACGTGGAAAAGATTATCACAACATTCGGATATCCGGCCAGAAGAAACGCATCCGTATATTTGAGCAGTTTGTACCTACCGTCTGTGAAAACTGGTCTAAAGTAACCGAACTTTGCCGGAGTGCATATGATTTTGAAGAATCTCTTTTGGCGCTTGTGTAAATCCGTCCACTTCTTGACATAGTACCAATGGCAGATCCCATCACAATCGAAAAAGTATTGAATAATCCGAAATTCAGAATTACTCCAACCCGTCAGGGGCTGGAGTAATTTTGAATCTGACCCTATTCTTTCATGTTTAAAATATAAGCTTTCAGCTAGTCGGTTCTCTTTGGTATCTCCCAGTTTACATAGGAAACGCCAGGGCTGATATTCAGACAGTGGTGCTGGGGAGAGCAGTCCGTTCCCTGTTTTTCCCTGAAAGACCAGCAGCCGCATAAACCAGGGGTAATCCAGTCAGTCTGCTCCCAGGCGGCTGCATCCGGATAGGTGATGGAAGTTCTCCAGATTCTGACTTCTCCTATCGAACCTGTATAGGTATTATACTCCTCCTGCCACTGATCCGTGGCTCCTATCAGCAGCCGGAGATGGTTGGAAACATTCAGGCCCTTCCACCGGTTTGTGCGCTCAGAGGCGGCTGTCTTTTTGAAATCTACATAGATACTTAGTTCATCCTGTTTTCTTGTGGCAAGAAGGTGATGCCAGCAGCCATCTAATATCCGTGTGGCTGAGGAATTGATTTCATAGAAGCCAAACCCATCATCTGTGGCAAACTTAATGGAGCCGGAGGGTTTGATAACCAGTAAAAAACCTCCGTTGCCGAAACCTCCTGGAGCCCCCTTTTTGGCAATCACAGTGCCGCCGGCAGCAGACTGTACCCAAGCCTCCACAGTGAAATCTCCTGTGCCAAAATCGTAGCAGAAAAGTTCTTCGGCATAGGGGCGTTCCGTACCGGAATCCAGCCTCAGGGCATATCTGTTTGTGTCCTTCGGATAGCTCTTTGACAGGGCTGCAGCGACTTCTGCCGTGGGATAGCCCGCCTGAACCATGGCATTTTGATAGGTATTTTTCCCGAACAGGGGATGACAGAATTCCTGCAACAGAATCTGACTGATGTTTTCGGCTGTTTCAGCGGGAAAAAATTGGTGCAGGGCGCTGGTACAGGTGGAAATGTCATAGAAAGCTACATGCATGTTATGGCACATCTCAGCAGGGGTAATATCTGGGATTTCTTTCAATAATTTCTGGCAAAAGCTCACATAGTTTTCCGTTTGACTCATAATTATACCTCCATTCTTTGCTGTGATAAACATTATGCCTAAACACCGGCAATAATGCTTATAGGAAAGGTGATACTGTACTCATGTCCCGCTAAAAGAGAAGTCAGCGTAAAATCAAAGGCAGCCTCAGAGGAACCGGCCAGCATAAGCTGCAGATAAAATTCATCGCTGCTCAGCAGCAGTTCCGGCTCAGCTATTCTCAGGAGCGTATCCTGAGAGGAAATCGACCATTTGATTTTAGAAGTATCCGTATTTTTAGCCCCATAAAATACAATAGGATTGCCCACTGAAAAGGTATACTTTCCATTCTGAGTGGGATAGGCGTAGGGAAAAGGAAAATCATATGCGGCTGTCGTATTTTTTAAGCAGGGGATTTTCTTTTTCTGATCGATAAACCATTGATTCTTAAAATCCCAGTCCAGGGCGGCATAAGTAGCCTCTTCTAAAAGTTCTGCCGCTGTCTTTAGAACCTCGCCGGATGATGTCAGAGGATTGCTGGAAAAGATTCTGTCATAGGCCATGCAGGCAGTGCTTGGAAAAGCGGAGATGCGTGCAGATCCGGCGCCGGATATTTCTGAGCAGACACACAGACAGTCTGCCACTGCCGAAGAATCTTTGGAAATACCGGGGGAAATGCCGAAGGCATTGCCGTCAGAGGAAGTAATCCTTCCTGCTGTAAAACATTTGGAAATCGTGGCCGGAGATTTCTGGGTAACTGCCAGCCCGGAAGCTCCGGTTTTCCCGGAAATTGTTCCCGAAACTCTGGTGTTTGTGATGCTTCCCTTTTCGAAATGAATGACGCCGCCGGAAGCATTTCCATCAGAGGACTGAAAAGTTCCGCACACATTTATCTGAGATACATCCGCACTGCTGCTGACAGCAATTCCTGAGGCGTTTTTTGTGGCATTAACAGTGAGCTGAACCGCAGCATTTTCCACGGTTCCGTCTAAATTGACAGCAATTCCGGCTGCAGATTCTCCATCCGCCGTGCCCGTTACAGTTACGTTTTTTAATCTGCAGCTGCCGGAAAGAGTATGGGCAATGCCGCCATACTCACCTGCATTTTTCAGAAGAATATGAACGGAGCAGTCGGATACATCCACATTCTCTCCGGAAAGGAACAGTCCGCCGAAGTTTGCCCCTCCTGCATCACAACATCCCGATACAGAGCAGTTAGTTACGTATCCACCCTTAGAGATCTTTTTTGCCAGCCCTGCAAAGTCGGATTTGCCATTGGTTCCATTTGACATCAGATCGAGCTTTGTCTTATGTACTCTATTTAAAGAGGCCGCTTCCTCAATGAGGCCGTCGTTGCGCAGGTTGGCATCCTCTAGGCGCAGATATTTATTTCCAGCTATGCTGCCGGACAGTTCTACACCGCCGCAGCAGCAGGTAGCCACGGTTCCGTTGCAGCAGTAATTGTTTATCAGCCAT
>JAHZAR010000059.1:2390-16984 GCA_019423835.1 Clostridiales bacterium | reverse complement strand
TTACAGAGATGAGGGAGGCAGGCCTCCCCTTAAAAGGTTACGGCATCCGTCTTGACAGCGGGGATCTGGCCTATCTGTCCAAAAAGGCCAAGGCCATGCTGGATGCGGCAGGCTTTACTGATGCAATTATCTCCGCTTCCAATGATCTGGACGAGTATCTCATCGACAGCCTGAAAATGCAGGGAGCTACCATCAACTCCTGGGGCGTCGGCACAAACCTGATTACCTCCAAGGACTGCCCTTCTTTCGGCGGCGTTTATAAGCTGGCTGCCATCCGGGACAGGGAAACCGGCAAATTTATTCCAAAGATCAAGCTGTCAGAGAACACAGAGAAGGTGACGAATCCCGGCAACAAGACAATCTACCGCATTTACGGAAAGAATGACGGCAAGATAATCGCCGATCTGATCTGTCTGGCAGATGAGGTTTACGACGAAAACAAGTCTCTGCTGCTGTTTGATCCCATCGAGACCTGGAAAAAGACTCACCTGGCTCCAGGCACTTATCGGATGCGGGAGCTGCTTGTTCCTGTCTTCCAGGCCGGCAAATGCGTGTACCATTCGCCGAAGGTCATGGAGATCCGCGATTACTGTCAGAGAGAGCTGGATACTCTGTGGGACGAATCCAGACGTCTGATCAATCCCCATGAGGTCCATGTGGATCTGTCCAATGAGCTGTGGCACATGAAAAACCAGCTTCTTGACAGCTATCACTATAATGACTGATCAGCAGCCGGATAAAATCAGCTGAGACAAAAAGAGGCCGGATGCCCGGTGGAATAAGGGCATCCGGCCTCTCTTTGCAGCAGTCCAGCCTTCCTGTTTCGAGAATCAGCCGGAATCACTGCCTTTTCCTGTCTTAAATCATGGCTCCGCTGGCGTCAAACTGATACATCTGCCCGCCGATTTTTTTCCGGCAGTCAGATACCATTCTGCCGCCATCCTCCGGATCGAGATAGTACCAGACTCCATTCGCCTGCACCCATCCGTCGGTCTTTTCATAATCCTTAAAATAGTACCAGCTCCCGTCAATTTTTCTGAAGCCCTCCGGCGCAATCACCTGTCTGTAGTCGGTAAATGCCAGCTCCAGGCAGACCGGTCCCTCAATTCCGTCTACGGTCCCGCTGTCCGTGCATTGCCAGATGGTGCGGTTCGGATACGTATTGACGGTTCCATATCTGGCGTACCAGATGTCGTAAGGGATCTGGCTCGTATCCATCTTATTGACCAGCCAGTCATTATAGCCAAATACTGCCGGATGGTAGCCGGCCTCCTCCACGGTCCGGCAGAAAGCGTTGACGATATCTGTCAGCTCCTGCCTGGAAAGGCCGGAGATATAGGCCGATTCCACATCCATGGCGATCGGATAGGATACTCTGTAGTCTTTCGCCGTCCGGACTGCAAACTGAGCCTCCTTCACTGCCCGATCCACATCCAGGGCCTGGGAATAGAGGTACACGCCTGTCTCAATTCCGCACGCTGCCGCCTTCCTCATATTGGCGTCAAAGGTTGGATCCAGGCTGTCCAGATACCCCATGCGGATCATGGCAAAGCTCACATCATCTGATGCGGCGGCTGCCCAGTCAATCTCTCCCTGATATTTCGAAACGCTGACTCCGCGGAAAAGCGCCCCCTCTACAGCAGTTCCCCCGGCATTTACATACTGGCCGTTTTCCTTCTCAAAGGCAGCCGCCTGGACTGTCACCGGCACTGCCATACAAAAGGCTGCCGCAGAAACGGCGGCCCACAGAGTGCGCATTTTCTTTTTGTACTGCATCTTTTTCTTCTCCTCTCCTCTGCCTTACCGCAGACGAAAAACCTGTGTCAGGCTGCTTTTCGGACTGTTCCCATCTAAAAGTATAGCACATACACTCCGGGAATCAATTCCCCGATTGTTACGATTTTCTTACTTTTTGCTGTTTCCGGCACAGGGCTTCCCCGCTTCTCCCTTTTTATTTCTATGATTCGGTTTCACCGCATTTATCCTGCTGTTCCCACTGTTCTCTCCTCTGAAAGCTGTAGATCGACTGTCCCCCATTGCACAGCCGCGCTGCTGCACAGACAATGAAAAAGCAGGGAAGCAGGTCACAGCCAAAGACCTCTGCCCCGATGAATACCGGGGCCAGAAAGGTATTGGTAGCTCCGCCGAATACGGCGGCATATCCCAGAGCCGCCAAAAGCGGAAGAGGCAGGGGGAGAAAGAGGGAAAGAGCGGCTCCCAGGCTGGCTCCGATGGAAAACAGAGGGGTGACCTCTCCTCCCTGAAAGCCTGCTGCAATCGTAACTGTGGTAAAGAAAAATTTCAGTATCCAGTCAAACACCTTCACATCCTCTCCGCTCAGGCTTCCCTCGATCAGATTCGTTCCAAGCCCACAGTAGCGTCCTCCGTAAAATAAGAGCAGGAGAATGCTGAGTCCCGCGCTGCAGACCGCAATCCGCACAACAGGGCTTTTCACCGCTTCCCCCAGCCCTTTCTTGAGTCTCCCCAGCGTCCAGGCAAAGGCACCCCCCACTGTGCCGAAAATCAGCCCTGCCGCAAGAAGCAGAAGCACGGTAGAAAGGGAAAGGCCGCTGCTGTTAAAATTTTCCACCGGAAAGACAAACGTTTCAAGTCCCAGAGCGCCAGACACGGCGCTGGCAGTAAACGAGGCTGTCAGCGCAGGAACAAGCGCCCTGTATTCCAGCCTGCCGGCCCACAGCACCTCGGCAGCAAAGAGGACGGCTGCAAGAGGTGTTCTGAACAGCCCTGCAAATCCGGCAGCCATCCCTGTTACCAGAAAGATCCGCGGGCTGTTTTTTAAGGGGAGGCGGCCAAACATTCCGTGGGATACGGCAGCCCCTATCTGTACTGCCACCCCTTCTCTCCCGGCACTCCCCCCGAACAGGTGGGTAAGCCAGGTACTCCCCATCACAAGAGGAATCAGCCGAAGCGGAATGTCCCGTTCTGTTCCGAAGCCCACCTCAAACACAAGCCCCATTCCTTTGACACATCTTTCTCCAAAAGCTCTGTAAATCCATACGCTCAGCATGCCTGCCAGGGCGAGAAACGGGATGAGGACAGCACCATACTCTGCCCGGCAGAAGGAAGCTGCAAGCAGAACACGTCCGAACAGGGCATCCAGAGCCCCTGTGACCGCTCCCGCCGGGATTCCAAGCAAAGCCGTCAGAATCAGAACAGGCATGTCCCTTATCCCCATCTTCTCAGTTTCCCTCTCCCCCGCTATACATCCCTTCGCCTCCGCTTCTCTCACTCTCTTCTCACTCATTTACTCCTCCCTTTTCTCCGCCTGTCTTTCTTTCTGCCTGTGTCTGTCCCTCTCCTCCCACGGACTGCCTCTTACGGCACCATGCAAAAAGCTGCGGCAGGGGAGAATTTTTCTCCCTTTGCCGCAGCCTGATTTCTGCCAGCTCTACAAACCGGACCTTCCGCCTGGACCGTCCATGCCTCTCTCAGCCTCTGCTGCTTTTACAATATCCTGCTGCCGCGTCCGACGCCAGACAGCCTGATTTATTCATCCCAGTTGTGGTAGGTTGCCTGCACATCGTCATCTGCATCTAAGAGATCCAGCAGGCGGTTCATCTTCTTGATGGACTCCTCGTCAGTCAGCTCTACCCATGTCTGGGGAATCATGGTAACCTCCGCCTCCATCATGGGAATTCCCTTTGCCTCAAGAGCCTCTCTGACCGCGCTGAAGTCACCTGGATCCGTCACGATCTCATAGCTGTCCTCTTCCTCTGCAAAGTCCTCTGCTCCTGCGTCGAGAGCCTCCATCATCAGAGTGTCAGCATCCATCTCACACTCTTCCTTGTCAATGATAATCTGTCCCTTCTTGTCAAACATAAAGGAAACGCTGCCCTGTGCGCCGATGTTTCCGCCGCCCTTTGTGAAGGCGCTCCTCACGTTGGCTGCCGTACGGTTCTTGTTGTCAGTCAGCGCTGTGACAATGATTGCAACTCCGTTCGGACCGTAGCCCTCATATGTAAGCTCCTCATAATTGACAGAGTTTGCATCGCCGGCAGCTTTTTTGATTCCTCTTTCAATGGTATCGTTCGGCATGTTGTTGGCCTTTGCCTTGGCAATGACATCGCGCAGACGGCTGTTGTTGGCCGGATCTGCTCCGCCTTCCTTTACAGCAACCGCAATCTCACGTCCGATAACAGTAAAGATTTTTCCCTTCGCCGCATCGTTTTTCTCTTTTTTGTGCTTAATATTGGCGAACTTTGAATGTCCTGACATAATAACACTCCTCTTTTTTTATGAATTCTTTCCGTGACAATGCATATTCCTTCTCATCTGCCGATACGGTCTGAAACGACCGCAGAAACGCAGAATTTTGCTCACAATCTTTTTTATTTTATCACTAAAATCAGGACTTGACAAGCCGCAATCTCAAAAACCTGCCCGCCTATGGCTGAGAGCCTTCCTCCCTCTTTGTTCCTCCCTGCAGTCCGTTTTCCCGCTCAGGTGTTACTGACACAGAACGGATCACCTTATTCTCCACAGAGACGATCTGAAACAGGTAGCCCCCATACCGCACCTGCGGAGTCTCCCCCTCCTTGGGAACCCGGTTCAGGCGGGAGACCAGAAATCCGTTGAGAGTATCAAAGTTTTCACTGTCCTCCCCGTCAAAGGCGAGCTTCAGCTCCTTTGACACATCCTCCAGAGGCGTCAGACCGTCAAAGACAAAGCTGCCGTCCTCTCTTCTGGAGATCATCTCCTCATCCTCATCATATTCATCCAGGATATTTCCCACGATCTCCTCCAGAATATCCTCCATCGTAACGATCCCGGCTGTCTGCCCATACTCGTCCACGACGATTTCCATATGGATTTTCTGAGACTGCATCTCCTTAAACAGCGGATTGATATTTCGTGTCTCCGGAATGAAATGAGCTGTCCGGAGCAGGCCCTCCACCTGGTCAAGCCTCTTTTCCCGGTTTTTCGGGCTCTGAGCACAGGTCATGGCATCTCTCAGGTGGAGGATTCCCCGGATATCATCAATATCCTCCCCATAGACCGGGAAACGGGAATTGACGCCTTCGCTCAGAATATAATCCACTGCCTCCCCCAGAGACATGGAAACGGGAAGCGCCGCCACATTTCTCCGTCTCGTCATGATGTCTCCGGCCTGCTTGTCCCCCAGTTCCACAATATTTGAGATCATCTCCGCCTCATCCGCTTCCAGAACTCCCTGCTCATGTCCCTCATTGACCATGAGCATAATATCCTCCTCTGTCACATTGTCATTCTTATCGTGCAGCTCAACTCCCATAGGGCGCAGAACCAGCCATGAGAGGCCTGAAACCAGCCCGGCAAATGGTTTGAATATCAGCACCGCCAGTCTGGCAGACCCCAGAAAACGGTATGCCCACTTTTCCGGCTTCCGGCTGGCCAGACGCTTGGGAATAACAATGCCAAGACTGATAAGCACCGAGAGAAGCGCCACCGCTGCCACAGCCGTCGCAAGGACCGTCCACGGCTCCTCCAGCCTGATCCCGGTTTTATGTATCATCAGACTCAGAAATGCTCCGGCATGCTTCAGAATCACTGCGCCTGAAATCAGACCGATCAGATTGGTCACAATCTGCACCGTGCTCACAAATTCTGTCGGCTGTTCCAGCACCGCCAGAAGCCTTCCGGCTCTCTTATTGCCTTCCCCTGCCTCTTTTTCCAATATTCCGCCGTTCAGATTCTGGATCGCTGCTCCAAATCCATAGAGCATCCCATCCGTCAGAATAAAGCCCAGAAAAATCAGAATACTCAGGGGCCAATTCCCGTCGTCCATAGTTTTTAACCCTCTCCTTTGTTATTTTCTCTCTGTTGTCCATTCTCTCTCAGCATCTCTTTTCCAAGAACAGGCAAGCGTCCGGCCAGCAGACAGGCGCTCTGCCTCATTCAGCCAATATGCACCTGCTGTCCCAGTCCGTCAACGCTATTTCCCGGTCTGCCAGCCGGGCCCGGCTGCCTTCTTTCGTCAGAACTGCCCGGATACACGCGCCTATGTATTCAGCTCAAGGCTGACCATCAGCGCCCGGTTCACCCGCTCCAGCAGCTCGTCATCAATATGGCAGATCCTCTCTCTGAGCCTCTGCTTGTCGATGGTTCTGAGCTGTTCCAGAAGAATGACAGCATCTCTCACCATGTCACACCGTCTGGTATTTAACTCCACATGCGTCGGCAGCTTCGCCTTGTTCATCTTGGACGTAATCGCCGCGCAGATCACTGTGGGACTGTGCTTGTTTCCTATATCATTCTGTATAATAAGGACTGGCCTCACGCCTCCCTGCTCGGAGCCGACGACCGGCCTTAAATCCGCATAATAGATATCGCCTCTTCTTATTATCAAATAACTCACTCTCCGTCATTCCAGTTTATACCCTTAGTATTACCCTTTTTGCGGCGGGTATTCACAAATCTGCGGAAAGATTGCTTCCTCTCCCTATCTATCATATGGCTCTTTGGCGGCCGCTGTTCCTGCCTTCCCGCATCAGCCTTTTCTTTTTCAAACAGCCTGACCGTCTATATGCCGATCAGCCCTGTTTTTATTCTCCCTCACATAGATGCGGGGAACCCTTTTTCCGATCAGGCAGGGTAGTTCATAGTGAAAGCCTCCGCACTGTGCGGCAAGCTCCTCCATGGTGATCTCCTCCTCTCCGTCCCGTCCCACGAGGGTGACAGTGTCCCATTTTTCCGCCTCCGGGATTTCTGTCACGTCAGCCATAAACTGATCCATACAGATGCGCCCCAGAATTTTCGCCCTCTTTCCGCGGATCAGAACCTCCCCCCTGCCGGACAGGCCTCTCGGGTACCCATCCCCATAGCCTGCACAGACTGTTGCTACCCGCATGGGCCGGCGGGCCACGAAGGTTCCGCCGTAGCTCACTGCCGTTCCCGGCTCAATCTCCTTGATATAGGTAATGCAGCTTTTCAGCTCCATGGCCGGAAGCAGATGGATCCTGCTTCTGTCCACCTCATCAGAGGGATAGAGCCCGTACATACAGATCCCTGCCCGCACGGCATCCATCTCCATTCCGGCAGGCATCCTGTGAAAATCAATGATTCCCGCACTGTTCATGCAGTGGCAGATCAGCCTGTTTCTCCCGGGCTCCTTTTTCATCAGAAGCTCCGAAACCTGAGCAGCAAAGGTTCGGAAACTCTCAAACTGCTGTTTCGTCACCTCCTTATCTTCCTCGTCGGCTCTCGGAAAATGCGTAAACAGTCCCTCGACAAAAAGCCCGGGGAGACTGCTGATCCGGTCAACCAGCTTCAGGGATTCCTCCGACGGCTGCAGACCGATCCGGCTCATTCCGATATCTGCCGCCAGATGCACCCTGCCTCTGATCCCGGCCTCCACGGCCAGTTTGGAAAAGCTCTCCGCCGTCTCCTCCTCGAAAATCACCGGGCGCACGTCCGCAGCCAGAAGCTCTCTGAACCGGCTGTCCCTCACGCTTCCCAGCACCAGGATGGGCATGGACACTCCGCTTTTCCTGAGCTCCAGTGCTTCATCCGCCGTAGCCACCGCATAGCCCGACACGTAGGGCTCGATGGCGGCCGCCGTTTTTGCAGCCCCATGGCCGTAGCCATCTGCCTTGACCACTCCGATTACGGCGGTACCCGCCGGAAGCGCTGCCGCCATTTCCCTCATATTGTGTTCGATCCGATCCAGGTGAATCAGCGCACAGATTCGGTCGCTTCCCCCCTCCTCCTGCCTGCTCTCCAGGATTTTCGCTCTCTCTGTTTCTGTTTTCACGTTTGTCCCCTCTTTCCAGCTGTCATCCTCAATATGTTACAGACCCGTGCCTGGTCAGAGCCCAGTCTGTTCCTTTTTCCAGAGCTATACCTCGCGGCTGATCCTGTCCGGCTCTGACGCGTGCATCAGGCAGTCTGCCAGATTCTCCGCCAGCACGCTGTGCATTCCGTATTCTGCAGCCGCCGCCTCTCCGGCCAGTCCGTGAAGGTAAACTCCCAGGGGCGCCGCCTCCCCTTCCTCTATTCCCATGGCAATCAGTCCGGCCAGTACCCCTGTCAGAACATCTCCGGAACCGGCCTTGGCCATGGCAGGGCAGCCGCTTTTATTAATATATACTGGCTCATCCTTTCTGACTACCACGGTAGCCGCATCCTTCAGAACGGTTATCACTCCATACTTTTCGCTGAAAGAAACGGCGGTTTCCACCAGGTGCTCCTTTACCTCATCCATTTCCATCCCTGTCAGGCGGGCCATCTCCCCCACATGAGGCGTAACGATGACATTCTCTGTAAAGTATTCCGACAGCGATGGGTTCTCGGCCACAATATTCAGTCCGTCGGCATCCAGCACAATGGGAACAAAGGCAGAAAGCAGAATCTGCTGCACCAGCCGAACCGCCCATGGCTCTCTTCCAAGTCCCGGTCCCAGCACCACAGCGTCTGCCCAGCCGCACTCCCGCTCCACCTGAAGGGCAAAGCTCTCCGGCTCCTCCACAGCCTCCTCCCTGTCATAGACAGACAGGATCGCTTCCGGCAGCAGCGTCTGCAAAATCTGACCGTTCTCCCTGGGCGTCAGGATTTTTACAAGTCCGGCTCCTGTGCGGTAGGCGGCAAGGGCGCTCAGATAGGCGGCCCCTCCCATCCCCGGTGAGCCGGCTGCAATCAGGACACGCCCGTAAGTCCCCTTATTTGAATTGGCGCGCCTTGCCGGAACTCTTCTGAGGTCCTCCCTGTCAAAGGTGATGAATCTGGTTCCCGCAAGACAGGCCTCCGGGCAGGGGGGAAAGCCGATGTCCTTCACAGCCACCCTTCCGCAGAAATCTCTGCCGGGAAACAGGGCAAGCCCCAGCTTTTCAAATCCAAAGGTTACTGTCAGGTCTGCCTTCACGGCCCGGCCCATCACTCTGCCCGTGTCAGAATGGATTCCTGACGGAATATCCACTGCTACCGTAAGGCGCGGCTCCATCCCGCAGATCATCTCGATCACGTCCCGGTACGGCCCCTCCACATTTCTGGAAAGTCCCACTCCAAACAGCGCGTCCACCGCCACCTCATAGCTGCCCGGAATAAAATCCTCCGCCTCCATGACGGAAATGCCAATCCTCTCGTCTACGGCAAGCTGCAGTTTCAGCTCCTCTGTACGGCTCTCTTTCCTGCCAGCCGTCAGAACCGTCACATCGTAGCCTTTCAGAAACAGCATACGGGCAACAGCCGCCCCGTCTGCTCCGTTGTTTCCCGTCCCGCAGGCCACAAAAATTCGGTCTCCTCTGAGAAGCTCAGGCTCCATCTCCTCAACCACAGAGAGGGCCGCCCGCTCCATTAAAACAAGGGACGGTATTCCCACCGCCTCTATAGCGTGCCTGTCAATCTCTTTCATCTGCGCACCTGTCATCAGCCGCTTCATGCTGCTCCTCCTTCTCCCCGCATTCTATTCTGCCTTTTTTTTCTCTGAGCCCTCTCCCACGGCAAAGGCTACGGCGTAGTCCTTTGTATTGGTGATGGACACATGGATTTTTTCAATCGAAAGCCTGTCCGCCAGCTCTCTCGCTCCCCCATAGAGTCTTACATACGGCTTTCCGAGGCTGTCCCTGAGCACCTCGATCTCCGCCGGCCCAAAGCTCCTGAATCCGGTGGCAAGCACCTTGGACACTGCCTCCTTAACGGCAAAAGTGCCGGCTAACCGGGCGTAATTTCCCCCGGCCTGCTGGCACTCTTCCTGCGTGTATACACGCGCCAGAAAGGCCTTCTTTTCACAGGCCCTCCTGATGCGTCCTATTTCAATCATATCTGTCCCAACGCCTGCTATCATTTCCCGTCTTTTCCTCTCGCGAAACTCTTTTCCCTGTCCTTCTGGTCCTGCATCCTGCACACACGGTAGGACAGACGCATCAGGCTTTCTGACAGGTGGACATTTTCCACCACCACGTCATCGGGAACGGCCAGATCTGTGTGGGTAAAATTCCAGATCGCCTTAATTCCGGCTTTCACCAGGCGGTCGGCAATCTCGGCGGCCTTTGACTTCGGGATTGTGAGGACAGCGATCTGGACATCATTATCTGCAATAAACTGTTCCAGATCTTCAATGCCGCGGATTTCCACCCCGCGCACCACCAGTCCTACCAGCCTTGGATTTACATCGAACATCCCCTTAATCAGGAAACCGCGGCGCTCAAAATTCGTATAATTGGCGATTGCCTGTCCCAGATTTCCCGCGCCGATGATAATCAGGTTGTGCTGCCTGTCAATCCCAAGGATTCTGGCGATCTCTGAATAAAGATACTTTACATTATAGCCATATCCCTGCTGTCCGAAGCCTCCAAAATTGTTAAGATCCTGACGAATCTGAGAGGCAGTCACCTTCATCCTCACGCTCAGCTCGTTTGAAGAAATCCGCTCCACCCCTTCTTCCAGCAATTCACCCAAATATCTGTAATACCTCGGCAGCCTTGAAATCACTGCCTTGGAAATCTGTTTCTGTTCCACGGCTTTTCTTCACCTTCCTTTTCTCAGACACACCGCTTTTATTCCATATTTGTGATTTTCCTGAAAGCGGCATTATCTACTATTATAGCATATGATAAATTATTGTCAAATAAAACAGGGGATTTTCGTGCGTTCTGCCGGAAATTTTTCTGCCCCTTCTTTTCCCTTTCGCTCTCCCTCTTCTTGCAAAACTCCTTTTCTTATATTATACTTGTCACAGATTTTGCAGCCGCAGACTGTCTGCGCTGCTGAGGAGCAAAACTATTCATTACATCAGGAGGCAGGACATGATTTTATCATGCAGCAATATCACAAAGTCCTTCGGGACAGACTCTGTTTTAGAGCAGGTGTCCTTTCACATAGAGGAGCGGGAAAAGGCCGCTATAGTAGGAATTAACGGCGCCGGGAAATCCACGCTCTTAAAGATCATAATCGGGGAACTTGCCCCGGATGACGGAACTGTGGTTGTGGCAAAAGGGAAGACTCTGGGCTATCTGGCCCAGCACCAGGATCTGGACAGCAGCCGCACCATCTATGACGAGCTTCTGGAGGTCAAGCGCCCTGTCATTGAGATGGAGGAGCGCATCCGCCAGCTGGAGATTGAGATGAAGCACTCAGCGGGAGAGGAGCTGGAAACACTCTATCAGACCTACAGCCGTCTGAACCACGAGTTTGAGCTTGCCAACGGCTACGCCTGGAAAAGTGAAATTACCGGTGTTTTAAAAGGCCTCGGCTTTGAGGAGGAGGAATTTTCAAAATCTGTCTGCACTCTGTCCGGCGGCCAGAAAACCAGAGTTTCCCTTGGAAAGCTCCTTCTCTCCCGGCCTGACATCATCCTGCTTGACGAGCCTACCAACCACCTGGATATGGAGTCTATCGCCTGGCTGGAAAACTATCTCCTGAACTACCAGGGAACGGTCATCATCGTAGCCCATGACCGCTATTTTCTCGACCGTGTGGTGACAAAGATCGTGGAGCTGGACAATGGAAAGGCCACTGTATTCCAGGGGAATTATTCTGCCTACAGTGAAAAGAAGGCCATGCTGAGAGCCAATATCCTGAAGGCTTACTTAAACCAGCAGCAGGAGATCCGCCACCAGGAGGAGGTCATCACCAGGCTGCGCTCCTTCAACCGTGAAAAATCCATCAAGCGGGCAGAAAGCCGCGAAAAGCTCCTGAACAAAATAGAGCGGATCGAAAAGCCCACTGAGGTCAACGATGCCATGAACATCACCCTGGAACCGGACATTCAGAGCGGCAACGATGTGCTGACCGTCCGCGGTCTTTCAAAGGCTTTTGACGGGCAGCAGCTTTTTTCCGGTGTGGACTTTGACATTAAGCGCGGGGAGCGGATCGCCATTATCGGAAACAACGGAACAGGAAAGACCACGATCCTAAAAATCATCAACGGTATTGTCCCGGCGGATTCCGGCGAGATCCGCCTTGGTTCCCGCGTGCACATTGGCTACTATGATCAGGAACACCATGTCCTACACAATGAAAAGACCCTGTTTCAGGAGCTGTCGGACACCTATCCGAACATGAACAATACTCAGATCCGAAACGTCCTGGCTGCCTTTCTGTTCACCGGAGAAGACGTGTTCAAGCTCATCGGAGATCTGAGCGGAGGCGAGAAGGGAAGGGTATCCCTGGCGAAGCTCATGCTCTCCGAGGCCAATTTCCTGATCCTGGATGAGCCTACCAACCACCTGGACATTACCTCCAAGGAAATTCTGGAAAATGCCCTGAATCACTACACAGGAACGGTCCTCTATGTATCCCATGACCGCTATTTCATCAACCGGACCGCTACCAGAATTCTTGACCTGACACACAATACCCTTGTCAACTATATCGGAAACTATGACTATTACCTGGAAAAGCGCGACACCATGGAGCAGCTTCTCACCGGCAGCGCAGAAACCGGCTCTGCCAGAAATGAAAGCTCCGTCTCTGCCGGACAGAAGAATGGTATCAGCTCTCCGCTTCCGGGGAGGTCAAACCGTGTGACGGCCGGTTCCGTATCCTTCACTGCAGACGGAGCCGTCAATGCCGCCTCCCTTCCATGGGCAGGCGCCTCCAGGGAGGAGGTCTCCTCTGCCGGAAAAACAGACTGGAAACAGCAGAAGGAAGAGCAGGCACGCCTTCGCAAACGCCAGAATGAGCTGAAAAAGACAGAGGACGCTATCCACGAGCTGGAAACCAGGGACGCCCAGATCGATGAGCTGCTCTGCAGGGAGGAGATATTCTCTGATGTGTCAAAGCTCATGGAATTAAATTCAGAAAAACAGGGCATCGCAGAGAAGCTGGAAGAGCTGTATACGCGATGGGAGGAGCTGGCAGAGAACTGATTTGATATTTTTCAGCCGGGACGAGCCCTTTGCCGTAAGCTCACTGTGTCCTGCATTTGAGAAAGATACCGCCGGTATTCTCCACTCCGGGAGAAAATACCGGCGGTATCCTTCCATTTTCCAATTTTCCTTCCTTTATCTCTCCCCTTTCACGGAACCCACCGGAAATTCTGTGATTCCCATATACCCTGGTGCAATAGAATATTCCGGGAATACGAGAACCACCTCTCCTGCCTCATTAATATAAAACTCTGTGGTTTCATCCACTGTGGAAAAACCCTCCGCCATGTCTTCAGCCCTCCCAAATCCGAAAAAGAGCTGATTTTCATCAGCTGCCATGCGCTCTTTTATCTGCCGAACCACTTCTTTATTGCAGAGCTCCACATAGCCGCTTCCAAGCAGATCCTCAAGCGTCAGTTCCCTGTCTTCTGCAAGATCCAGATTGTAATAGCAGCGTTCCTCACTGGCGTTGATCCATCCCTTAAAGGCTGTAAGCTCCAGAGAAAGCACTGCTTCATTCTGATACTTCACTTCATAGTCAATGGAAATATTCATCTGGCGGTCATTCCATTCCTCCTCAGTCCCGCCGGCTGCAAAAAAGTTCTGCTTGTACTCCTCAAATTCTGCTTTGGCCTCTGCCACATAGCTGTCCACAATCTGTTCAATTTCTCCATTCACCTTATCTGCCTGTGCAGAATGGCTTCCTGTTTCGGCCTGTTCCTGTACAATTCCCGGCACCTCTGCATGGATATGATAATCACCGTCTGATTCATGGTAAGAGCGCACCGTCAGGACACCTGCCAGAAATCCGAGGCCGGGAACTCTGCTCATACTCTCTGCAAAGGCCTGGTTCGTATTAAGCCCGACGGCAAACACGAGAAGCACCCCTGCTGCTGCTGTTGCTGTCCGCCGGAGCAGACGGTACATACGGCCTGGCCGCCTGGTTTTTGCCGCTGTATTTTCAGCTGCTGTATTCCCGTCCTCTTCCTTCTGGCGCTTCTCTCTCCTTCTGGCTGCCTCCTCGACAGAGCGCCTGACTGTCAGTTCCAGCTCCTCCGGTATTTCAATCTGATCATATATCTTCTTTCCATCCTCAGGTTTCACGGTGTTTCCTCCTTTAATCCTTTTTTCAGACGTTCTAACGATGCATACAGCCTGTATTTGACTGTATTCAGATTCGCATTCGTAATTTCTGCAATCTGCTTTAAGGTCAGTTCCTCATAGTAATGAAGGATTACCACAGTCCTTCCCGGCTCCGGCAGCCTTGTTACCGCTTCATAGACCTCTCTCTCCCGATCGTAGGCCGGTTCTGTATAAGGCTGGTCGAAGATCTCCCCATCCACGGAGGGCTCCTCTCTCTTTCTGTCCCTCAGAAGCTGAAGGGATTCATTCACCACGATCCTGTAAAACCATGTTTTCAGCGCATCTGCATTTCTCAGGGTTTCACATTTTTCAAGCCCCTTCAGAATCGCGTTCTGCACCACGTCAAGCGCCGCTTCCCTCTCACCCACATAGCTGTACGCCAGCCTGTAAAACCGGTTCTGATTTTCCAGAATGTAGGAAACTGTACTGTCATATATGTTCTGTTCCATATTCTCTGCCTTTCCAATTGATTTTCCCCCGGCCGCCAGAACCTGCTCGGTCTGCCCAGTTACGGCCTTCGTCCTCATTGGGTTCTCCCCGCATTCCTCTCTCTTCTTCCCCTATTGGAATAGATGAATAAGTCCGCTGAAAAGTTGGGGAAACCATTTCTTTTTTCGGAAAAAGAAAAACAGCCCCCCGCAGAATCAG
>JAHZAR010000059.1:0-2380 GCA_019423835.1 Clostridiales bacterium | reverse complement strand
TTGGTTCTCCTTCCGCAGAGGGCCTGCCTCTCGCTGCCTGATATAATATTCCTGGAAGACTTTATCCGGAAAGCCGGTTCCTGGTTTTTAATGATCCGTCTCTTTTTCCTCCTGGCTCTCCTCCTTTACTGCCTCCTGGGCTCTCCTGACGGCCGGGTTCAGATCCGGATCATAAGCCGGGCCCCTGCCGCCGATGTCCTGGTACTCTTCTGTCCCCTCCTCTGTCATCTCCCAGACAGAGGGTCTCTGCCCCTCAAAGCTGACATTCAGGGTCTGATCCATAAAGTCACACAGCTGGGGATCGAAGATCTTCATCTCACTGCGAATCTCCGGATCCACATAATTTTCAAACAGAACTCCAAACCAGGCTCTGGAGTCGTCGTCAAAATAGGACGGCAGCCGTGACGCCGACGAAATATTGTCCAGCAGAAGGTAAAGATCCGCCAGAAATACATTGTTCTCTCCCTCATTCCCTGTTTCGTGGGCCACGTATTCTCCGAAGGCCCTGGTCAGGGAAGAGGGCTCTGTGAACTTGATCTTCCTGTAATTCACATCCGTCTTGTGATATACGTAGTAGATGCCCTCATCTGTCATGGGGGCTTCAAAATAATTTCGATCCGTATAGTACATCAGCTCCCAGCCGGATTCCACAAACCGTTCCATCCACTGGCGCGGCACATTCTCCAGCGCCTCCGTGATCTGCTGCTGTTCCTCCTGTGTGGGTTTCCTCTTCCCCTGGATCCTGATGTCGTACCTTGTATCCCTCAGTCCATCGGCCCCGTAATAGTTTGTCTCAATGTACTGGCCGGCCGCCATCTGTCCGTTCCTGTTGAAATAATACTTATGGCCGTCTACCATCCTCCAGCCCTCGTCGTACATGATTCCGTCGGAGTTAAACCAGTACCACTCTCCTCCTGCTTCCAGCCATCCGGTCTTTCTCGTCCCATCCTCGTTCAGGTAATACCACTCATCCTCTTCACTGCTGTACGCCCAGCCCACAGCCATCTTCCCTGTTTCCTCGCCGAAATAGTACCAGTCGCCCCGGATCCTCCTCCATCCCAAAGCCGGATAGCCATCCTCGTCCAGGTAGTACCAATCCCCCTTGTAGAGCAGCCAGCTATTTTCCAGACAGCTGCCATCTTCCAGCACGTAGCGGCTGTCCGCCTCTTCCCCTGTCCATGTTCCCGCTATGCTTGGGGGCTCCTCCCCTGTCTGCCCATCTTTGTCCTCTGCACCTTCCCTGGATTCAGTCTGCCTTTCCGTTTCCTTCTCTCCCCGTTCGCCGTTTATCCCGTTCTCCTGGGCCGCACTCTCCCTCTGACCTGCCGGCATTCCCATGGCACTGCCTGAAAAGCCGGCTGCCATCAGGCAGGCCAGATATACAGCCATCACCGTTCTTCTCAAGATGCCACTACCTCCTTTTCTGATGCAAAGCAAGCCTGCTCTTCGTGAATATCCTTCAGCTTTCCGATGAGACACACGGAAGTTTTGCGAAAAATCTTCCGCCGCGCAAAAATACCGAGTCTCATGACCGGCTCAAGGCCCCGCGCAGCCGTTTATCCTCAGTTTTATTTTAAATGAATCCAGCAGAAAAGTATAGCGAAAAATTCTTACATCATTTATAATAAATATTACAATTTTGGCATCCTCCGGCTGCTTCCGGAAAAGCTTCGGGTGGGTTTGAAACGGATGTTCAGAACTGATCAGATGAAAGGAACGGTTATATGAATCTGCGGCGTATACTGGCCCTGGCCGGTGTTTTTATTATCCTGTTTCTCTACGGGGCGGCTCTCGTTCTGGCATTGGCCGGAGGCCCCGGTTCCCTGGATCTGCTGCTGGCAGCCCTGTTCTGCACCATTGTCATCCCTGCCGTGATCTACGGCTATGAGATCCTTCTGAAAGTCGGAAACTCTGGAAGACATTCCGCGGAAGATTCTCTCAATAAGCGGTTGGTGGATGAGAAGGAGACAGAATCAGGACAGCAGGATGAATGTCAGTCCGGACAGAAGAAACCGGTCACGAAAAAAAGAAGCGAGCAATAGCTAAAAGGATGCCCGGGCGTATATGCAGTCCCGGGCATCCTTTTCTCTCCTGTTTTTATCCAGACTTCTCGGAAAAATTGGTCTTCCCTGTTATCTCACAATAATCTCATCCCTGCCAGGGCCATTTGAAACCATGGTGATCGGAACCTCAATTTCCTTTTCAATAGCCTCAATGTATGCGCGGCAGTTCTCCGGAAGCTCCTCGTAGCGCTTAATTCCGCGGATGTCGCACTTCCAGCCGGGCAAAGTCCTGTAAACCGGCTTTGCCTTCTCCAGCTTGAGCGTAGTCGGGAAGTCTCTTGTAACCGTTCCGTCAATCTCGTATCCAACACAGATCT
>JAHZAR010000058.1 GCA_019423835.1 Clostridiales bacterium | reverse complement strand
TTGAGCACCAGGAGTCCGGTAAGGGGGGAGTGGAGATCTATAATTCCTACTGGTGGTTCGAGGAACCGCCCCGCCCGGTTAAAAAGGTATCTGCCTATGAACCGGTTGAGATTGGAGATGATTTCCTGATCGTCAGCGCGGTGATCGACTATGCGGAGATCACCGCGCCTCTGCAGGCAGCTACGATGAAGATTGTAGCTGCCGCCGTCTGCCTGGTGGTATTTTCTGGTCTGTTTCTGATACTGATGTGGAAAATGTTCAGCCGGCAGAAAGCGGTGGAGCGGGAGAACTGTCATCTGAGAGAGGTAAATGAGCGGCTGGAGGAACTCAGAAGGAGGGAGGAGGCCATGGCTCACCAGCAGAGGCTTCAGCTTATCGGAACCATGACAGGAGGAATTGCCCACGAGTTTAATAACCTGCTGACTCCCATCATGGGCTACTCAGCCATGATGCTGTCAGAGATGGATGAGAAAAATCAGTATTACACAGACGTTCAGGAAATTTTAAGCTCAGCGGAAAGGGCGAAGGAGATTATCAGTCAGATTTCAGCTTTCAGCGGAAAAAATTCTGAGCAGTCTTTCCGGGAAATTCCTGTAAGTCAGGTGGCGGCCAGAGCCATGCTGGTGGCGGAGTCGGGAAAGCCAAAGCAGGTGGAAATTGCCATGGAACTTGTCTTTGAGCCGTTTTGGATGTGGGGGAACGAAACTCAGATTCACCAGATTGTGCTGAACCTGTGCACCAATGCCTTTCACGCCATGGGGGAGGCGGGAGGCCGCCTGACGGTAAGCGGAAAGGTACGGAAGGGAAAAGAGCTTGCACAGAACAGATTCTTTGAAGGGAAAGAGGAGCAGACCTTCTACGAGCTGTCTTTTTCTGATACCGGCTGCGGGATGACAGAGGAGGTCAGAAAGCAGATCTTTGATCCGTTTTTTACAACCCGCAAGTCCGGAGAGGGAACGGGCCTGGGCCTGTTTCTCGTGTACCGGATGGTGGAGTCCCACAGAGGCCTGATCACAGTGGAGAGCCGGCCGGGGAAGGGGACAGTGTTCTGTCTGTATTTTCCGGTATACCGCCGCAGTACGGATTCTGCTTCGCTTCGGCAGGGGGCGGCGTTCCAGCCTTCCGTCCTTTCTGAAAGGTCCAGCTCTTTGTGACAGACTGATGCAGGAAACGTAAAGTTTGTGAACTTTGGCAGCTTAAAAACATCTGAAAAAAATACGTCCTGTTAGAGTTAAAACACTTTAACAGGACGTATTTTTTTCAGATGTTCCCAGCTGACTGCATGGCAGCAGCCGCATTGACGCCAATGTGTCAATCAGGACGGATTACAGCTTTTGCATCCTCTGTATCCGGGATTTTCCGCCAGGCACTGCTCGAAGGATTCTCCGGTCCATTCGGCTCTGTTCTTATCACTCATATCTGAAACACTCCTGCAGTCCGGCATGTGAATGAGCTTGGAGCTGGTGTTAAGAATATAAGTGTGAAGACCGCTGCAGTCCACGGCTCCGGAAGGCTTTGAACCGGCGGAGAAAACGGAGCCGGAAACAGAACTGTCTTCTGAACTGTCTCCTGCCGGCCTGGCTGGTTTGTCATCCGGATCTCCCGGCGTGTAGTCGCTGCACGGGCTGACAGACCAGGTCAGTGAGGAACCGTCTGTGGAGGCGATGATGGTTCCCTGCTTGTCTGTGCGGAAGATCTCGATGCCCATGGCCTCGAATTTTTCCATGGTCTCCACATGGGGATGGCCGTAGGAATTTCCGGCCCCACAGCTGATGACAGCATATTCAGGAACTATCCTCTGAAGGAAGTCCCAGCTTCCGGAGCTGGCGCTTCCGTGATGTCCGGCGGCGTAAACCGTGCTTTCCAGGGGAAGGCCTGACCGGATCATTTCTGCCTCACTCTCCGATTCTGCGTCCCCAGTAAGGAGAAAGCTCACATCCCCTGCCGTGAGACGGATGGCAACTGAGTAGTCATTGGCATTTTTGTAGTCCCTGTCCTGAGGAGCAAGGACGGTGAAGGATGCATTTCCCAGCCGATAGGTGTCCCCGGGTTCTGGATGGATGAGAGGAATATCCTTCTCGCGAATCACAGACTGGAAGGACTGAAATACCCGTGTATCTGTCTCATAGTCCGGCGCCAGGACTTTCTCTGTTTCATATACATTCAGCGCGCCGACCACTCCATTCAGATGATCGGCGTCGTAGTGGGACGCGATTACATAGTCCAGGACTTCCACGCCCTGCTTCTCCAGGTAGGAAACAACGAGCGAGGAAGCGTTTCGATCGCCCCCATCGTAGAGCATGAAATGGCCGTCAGACTGGATCAGTACAGACAGCCCCTGTCCCACGTCAATAAAATGCACCGTCGTATCAGCGGATAAAATCTGACTTCTGCCGGCTGTGCTGCTCTGCGAGGAAGCAGTGGAGTCCTTCACTGCGCTGGCCTGACCGGAAAACCCGCTGCCGGAGCACCCTGACAGCAGAAGGACGGCAGAGAGCAGACAGGCAATAGCCAGCCGGACAGAGTGTCTGGCTCTGTTGAATCGCTTCATATGTGATTACCTCCTTTGCCTGTCCATTTTACCTCATAGCGGCAGAGTGTGCAACAAAAAAAGAACATAAGTTCGCACAGCATAAAAGAAAACCGGGCACAGCCAGAGATACCTGTGAGAAATTCGGGAAATATGGTATAATGACTGCAAAGCGGGCATTATACCTGCGCCGAGCCGCTGGCGCCCGGAGGGAGCCAAAATACCAATGCGGCGAGTGCGCCTCCCTCGGAGAGATAGCATATCCGGAGGATATGGTATAATGACTGCAAAGCGGGCATTATACCTGCGCCGAGCCGCTGGCGCCCGGAGGGAGCCAAAATACCAATGCGGCGAGTGCGCCTCCCTCGGAGAGATAGCATATCCGAAGGATATGGTATAATGAGATCGCAGGGGACATTGTCAGGAAGAGAACTGAATGTGATGAAGGCGGTCCCGCCTGCCGCCTGCCTAAGGGGAAAAGAGAAGGAGGAGTGCAAATGGACTGTGCAGAAAAAAAAATCGATCCGTTTTCCTACCAGCTTGGAGTAATGGACTGCTTCAACGAGATGGTTCATGCAGGGGTGAAAAGGATTGCCCTGAGCCACCCGTCAAAAACGAAGGAGGAGAGGGATGGATTTCTCGAAAGCGCCGGAGAGCTGTGCCAGAGATATGGAACAAAGCTGTATCCGGAAGACGAACCGCTTATCACAGATCTGTTTCCAAGACAGTTAAATGAAAATACCTGGAATATTATTTTTTACCGGGAAGAGAAAGATTTGGAAGAATATAAAAGGCTGAAGCAAAAGAAGCGGGAGCTGGAAGAGGCCCATGCCTACACAGGGGAGGCGCGCCGGAAGATTGCCGAGGGCTTTGGACAGCTGCTGGGGTACACAGAAGAGGCCATTGAAAGAAAAATAAGGGAGACACTGGAAGAGGAAGCCCCGGCAAAAGTATAGGAAAAAACAGGTCCGGCAGATATGTTTACTTTGTCCCCACAATTGTGACAATCACACGGTTTGGAAGGCAGACAATAGACTGGCCCGTTTCAGAGATAGCACCCTGCCGGACACATAGCTTGTCTGGGCAGGAGGCCTCAGTCAGGAATGCCTTTCCATCCTCTATTATAAGATGGTTCGTCTGGCCGTTTCCACTTTCAATAACAATGTCATCATTCCGGTTTAAGTCCAGTGTCATGATTTCTGTTCCGTCTACACTGACTGAGATCATGACTGCCGGCCGGCCGGCGAAGAATCCTCTGACGGAAAAGAGGAGGGCAGCGGCGGCCAGGAGGACGGCGAGAAGAAGAAAGTCCCGCTTTTTCTGTCCGGATTTCTGTTCAGGGGCGCTGTCAGCGTGTCTCGTCTGGCTCATATTCATTCTCCTTATCAGTTAATTCAGAGGCTTCCCATGTATATCATAGACAGGCAGATCTTCGGCACCCTCGGAAAAATGAAGCTTATAGTCATCTGTGATAAAAATTCCGCAGGCGTCATCTGTAGAATCGAGAAGCTCTATTCCCTTTTCCAGCCCCAAAGAAAAGCAGGTGGTGCTTAAAGCGTCGCCGTCCACAGATTCCGGGCAGATAATGACGACAGAGATCAGGCCGTTGTCATAGGGATAGCCGGTCTTTGGGTCTAAAAGGTGGTGGTAATTTTTTCCGTCTGCAATGAAGTGGCGTTCATACACCCCGGAGGATACCACGGACATGTCGTCAATGTCAACGTATCCCACTACATCACTGTATTCGGCGAAGGGTTTCTGGATACCGATGCGGAACGGAGTGCCGTCTGGCTGAGTTCCGATGCACAGAACATTTCCGCCCAGGTTGATAATCGCGCTCTCCACACCGCGGCTGATCAGAAAATCCTTCAGTCTGTCTGCGATGAAGCCCTTGGCTATGGAACCCAGATCCAGGGTGGTGTCAGGGGAGAGGAAGGTAAGCCTGTTCCCGTCAAGAGAGAGGTTTTCATAGCCCACCCGGCTTACGGCCTCGTCAATGGAGGACTGGGGAGGAATCACGGCCTGTCCGCTTGTAAAATCCCAGAGAGAACTTAAGGGCTCAATCGTCAGATCATAGGCCCCGTCCGACACCTGGCTGTAGTAAAGGCCCTCCCTCAGAAGAGCAGCAGTATCATCGCTCAGGGTAAAGGTGGTTTCATCAGGGCTCCTGTGGTTCAGCTTATAGATCTCGCTGTCTGCTATGGTCTTGCTGAACCGGTTTTCATATTCCCGGCACAGAGCCATGCACTGTGTGAGAAGCTCCTCGTCATCCGTGTCATAGAGAGTGACAGTAACGAAGGTATTTAAAAGAAAGTCAGAGCGGGAGACAGGCTCCTGCGGTACAGCTTTCCGATTAAGAAAAAGGCAGACAGCCAGGATCCCTGCGCCGGCCAGTACGCCGGCGGCTTGGGTCAGTCGTTTTTGATTCATTTCAGTATTTCCTCTTGTACTTTGTTTTTTAATGG
>JAHZAR010000057.1:7652-12349 GCA_019423835.1 Clostridiales bacterium | reverse complement strand
ACTAGCAAAGGCAGAGTGGCATGTCAAGAAGACGGAGAGAAAGGGCGGCTGGGGCCAAATGGCAGCGCGGCAGAGAAAAAGCGGAAAAACTGCAGGAGGAGAGAGGAAGCTGAGAAACATAAAACAGAGACGGAATCAGGCGGAGACAAAACCAGCAGCAAAAAACGGCGCGGAAATAAAAGAAACGAAAATGAAGGAAGCAGAAAGAAGAGAAGCAGAGAGAAAGCAGTCAGGAGGAAGGAAGACAGGAAGTGCCTTCCAGGCCGCATTCTGCGGGATGATGATCGCCCTTGCCTTTCTCCTGAGCTATGTGGAAACACTGATTCCCATAAATCTGGGAATTCCGGGCGTGAAGCTGGGGCTTGCCAACCTTGTCACGATAGTGGGGCTTTACACCATAGGCCTTGGGGAACTGGTGTTTACCTCACTGGTCAGAATTATTCTGGTGGGATTTACCTTTGGAAACGGCTTCTCCACGGTCTACGGAATGGCAGGGTGGGCCCTCAGCCTCATACTCATGCTTTTGGTTAAGAGGACGGGATGGTTCGGACAGACAGGGGTGAGTATCACAGGGGGAGTGGGACACAATGTGGGCCAGCTTCTGATTGCTGCCCTGGTCGTACAGAATGCAGCCGTTTTCTATTATCTGCCGTTTCTTCTGGCGGCGGGAAGCGCAGCCGGAGCAGTGATTGGACTCCTCGGGGGGATGGTGGCAGAGCGGATTCACGGACTTATGAGAAGGCTGTGAGGAAGAGCCTGAGGAAAAAACTGGTTGGCAAACGGTTTGGGATGAAGTACAATGTAAGGCAGAAATGGGGAATGTTCCCTTTCATGTTTCCGGATGGTCAGACGCCCCCGAGGGAGCAGTTATATGATGAGAGCATTCTGTATGGCGCAGGGAAAAGAAACAGTAAGGAGAGTAGGGTATGATTTATGAAGCAATCAAAAAACTGGTAAAATACGGTCTTGATACAGGACTTATCACGGAGTATGACAGAATTTATGCCACAAACCAGATTCTTGAGGTAATGGGGCTTGATGAGTATGAGGAGCCGGCACAGGAGCCGGGAGAAATTGAGCTGGAGGCTGTGCTGAAGGAGCTTCTTGACTATGCCCATGAGACAGGTGTCCTCGCTGAGGACAGCATTGTTTACCGCGATCTGTTTGACACGAAGCTCATGAACTGTCTGATGCCGCGTCCAAGCGAGGTGGTGACGAAGTTCTGGGATATTTACAATCACAAATCCCCGAAGGATGCCACCGATTATTACTATAAACTGAGTCAGGATTCCGATTATATCCGCAGATACAGAATTGCCAGGGATATGAAATGGACGACGGACACCAAGTACGGCACCCTGGACATCACGGTAAACCTCTCAAAGCCGGAGAAGGATCCGAAGGCCATTGCAGCGGCAAAGCTGATGAAGCAGAGCGGTTATCCGAAATGTCAGCTCTGTATGGAGAATGAGGGCTATGCAGGAAGAGCCAACCATCCGGCCAGAAATAATCACAGAATCATCCCGATCACAGTCAATAACAGCCCGTGGGGATTCCAGTACTCTCCGTATGTATATTACAATGAGCACTGTATTGTGTTCAACGGAAAGCACACGCCGATGAAAATCGACAGAGCCGCTTTCGTGAAGCTGTTTGACTTTGTCAGGATGTTCCCCCACTATTTCCTGGGCTCCAATGCGGATCTGCCGATCGTGGGCGGATCCATTCTGACCCACGACCACTTCCAGGGCGGCAACTATACCTTTGCCATGGCAAAGGCTCCCATCGAGAAATACTTTACGGTTCCGGGCTTTGAGGATGTGGAGGCTGGAATTGTAAAATGGCCTATGTCTGTGATTCGGACAAGGGCAAAGGATCCAGAGCGCCTGATTGAGCTCGGGGATAAAGTACTTGGATGCTGGAGAGGATATACGGATGAGGATGCTTTCATTTTTGCGGAGACAGACGGGGAACCTCATAATACCATTACTCCTATTGCCAGAAAGAACGGAGAGATGTACGAGCTGGATCTGGTGCTCAGAAACAATATTACCACAGAGGAGTTCCCAATGGGCGTTTATCATCCGCACCAGGAGCTTCACCATATCAAGAAAGAGAATATCGGCCTGATTGAGGTTATGGGACTGGCAGTCCTTCCGTCCCGCCTGAAGGGAGAGCTGACAAAGCTGGCGGAGTACATCGTGTCCGGTAAGGATATCCGTTCCGATGAGGAGATTGAAAAGCACGCAGACTGGGTGGAGGGCTTCCTGCCCAGGTATGCATCTGTGACGGCAGAAAATGTGGACGAGATTCTGAAACAGGAGGTTGGGCTTGTATTCGAGAAGGTTCTCGAGGACGCAGGAGTGTACAAATTCACTCCGGAAGGGAGAGAGGCATTTGCCCGCTTCCTGCATGCGGCAGGTTTTCAGGAGAAATAGGCAGGGAACAGATCATGCGAGAGCACACCGCTTTTTGGCTCCGGGGCCGTTGGGAAAGAGAAAAGGAGAAAAAGAACAGATATCATGCTTATTAAGGAAGAGTTTCTGAAAAAGTACAACATCGCTGAAAATGAGTTTCGCTCAGCGAATATCAGCTTCAGGGAGCTGGAACGGATCTATAACCACTACTGTTCCCTGGAGCCGGAACTTCGCTCCATCAGCCGAGATTTCCTTGACGAGTATCTCTATGACACGGAGAGAGCGGGGATCCATTCCTACCGTTACCGGCTGAAGGAACCGGGACATCTGATTGAGAAAATTATCAGAAAGAGAAATGACAGCCTGGACAGCTACCGGGAAATTGACAGCACGAATTACTATAAGTACATTACTGACCTGATTGGAATCCGCGTGTTTTTCCTGTACCGGGAGGACTGGCGCGGGTTCCATGAGTACATTACAGGCAGGTTTGAGAACAATCCTGAACACTATGTGGAAGATCGGCTCAGAGATTTTGACGAGGATCCCAATCACTGGTATATTGCAGAGCGCCCCAAAAGCTACCGGAGGATCGGGGATACGAAGATATATGATAAAAATCTGATCGACATTAAGTCAGACGGAATCTACCGATCCATCCACTATATCATCAAATATAAGGGGTATTACGTAGAGCTGCAGGCCAGAACACTGTTTGAGGAGGGATGGAGTGAGGTGGATCACGATATTGTGTATCCATATTTTCAGGACGATGTGATGCTGAAAGACTTTTCCACCCTTTTGAACAGACTGTCCGGCATGGCCGATGAGATGAGCTCCTATTTCAGGCGGCTGAAGGAGGCAAAGGAGCGCTACCAGATGGAGGAGGACAGACATTCCCTGTAAGCGGAAGGATACCATATGAACGAAAAAGAGATACAAAGGCGCATATTCAGAATCACTGCACTTACCGTGGCAGTGAGTCTGATTCTCATTGTCTGTGCCGGTGTCGTAATCATGTCAATGTTCCGGGCGGAGAAAAACTCATATGAAGCGCAGATGAAGGCTTTTATCAATGAGTACAAGATCAACATGGAGCGCCAGATGGATTCGGACATTGAATCCCTGGAAACACTGGCCGGCTTCATCTCCAACAGCCGCCTGCTGGAGCTTGAAAACCTGACAGACGGGATTAACGGGGCGGGAACAGCAGCTCTGTTTCTGCGGCTGGGCTACTGTGAGAAAGGAAGCGACCGGATGCGTATCAGCATGACCAGAGAGCTGGGAGAGGATCTGCCTGTCTCTGAGCGGGCACCGGAGCTGCAGGAAGCCATAGAGAGGGCGTGGAATGGAGAAAATGCTACCTCTCAGGTGTATACAGATGTAACCCTGAAAAAGCCGGTCATCGCCTACAGCGTCCCCGTGTATGATGAAGCGGATGTCCTGAGGGGATGCCTTCTGGGAGTGAAGGATCTGAGTGTGTTTTTTGATATACTGAACGAGACCACACTCTCTCAGATCAGCCTGGATGTGGTCTGGCTGGATGAAAACGGAAATTTCATCGGTCAGACGGAGGGGGAACAGGAACGGCATATGGATGCCTCCATTTTCAGTCAGGACGGGATTTCAGATAAGGACAGAAGGCTTCTGAGGGAGAGCATGTCAAAGGGCAGGGACTGTACGATTTCCTATAAATACGGCAACAGCACCTATGGCCTTTATCTGGAACCTTTAGACAGAAACAGCTGGTATCTGATGTGCATCGATGACAGCGGAAAAGTGAAAAGTCCGGTCTATTTTATGCTTCTGGCTGTCGCAGCAACCTTTTTGATTATTCTGGTTCTGAGCATCGCCTCCATATGGTATGGTTCCAGGATTCTGAGAAAGAACAATCGGGAACTGATCAGAACGGCATACTATGACAGTCTGACAGGGCTGTTTAATATGAAACGGTTTGGCCAGGAGGTTGCAGAGCTGCTTGAACAGGATGGCTGCAGGAGCGTTGCAGCTCTGAATATCCGTCATTTCCGATATATAAACGAAATATTCGGGAAAAAGCAGGCAGATCAGGTGCTCTGCGAGCTGGCGCTTATTATCAGGGAAAATATAAGAGAAGATGAGCGGTCCTGCCGATGCAGCGGCGATCAGTTCTGCATGCTTCTCCACACCGCAGAGGAGGAGGAGATCAGGAGACGGATTGGGGACATCATGAAAAGCTGTGAGCGAATCTCTGAGAGATTTAACAGAAATTATCCCATTCAGATTTATGCAGGAGCAGCA
>JAHZAR010000057.1:0-7642 GCA_019423835.1 Clostridiales bacterium | reverse complement strand
GTCAATCAGGTGACCAGACCCGATGAATTGATCGACAGGGCAGAATTCGCACTGAAGCAGGCCAGACAGGGAGTGGATTGCGAGATTATATTTTACGATGAGAAGCTGCACAAAGAAGAGGAGCTGGTTCGTCTGATTGAGAGCAGCAAGAATGAGGCCCTGGAAAAAGAAGAATTCCGTCTGTATCTCCAGCCCAAGCGAAATCTCGTCTCAGGTGAGATTACCTCCGCAGAGGCCCTGGTGCGCTGGATCCGTGAGGATGGTTCGGTGATTTTTCCGGATCAGTTTATTCCTCTTTTTGAGCTTAACGGCTTCTGCGCCCAGCTGGATCTCTATATGGTTGACCAGGTGTGCAGAAAGCTGAGACAGTGGGAGGATGAGGGCAGAAGGCCAGTCAGCGTCTCCGTCAACCAGTCTAAGCTTCTGTTTTATCAGTCCGACTATGTGGAGCGCCTGTGTGAGATTACGGAGCGCTACAGGATTCCCCGCAGCATGAGCACGCTGGAAATCCTGGAAGGGCTGGCGGCAGAGAGTATCGGAGAGCTGAATAAGACGATTATGATTCTGAAAAATCTGGGATTTCAGATTTCGCTGGACGACTTTGGGAGCGGTTATTCTTCCCTGAACCTGCTGACGAGAATCGGCATTGATGAAGTGAAGCTGGACCGCGGTTTTCTGGAACGGGAGGTTTTCAGGGAGAGTGAGAGCCAGGCGGTTCTCATGAAGCATATTGTGAATCTGGCGAGAGACCTCTCGATCACAACGGTGGTGGAGGGAGTGGAGACTGCAGAGAATGAGGCGTTTATCCGTTCCATCGGTGTGGACTATGGCCAGGGTTACTATTACAGCCGTCCGATTCCCAGTGATGAATTCGCAGAAATGTATCTGAAATAGTGTGTCTTAAAGCCAGAAGCGGCGCATTCCAGACGGTTCGTCCGTCATCCGGAATGCGCCGCTTTCGGCAGGGCGGGCACGGTCAGCCAATCGGGCTTCTGTTTCGGCAGAGTGAAGTCATTACAGATCCAGCTTTAAATCCCCTTCCCGAATCCATCCGATTCTGCGGAACACCTCTCCGAAAGCAAGTGTCAGGACGGCAGGAAGGAGGAAGCAAATCAGGACAATTCCAAGCCACATATTTGCACCGCCCTCAGGCATGGCTGTGTAAATGCCGATAGGTCCTACCAGCCCGCAGGTTCCCATACCGGCTCCGGCTGCGATATTTTCCAGTTTGAAGACCATGGTGGATATGGGGCCTGTCACCATGGAAGCCAGGGTAGGGGCCAGCCAGATTTTTGGATTTCTCACAATATTCGGCATCTGCAGCATGGAGGTTCCAAGACCCTGAGCCAGAAGACCGCCGAAGCCGTTCTCCCGGTAGCTCAGTACGGCAAAGCCGATCATCTGCGCGCAGCAGCCGGCTGTTGCCGCTCCTCCTGCCAGCCCGTCAAGGCTCAGCATGATGCAGATGGCTGCGCTGCTGATAGGGAGCGTCAGGGCGATGCCGATAAGGGCGGAAACTACAATTCCCATAAAGAATGGCTGCATGACAGTAGCTGTCTTTACGAGATCCCCGAAGGCTGTCATAAAGGCAGAAACGCCTGGCCCGATAAACTGGGCAGTCAGGACACCGAAGATGATTGTGACGCCGGGGGTTACCAGAATATCAACCCTCGTTTCCTTTGAGACGGCTTTTCCCAGCTCAGTGGCTATGATGGTGGCTACCAGAGCACCCACGGGTCCTCCAAGCTCATTTCCGGCAATGCCCACTGTAGCGGCAGAGAAGAGGACAAGCTGCGGTGCCTTCAGGGCATAGGCGATGGAGACACCCAGGGCAGCTCCGGTGGCCCCCTTTGCGTAGACGGCAATGGTGCTGAAGATTCCGAGGCCTGTTTTTTCTCCCAGGGTGCCGAAGATGGTGCCGATCAGCAGAGAGGCGAAAAGGCCGAAGGCCATGGCGCCCAGCGCATCAATCAGGTAGGTCTGGACGGAAATATTGATTTGTTTGCGTTTGAGAAAGTCTTTTACAGTCTGACTGTTCATTGGTGTGAATCCTCCTGTGAAAATTTTGAAACTGTCTTACAGTCACAATGTGCAGACGAGATTGTTAAAAATCTGTCGAGCAAAACAGTTACCGTATTCTACCACAGATTGGCAGGAATGCAAGAAAAATTCGAAAAAATGTGAAAGATTTGTCAATATAAATTGTGGAAATTTTGTCAATCCTGTGCTATACTTACAGAAATCTCACAGCTGAATGTGAAGTTACAATTCAGAATTCTGCCGGAAGGTCCTGAATGTGCATCGGTTTCAGTGAACGAGAAGAAAAAGAAAAGCAGAAAACTCGGCCTCCTCAAAGGAGCAGAGGAAACGGAGGTATTTAGAAGGATGAAGATCAAAGACATTTTAGCGCAGGGGAAGCCGACTCTCTCCTTTGAGGTGTTTCCCCCAAAGGCAGAAGATAAATATGATTCCGTGGAAGCAGCAGCCATCAGGATTGCGAGGCTGAAGCCGGCTTTTATGAGTGTCACCTACGGAGCAGGAGGAGGTACGAGCAAATATACAGTCGATATTGCCTCCAGTATCAGGAACCAGGGAGTGAATGCCCTGGCCCACCTGACCTGCGTTTCGTCCACAAAGGAGGAAGTGCACCGTGTTTTGAGAGAGCTGAAAGCTCATGGGATCGAGAATGTTCTGGCGCTCCGGGGTGACATTCCCGAGGGCGGCCCTCTGGCTCACGACTACAGGTATGCGTCTGAGCTAATCCGGGAGATCCGCGGATTTGACGGGGACTTCTGTATCGGAGCTGCCTGCTATCCTGAGGGACATGTGGAATCTGCCAACAAGACAGAGGATATTGAGCACCTGAGGGAAAAGGTGGATGCGGGCTGTGACTTTGTGACCACCCAGATGTTTTTTGACAATAACATTCTGTACAACTACCTTTACCGCATTCGGGAGAGGGGCATTACAGTTCCTGTGGTAGCCGGAATTATGCCTGTAACCAATGCCGGGCAGATTGCCCGGATCTGCAGGATGTCCGGAACGTATCTTCCAGCCAGATTCAAGGCTATTGTCGACCGGTTCGGCGATAATCCGGCTGCGATGAAGCAGGCGGGAATTGCCTATGCAACAGAGCAGATTATCGACTTGATTGCAAATCATGTAAACGGCATCCATGTCTATTCCATGAACAAGCCGGATGTGGCGGAGCAGATCAAAAACAGTCTTTCAGAGATTTTGTAACGGGTTAAAAGATTTTTTACAGATTTATCGGGAATCATAAGGGAACGTCCCCTTCCTGCAGAGCGGGCGTCACACGGCAAAAGGCAGGATAGCAGCGGCGGTAAAGACTGCCGGCCAGGGGAGAGGACAGGGCAGCTATGGAGCAGAGAGCGGCGGAAAAATGGAAAAGGACACAGAAAAACAGACAGAGAGAGGAAAAAAAGAACAGGTATGGAAGGGCAGGACGCTGGAAATGCAGATTGCGGAATCGGCAAACCGCAGGGAAATCTGCCGTTACCTGGGCTACAGGGGAGAACGCCCTGAGAGGAGAGAGGAGGAGCTTGTGGAGAGCTGTATCGAAGAGCTTGCCGGCTGCCTGTCTCCCCGGTTTTATGGACGGGAATACCCATTTTCCATCATGCAGGACGGCTCCCTTGATTTTACCTGCTTTCAGGCAAGGAGCGAGAGCCTGAGAAAGAATCTGGAGGGATGTCACCGGGTATTCCTGTTTGGAGCTACGCTGGGGGCAGGGGTGGATCTGCTTCTTCGCCGCTACAGCGTCATCAAGATGAGCCGTGCAGTTGTGATGCAGGCTGCGGCAGCCGCCATGATCGAGGCCTACTGCAATCTGGAAAACAGGCGGCTGGCGGAGGAGTTCGGGAAAAGAGGGCTGTTTGTGCGCCCCCGCTTCAGCCCCGGCTATGGTGATTTCTCTCTGGAATATCAGCGTTCCTTTGCGTCGGCTCTGGAGCTGGAAAAGAGGACGGGAATCACACTGACGGACAGCCTTCTTATGATGCCGTCGAAATCGGTGACAGCCGTTATCGGACTCAGCAGGGAGGCCTGCCCACAGCCAGGCGCAGCAGGAGGCCGCGGCTGTGAGGTCTGTAAGAAGGAGGACTGCATGTACCGGGAGAGACCGGAGCCTCTGAAGGCCAGGGGGGAAGGCGCACAGCCGGACAGAGGGCAGATACAGATAACAGACACAGACAACAAAAGTTGCTAAGACAGGAGTGCAGGGAGATATGAGCATAGCAGACAGACAGACAGGGAAAAAGAGCAGACTCCTTCATGAGCTGGCAGAGAGGATTCTGTTTTTTGACGGAGGGACAGGGAGCCTTTTGCAGGCGGCCGGGTTAAAGCCGGGAGAGCTGCCGGAAACCTGGAATATCCGCCGCCCCGAAGTGATCGTAAAGCTGCACAGGGATTACCTTGATGCAGGCTGCGACATTATCAATACCAATACCTTTGGGGCCAACCGGTTAAAGTTCAATGAGAACACGGAATTCAGCTTAAGAGAAATCATAGAGGCGGCTGTCAGGAATGCCAGGGAGGCGGTGGCTTTGGCAGGCCACGGGTACATTGCCCTGGATCTGGGGCCGACAGGCAGGCTTTTAAAGCCTATGGGAGATCTGGATTTTGAAACAGCGGTGGAGATTTACCGGGAGGCTGCCGGAATCGGAATTCGCGCGGGGGTGGATTTAGTTCTTGTCGAGACGATGAGCGACAGCTATGAGCTGAAGGCTGCTGTTCTGGGTGTCAAAGAGGCTCTGGCAGAGGACGGCATCCCCGGGGAGCAGGCGGATCTGCCTGTTTTTGCCACAACGATCTTTGATGAGAAGGGCAAGCTCCTGACCGGCGGTACGCCCCGCACGGTGATCGCTCTTCTGGAAGGGCTGGGAGTAGATGCAGTAGGGATTAACTGCGGTCTGGGACCAGTGCAGATGAAAGAATTTGTCAGGGAGTTTGTACAGTATGCGTCTGTTCCTGTTATCGTAAATCCCAATGCGGGTCTGCCCAGAAGCGTGGAGGGCAGGACTGTATACGATATAGACGAGGAACAGTTTGCCGGAACCATGGCTGAGATTGTGGACATGGGAGCGTCCATTGTAGGCGGCTGCTGTGGTACTACGCCGGAATATATAAGAAGGCTCTGCCTGGCATGCCGGGAGAAGAAGCAGAAGCTCCCGCAGCCAAAGACAGAAACGGTTATCACCTCCTACTCCCAGCTGGTGGAGATCGCGTCGGATCCGGTGATTATCGGGGAGCGCATCAACCCGACCGGAAAGTCGAAGTTTAAACAGGCTCTGCGGGATCACGACATGGAGTACATTCTCAGGGAGGGAGTGATACAGCAGGATCACGGCGCACAGGTTTTGGATGTCAATGTGGGTCTTCCTGAGATTGACGAGCCGTCCATGATGGAGGAGGCGGTGAGAGAGCTTCAGAGCATTCTGGACCTGCCGCTGCAAATCGACACCTCGAATATCGAGGCGATGGAGAGAGCTATGCGGATTTACAATGGGAAGCCGCTCATTAACTCCGTAAACGGAAAGGCCGAGAGCATGGATGCCATCTTCCCTCTGGTAAAAAAATACGGAGGAGTTGTAGTGGCCCTGACTCTGGATGAGGGTGGAATCCCTGACACAGCTGACGGCAGGATCAGGGTGGCAGAAAAAATTTACAGGAGGGCTGCTCAGTACGGAATTGACAAAAAGGACATTTTGATCGATACACTCTGTATGACGATAAGCTCAGACAGCCAGGGAGCACTGACCACGCTGGAAGCAGTAAGACGGGTCAGGGATGAACTTCACGGGAAAACCATTCTCGGGGTATCCAATGTCTCTTTTGGCCTTCCCCAGAGAGAGAATATCAATGCCGCCTTTTTTACAATGGCCATGATGAATGGTCTGAATGCGGCCATCATCAACCCCGGCTCCGAGGCCATGATGCGCTCCTGGCGCAGCTTCCGTGCTCTGGCTGCTCTGGATGAAAACTGCGGCGATTATATCAGTGCCTTTGGGGGACAGATAAAACCACAGCCTTCAGATACCGCCCAGGATAAAGGGGACGCTGCATCGGAGAAAACGGCAGAAGAAGGCCAGAAAAGTCAGGCACAGCTCTGGGAAAGTGTGGTCCGCGGGCTGAAGGATCAGGCGGCCAGAGCGGCCGCGGCTGCCTTAAAGGAGACTTCCCCTCTTGAGGTGATCAATGCCTGTATGATTCCGGCTCTGGATTATGTGGGGAAGGGCTTTGAGCAGGGAACTGTGTTTCTCCCCCAGCTCCTCATGAGTGCAGAGGCGGCCAAGGCTGCTTTTGAGGTGCTCAAGGCGGCCATGGCGGGCTCAGGGAAGAGCCAGGCCAAAAAGGGAGTGATTATCCTTGCAACCGTCAGGGGAGATATTCACGATATAGGGAAAAACATTGTAAAGGTGCTTCTGGAAAACTACAGCTATGAGGTAGTGGATCTGGGAAAGGATGTGCCGCCTGAACGGATTGCAGAGGAGACGGTAAAGCGCCGTGCGCCTCTCGTGGGACTGAGCGCTCTGATGACTACCACAGTGCCCAGCATGGAGGAGACAATCCGTCTTCTCAGGAAGGAGGCAGGCTGGGCAAAAGTCATGGTGGGAGGCGCAGTTCTGACTCCCGAATATGCTGATTCTATCGGAGCGGACGCCTACTGCAGAGATGCCATGGCATCTGTAAATTATGCCCAGAAAGTCATTGGATAGCATACGAAAGCGTACTTGACACAGAGGAAAAATTGTAATAAAATTCTCATATCAGACGAGGAGTCATGGCACTCTTAGGAAATGAAACAGTAGAGGAGAAGAGCTTATGTTATCTAAAAAATTAACAGTTGTGAACCCATCCGGTCTTCATTTAAGACCAGCCGGAGTATTATCCCAGGCGGCTATGAAATTCAAATGCGACGTAATCATCGAGTGCGGTGAGAAGAGGATTGTTGCAAAGAGTGTGCTGAATGTAATGGCAGCAGGAATCAAGTGCGGAACAGAGATTAATCTGATCTGTGACGGCGAGGACGAGGAGGCAGCTATGGAGGCTCTCTCCGCAGCGATTGAGAGCGGACTCGGCGAGAATTAATAGAATACGCGTGAGAAAAGAGAGTGTTGCTGGCAGCAACGCTCTCTTTTTGCCAGTGCTGACTTTTCTCCGGAGAGGAAGTATTTGAAGACAGCATGACTCATGCGGTACGATTCAGACCATGTACTCCAGGCCGTGTGTTTTTGAGGGACAGCCATGATACCAGGAAGATGACGGAAACAGGAAAGGAGCGGGATGTCATGAAATATGAGGTTTATGAGCACAAGACACAGTATTACGAAACGGATCAGATGGGGATTATCCACCATTCCAACTACATCCGCTGGTTCGAGGAAGCCAGAGTCCATATGATGGAGCAGATGGGGATGGGATACGACATCATGGAGGCGGAGGGAATTATCAGCCCCGTTGTTTCCATCCACTGTGAATACAAGAGCATGACGCGCTTCGGGGAGACCGTGCGGATCATCACAAACCTGAAGGAATACAATGGAATCAGAATGACCATAGAGTACACAGTGCTGGACTGTGAGACGGGTCAGGTACGCTGTGTGGGAGAAAGCCGCCACTG
>JAHZAR010000056.1:16553-17613 GCA_019423835.1 Clostridiales bacterium | reverse complement strand
TGTTCGAAAGTATCTGTCTCTATTCCATTAAGCTCGGGTAATCAGTCCATTCCCTGTCCGTACAGCTCACCGTCACGTTATTGGTATTTCCTGCACTTTCGTGAATACAAATCATTTTCCCTGTCGCCTCATCCCAGCCCAGAAACAGGACAACATGCGCATCGTCTCCTGATATGACTGCAATATCTCCCGGTTTCAGCTCTTCCTTTGTGACTGCTCTTCCGCTCTCAGCCAGACTGCTGGTACCCGCACTTGTAATCGGAGAGCCCAGAACCGACCAGTATACCCAGTTAATCCATCCAGAACAGTCAAGGCCCTTCAGGGTACGCCCCATCGTATCCGGAGATGCCATAGAAAAGAAATGGTTTCCGTCAAATCCAGGGCGAGCCGGTTTTCCCCCATAGTAATACGGAACCTTTCCGACGGAGTCCAGTGCAAAGGCGATCAGCGACTTTCTCTCCGAAGATAATTCTTCGGGCAGGAGCCTCATATACATTTCATATTCCTGTCTCGTAAGTGTCTTTCCGAAGGACATGGCTGAACGGGCAAAACCATACTGTGCCTCCCAGTCCTGGTCAGCCAGGATGCATGCGGCCTTCATGGTATCATCATTCCATCCAGGCCAGCTCGGAGTCTCTGCCATGGCAGAGTAAACGTCCTTTTCCGTCCCCCCATTCTCTGCAGTCTCTGTTTCCCGTATGTCCTGGGCCAGTGAAAAAAGACTATTTTTTTCGTCGAGACCGCAGATACGGACAGTCACTGTAACGTCCACATGCCCGGGACACCCTGAAAAGTTCTCACCGGCTCCTGTCCCTGTCTCCTGCCCTCCTAAAGCCTGCTGTGCCATTTCCTGACCGCTGTCGGGAATCTGCTGACAATTCATATTTTCTGCATCTGTGAGACCTGTATTTTCTGTTTTTGCTGTGTTTCCGGCAGCTTCGTCATTTCCTGAATTTTCATTTCCTGCAGTTTCTCCGCCTGTTTCTTCGCTGTCCGGGCTTGATGTATGGCTCTCTTCCCTCTTCACCGCTCCATCCGCCTGGACTGCCGGATCTGCGGC
>JAHZAR010000056.1:14632-16543 GCA_019423835.1 Clostridiales bacterium | reverse complement strand
CCGGAAGTCATAGTCATCGCCTGATTCTCATCTGAAAGATCCATCGGCCTTTTCTGAGCTGAGATTTCATTCTCCGCAGGATCCTCCCCCTCTGAAGATTTCTCCGTATCCCCGCTCCTTTCCTCTTCACAGCCATCACAGTAATAGACAGAGCCTACAGAAATATCATACTGGTGGGAAAGTTCCCATAGCTTCAGTGCATAGCGCTCTGTTGCAGCATAATCATCCCAGGCGTGGTAATAGGCATAGACACTGGCTAAGGACAGGATCTCCTGTGAGTTGGTATAGCTTCCATCTTCCTGCCCATCCCCGTCTGTCAATTGCAGATGAATGCTCGTTCTGTATGGAAGCTGGCTTAAATCATGATAGATTCTGTACATCCACTCCTGTTCTTTCCTATTCAGCTTTTCAAAAAGCTCTCCGCCCATGGAATAAGTGTGATGAACCGGATTGAGCAGGCAAAGCCCCCTCTGTATCTCCTGAAACACCAGAGTCTCCAGCCCGGAGGTACTCTCCGGCTGTGAAAAGAGATACGCCAGATTAAGGGAAGAGACCGATGGTGTATAACCGGCTCCCATTTTTGGCGTTTGAAGATGCTCCAGAAATTTCCGGCAACGGCCGGCTGTTCTCTCCAGAATATCCGTCTCTTTATCCCCTGTGACCGGGAAATTTTCCAGATTCCCATTATCCAGGGAGAAATCTGCTTCAGCCCCTGACTTTCTCACCATCTCTTCCTCTCCAGGGCTTTTGTGCTCATCTTCTCTGCCCTTATTTTCTTGGAGAATGGTATCTCTGCTGATATCTGTATCTTGTGAAATTTTAACTGACAAAATCGAAGCCGCCATCAGTACAGCGGCGGCTACTATGTATGTTCTGAACTGGTTGGTCATACTTATATTCCGGCGTTCTGCCTATCTCCCATCTGTAAAACTCAGCTGAAAATAACCTGTACTAATAACATATCACGAACGCTCTTTCCATATCAATCACAAAATATGAAATTTTTTATTAATTGTAATGGATTGCTGTGTGAAGGCTGTGTCAGGCTGGGATTGCTTCTGTTCCCGGTATCAGCTGCGCCGGAGCATATTCCTGCAGGAGGGGCGTCTTTCCCCATGCGGAGCCGTACGGCTGCGAAAATTTTTGTCATGGTTTTCCCTCTCCCATTACGCAAAAAGCCGCAGGCTGAAATTCATTGAGACAATGCTCAGCCTGCGGCTTTCTCAGCAGCGGTTATAAAGCTGCTTTATTTCCCTGACGATTTATTTTTCAGATACTCCATCTTTGTTTCTGCAAACGTCTTAATGATCTTCACTGCCCCTTCATAGCCAACGGCACTGCTGTTAATACACAGATCATAGCTCTTGCAGTCTCCCCAGCGCTTACTGGAATAGTAATTGTAGTAGCTGGAACGTCTCTTATCCGTCTTTACCATAATTTCTTTTGCCTTTGCACGCTCTATCTTATGCCGTTCCATCAGATGACGGATTTTATCCTCCTCGTTTCCGCAGATAAACACGGAAACCATCCCGGGATAATCAGCAAGCGCATAGTCTGCACAGCGGCCCACGATCACACAGGATTCTTCCTCTGCCAGCTTCTTAATCGCGTCAAACTGCGCCAGAAACACTTTCTGGTTTAAAGGCATATCAAGATAGCCGCCTCCTGAATAGCCTACGGAATAGGAATCCATAATCAGAGAATAGAGAAAGCTGTTTGTAGGCTTTTCATCGTGTGTTTTAAAAAGCTCTTCACAGAGTCCGCTGTGTTTTGCCGCAAGTGTCAGCAGTTCCTTGTCGTAACACTTAACTCCCATCTCATTCGCCAGCATCTGGCCGATATGGCGGCCTGCACTCCCGCTCTCACGTCCTATTGTAATCACAAGATTATGTTTCATAATAACACTCCCTT
>JAHZAR010000056.1:10921-14622 GCA_019423835.1 Clostridiales bacterium | reverse complement strand
CTTCTGCCTGACTACTATAATTATGCTATCTATACTGATAGTATAACGCAAATTTTCCGAAAAGTCATCTATTTTTTGCATATAAAAAATATTTTTCTTTTATTAGATAAAATTTTCGTAAATTATCCGTGCAAGAGCACTGCAGACAGCGGGAAGCTATATTTTTCTGAGCTTATCCAAAAGTGCAGAAAAGTACTCTGGAAGAGGAGCAGTAAATTCCATATATTTTCCAGTCCTGGGATGGACAATGCCAAGCACTCCTGCATGGAGAGTCTGTCCCTGCAGCTTAAAGGGACACTTTGAAGGGCCATACACACGGTCACCTAAAAGGGGATGGCCGATGCTGGCCATATGGACGCGGATCTGGTGAGTCCTTCCCGTTTCAAGCTGGCATTCTATATAAGTAAACTGGCGGAACCGCTCCAGTACCCGGTAGTGAGTGACTGCCTCCTTCCCGTTTTTCCAGTTAATGCTCATTTTCTTCCGATCCACCGGATGGCGTCCGACAGGAGCATTCACCGTCCCTTCATTCTCCTGAATTACTCCGTGGACAATGGCAAAATATTTTCTGGTGATGGAATGAACCTTGAGCTGATCTGCTATTGCATTATGTGCAAAATCATTCTTGCACACAATCAGAATGCCCGTCGTGTCCATATCAATCCGGTGGACAATGCCTGGACGCAGAACGCCGTTAATCCCGGAAAGTCCGTCCCGACAGTGGTACATCAGCCCATTTACCAGGGTCTGGCTGTAGTGGCCGGCAGCCGGATGGACTACCATTCCCTTAGGCTTATTGACCAGGATAACATCGGAATCCTCATAGATAATGTCCAGGGGGATATCCTCCGCCTGAATCTCAGGCTCTACCGCCTCGGGCACCTCAAATTCAATCCTCTCCCCGGCAGACAGCTTATAGCTGTTTTTTACCGTCCGTTTATCCACCTCCACAAGCTCTGATTTCAGCAGCTTCTGCAGATAAGACCGCGAAAGCCCCTCACAGGCTTCTGAAAGAAATTTATCGATTCTGACTCCCTGAGCCTCAGCCGGCACTACATAGCTCTGTCTCAAGCAATTTTCCTCCTCTCAGATGCAGCGGCCTGTATGCTGTCTCTTCCAGTCTGCCCTGCATCTCCCTTTCCTGCGGCCTCTTTCTCACAGTTTCTTCCCGGCTCTCTTCCCGGCCATTCAGCTCCTGGGCCCTTTAACGGCCCTCTCGGCAGCCGTACACTCCTTAAACAGAACCTGTGCTTTCCTTCTTCGGTGACAGGAAAGACAGCTCTTCCTCCGAGTAGACGAAAAATGCCAGGATGATCAGCAGAAACGTAGCGATCACCACATAGCAGTCAGCCACATTGAAAATTGGAAAGTCAATGAGCTTAAAATAGAGAAAATCCACCACATAGCCCTGGCTGACCCGGTCAATCATATTGCCTACTGCGCCTGAAGCCAGAAGGAACAGGCAGGCTGTCAGAGGAAGATATCTTCTGGAAGAGGGCATTCTCACCAATGCAAAAAGAACCGCAAGAAGCACCGCAGCTGTAATTACGAAAAACAGGATCTGCTTTCCCTGCATAATGCCAAATGCAGCCCCCCTGTTTTCAGAATAAAAAAATTCAAACACTCCTTCAATCAGCACAAAAGGCTGCTTTCCTTTCAGCTTCGCAGCTGCCAGGGCCTTGGTCCACTGGTCGAAGCCAATACTGACAATAAGGCCGGCTGCAAAAAAGATAAGCTGTCTGGCTTTCTGATTCATCATTATAATCTCCCTGTATATATATCATGGACATCTGTCATGCTGCGTTTTATCTCAAGACCAGTGCAAGTGCCTCGGCCATCTCCTCCCGCGTGACTGTGCGGTCCACAAATGCCTGTCCAATCTCTTTCAGAAGAATAAAGCGGATCACGCCCGAATCCATCTTTTTGTCGTTGGCTGTTGCTGCGATCACCGCATCCCGATCGAGACCGTCTGTGGATGTCCTGAGTCCAAACCAGGAAAGGATCCCACGGAAGCGGTCGATCTCTTCCATTGGAAGCAAGCCTCTTTTAGCTGAGATGTACATACCTGCGATGGCGCCCAGCGCAACACATTCCCCGTGGAGAAGCTCAAAGTTTTTCAGCTTTTCTATGGCATGCCCCAGAGTGTGGCCGAAATTTAAAAGCATCCTGTCGCCTTTCTCCTCCGGATCCCGTTCTACCACACGGCGCTTAATGTGGTTGCTCTCCACTACCAGTTCTTCCAGTGTTTCCATATCCATGCTGCGGATTTCTTCTTTATGGGCAAGGATCCACTCGTAGTAAGCCCTGGACTGAATCAGGCCGTGCTTAATTACTTCTCCCATGCCGGCAGAAAACTGCTCTGCCGGAAGGGTTTTAAGGCTTCCAATATTTTCATAGACCAGACGGGGCATATGGAAGGCGCCCACCATATTTTTATAGGCGTCAAAGTCAACCCCTGTCTTTCCGCCAATACTGCTGTCCACCTGAGAAAGCAGCGTAGTGGGCAGCTGAATGAAGGAAACTCCTCTGAGATAGGTTGCAGCAGCAAAACCGCAGAGATCTCCCACCACGCCGCCGCCCAGGGCCGCCAGCATATCATTCCTGTCGAACTTTCCGAGAATCAGCGTTTCATACAGGTTTCTCACTGTATCCAGATTCTTGTTTTCCTCTCCCGCCTGGAAGACGAAGGAAATGACCTGACGGCAGCAGGGCTCCATCAGACGCTTCACCTCCTCCAGATAGAGAGGAGCAACATTGGAATCTGTCACAATGCAGATTTTTCTGGACTGAAGATTCAGCTTTTCAAGCTCTGCCGGAAGAGCTGAAAAATCCTGTTCCAGAACAATATCATAAACCGGGTTTCCATTCATTTGAACTGTCATTCTGTTTGCCATTTCTCCACTGTCCTATTACCGGCGGCGTCTGCTGGGGAAGTTTAAATTCTGCTCTTCTCCCACACAGCGGGCCGGCCCTTTCTGTATTTTTAACTGCGTACTGTCTGAGGTTATCTCTGTCCACAATCTCTCTGCCTGTTTCCGCTGTCTGTCATTGCGGCTTTCCTTCTGCTCAGCAGTATTTCCTGGCGGCCGCAAAGATTCTCCCTTTCCGCGTCTCCTTCTCTGTCCCCATAAACAGGAATTTTCCCAGACCGCGGACAGACACAATCTCCCCTCCTTTAAGCTGCAGGGAAGGAGAGACGGCCAGTTTTCCGTCTACAAATACCTTTTCCCCCTGAATATAGGGAAGGATTCTTGTCCGGGATGTGCGGTAAACGAGAGAAAGCACATTGTCAAGTCTCGGCGAGGCAATGCTTCCGCGAATCTCCTCAAACCTCTGTTCTACCCTGCAGGTGAGAGCTGAGACTGCTGTGCATGAAACACTGGTGTGCCTGACCTGTCTGAGCTCCCCTGAAATGTACTCTGCCATCCGCTCCAGGCAGAAAATAAAACAGCCGTCCTCATTGATCACAATGTCCCCCACCATGCCCCGCTCGATTCCCAGATTCATCAGGGCCCCCAGGTAATCTCTGTGCGTAAGCTCCTCGGCAAACCGGGCATGAACCGGCTCCACCTTCAGGATGCTGATTGGCAGGTTTGTTGTATCCTCCTCATAGGACGGCAGAAAACAGACAATCTTACGCTCTGCCGGCTCGTAGCCGCCTGTCATGAGAAAACGTACAGGCGGCAGGCTCCGCTCAAGGG
>JAHZAR010000056.1:0-10908 GCA_019423835.1 Clostridiales bacterium | reverse complement strand
CTGTCTGTTCATTCAGATTCAGAAAATCGGTATATGACGGAATATCGCGCTGGTAGCAGAGGGCCGCCAGCTCCATAATCCGTTTTTTTAGTAACTGCTCTTCTTTATCCATGTTCCTTATAAGTGAAAATTAAGTCCGGCAATATTCATATTTCCGCCTGCCGATGTCCCTGAGAGAAGTTCGCGGAAGTCACCGGACAGCTCTACGGTTTCTGGTGTTGCAATGAAAATGTAATTGGAAATCTTCTGAAGATTTCCGTTCATGGAGTAGGTTGCCCCGCAGGTGAAATCAATGATCCTCTGCGCAACCTCCATATGTATGCCTTCCATATTCAGGACTACAGCCTTTCCCTCCAGAAGGCAGTCGCAAATCTCATGGGAATCCTCCATGGAAACCGGCTTGATCAGTGATACCTCCATGCTGCGGCGCATCGGCACCACCTTGTTGTTGGAGGATGGCCTGGAAAGAAATCTCGGTCTCTGCTCCGGTTCCTCCTCATAATCGTAGTCGTCGCTGTGCTGTTTATTAAACAAACGTCTGCGGGCCGGCTTCTCCTCCTCGTAGTCCTCGTCGAAGTATCCGTCATCCTCATCGGTATCTGGTTCATTTAATCGCATCGTATCCATAATCTTGTTCAAAATACTCATGCCCTGCTCTCTCCATTCCTTGTCCTGGCTCCGAAAATTCCGGTGCCGACTCTAATCATGGTTGCGCCCTCCTCGATGGCAACCTCATAGTCACCAGTCATTCCCATGGACAGCACACTCATACTAACATTATCAATGTTTTTACTCCTCATGTCAACATATAAATTGTATAATTTTTTAAATACTTCCCGATTATCCTCCGAATTCACTACAAATGGAGCAATTGTCATAAGTCCCTTAATATGGACATGGGGCAGCAGGGAGATTTTTCTGACAGCCTCCTCCACCTCCTCCGGGCGGAATCCATATTTGCTCTCCTCCCCGGCCACATTGACCTCCAGGAGAATATCAATGTGAAGGTCCCGCTTGGCAGCCTCCTTCTCAATCTGTTCAGCAAGTCCTACGGTATCGACAGAGTGGATCAGAACTACTTTGTCAATGACCTGGCGCACCTTGTTTTTCTGGAGATGTCCAATCATATGCCACCTGACGTCATCCGGCATCTGTCCATGCTTTTCAAGGATCTCCTGGACATGGTTTTCTCCAAAATCCCTGGCTCCGGCCTCGTAGGCCTCCTGAAGCATTTCCACCGGTTTTGTCTTGCTCACAGAGATCAGCGTCACATCCTCCACTCTCCTACCGCTTCTCTCGCAGGCAAGCCGTATTCTCTCTCTTACCTCTTCCAGATTTTCTCTTATCATACACTCATCTCCCAAATGTTTATTCTGAATTTTATGAACTCTTTCTATTCGTAGATAATCATTCCCTCACTAACCATAGAGGCATCCAGCACAATGTGATCATAGACGGAAAGGCCATAGTCCGTTCCCTTCGCTATGGTGAAATACTCTCCGTTTCCGGACAGCTTCTCAATTCTCTTAAACACTGCATAGCCCTTATTGATATTATAGACGCCCTCCAGCGGAGCCGTGGCACCGATCTGGTAGCGTTCGCTGGAATCCTGCTTTACGATGTAATCTCCGTTTTTAAATTCCCCATCCTCGCCGGAGTCCACATAGTAGTATTCATCCGTAGAGTAATAAATCTCTGCCGGGGTAAATACAATGGAAGACTCACCAGTTTCAGAATACACTTCCTTGTAGAAGCCGGTCTGTGTCTCGTCGCCGTCGCCTCCAGCGGCAATAAAGTCCACAGGGATCGTAAAGAAATTTTTTGTAGTAACTGCTGTCGCAGGAATCTTGAGCCCATCCTCTTCATCGGACATTACCTCGAAATCCACAAAACGGTCAGATACAAACTGAACCATAAATTTGTTAAAATCAAGTTTTCCATAGGAGCCGCCGTCAGCCCCGGTAATCTGAGAATATTTGCCCCCAAGCGTCAGGCCGTTCTCTGTAAATTTAATCTTCAGAGTATCCCGGTCTGCATACTCTTCCCTGTCCTCCTCGCTCAGCGGAAACAGAACGGACCAGTTCTCCGAAGTAACAATCTTGTAGATCGGCGTTCCCGTCTCCACAAGCTGTCCGGCCTGGCCCACTGCCTTTTTATAGCTGTCCTTCTTGAAAGAATCGGCCGTCACATCTGTGGGAGCCATCCCCTCATAGGAGTCGATGGCATATGAGATCATGCCCGCCTGCTCACTGTATATCTGTTTGAAGTTTATTCCCCTGGCCTGAAGCTCTGAATCCAGATCTTCCAGCGCATTAAAATTTACAAGCTCCGCCACAGAGGCATCCAGGGAGTATTTTTCGTCATAGACAGCGGAAAAATCGGTATCATCATAGGACAGGCACAGAGAACTGAGCCGTTTTTTGATGGAGGACAGATTTTCGTCTGAAAATGCCTGTCCCGTTTCCTGATTCTCTTCCAGATATTTTTCCAGCTCTCCCGTCTCATCCAGCGAGTAGATACGGGAACCTGCAGCGGCCCGTTTTCCCTCCCGTATGTAGTAATTGACGTATCCCGACTGCTCTGCCGTTTTCACCGTTTCCTCTCTCAGAATCAGCCCGGTATATGTTTTATCATTGACAATGCTTCCCTCCACTACCTCATAGAACTGAATCTTATCTCTGCCGATATATTTGATGACAGAAAATGCAAGGTAGATAAATATGAGGAGAAAGATCAAGGTGCCTATATTAAAGTTATTTCTCGGTCGTCTGTAAGGTACTACCTTTTTTGTCTTGGCCATGATATGAACCGTTCTCCTTTCCTTATGTATTATAAAAGGAATCGGCAAAAAGTTCAAGACAATTCAGGAAATAAGCCCCTGTCCTCTAACAGCTCAGCCGGACTCCTGAAGTGTCAGTCCAAATAGCCTGTTTCGGGCATCTGCCGTTCATGCCTTTTTATCCTGGACAGCAGCACAATTAGCTAAAGGGAGCGCCGCCGTCTGGCAGCACTCCCTTTTCTTTCGTACCCTGTATGCTGTATTTTTCCGGATTGCCCGGCTGACATGTACTTTTCTTTTTTTATAGAATAAACGACACGTTACGCTGCAAACTGTGTTCTGAATTCTGTTTATAATGAAACAACTACACTTGATTTTGCGCACTCCGGCAAATGATCGGCATCAATAGATACGCTGAGTACAAATGTAAGATGATATTTTTCGCTGATGTCCTCTAAGGTCTTAAAGGTCTCTTCGATACTCTCCCCCTCTAAGGAAGCCAGCTTCAGGAAGCTGTCAAAGTACATCTGCTCTAAGTCGTGATCCTGTGAAATGATACCGCAGATGAAACCGATAAAGCCTTCACTGGAAGTGATGGGGTACTCATTCACATTGATTAAACGGATTTTGTTGTTCAGCTCATACATGTGCTTGGAGCTTTTGTCAAGATAAACGATAGAACCCGTAGATTCCTTTACTGCTGTGTTAGCCATGTCAAGCAGGTATTTTGTTTTGCCCTTTCCCTTGTTTCCCGCAATAATCTGAACCATATCAAATCTCCTCCTTGGACTTTATTTAATTTGTATAAAAACTCTTTTATTGTATCTCCAATTATAGTATAAATGTCTAAAAAACGCAATCACTAATCGACAATTTTAGTAATTATATTTGTCATATTATCGTAGAGTCCCTGACGGTTCTCAGCTTTCAGCACAACGGAAATATATTCCCTGCCGTCCTCATCCCTCTCAGCCATAATCAGACAGTAGCCGGCAGCCTGGGTGGTTCCTGTTTTTCCGCCCAGGACGGTAACACCCTGAGGAGTTTCCTCTTCCCCCTTCTGGTACCAGTTTCCCACATTCCACGTCTTTGAAACCGTGTTTCCGTCTGCATCCCTGTAGGACGCTGTGTAGGAATCCGCGCCGATGATCTCTCTGAATTTCGGCAGCTTGAGAGCCTCATTGAAAATCAGATAGAGATCGTAAGCTGTGGTATAATGCTCCGGATCTGTAAGGCCATTTGGGTTCTTAAAATGGGTGTGTGTGGCTCCCAGCTTCCTGGCCCTCTCATTCATGCGCTCTGCAAAGGCCTCCATGCTGCCTGACATATGTACTGCTATGGCGTTTGCCGCATCGTTTCCCGAGGGGATCATGAGGCCATACAGGAGCTGCTCCATCGTCAGCGTATCCCCTGGTTTGATCCCTGCAAGGGAAGCCCCCGCTTCTGTGATCACGGCATCCCTGGTTACTGTCACTTCATCGGAAAGCTCTCCTTCTTCGATGGCCAGGATGGCAGTCATCACCTTCGTAATACTGGCAGGATACAGTTCCTCAAAGACATTTTTGATGTATAGAACCGTTCCGTCCGTAATATTAAACAGCGCTCCTGCCTCAGCAGTCAGTTCTGTGCCTGCATCTTTTGTCTCTTTGTCAACGACACAGAGCGCAGAGGCAAAAAGAGGGGTCAGGGAGGCAGAGCCCTCCGATACCCCCATATTTCCCGCCCTCTCGGCAAAGGAGTACGGCTCCTCTAACGAGCTGCCCCCGCAGCCTGACAGAAGAACTGCAGCAGCACTGCAGGCCAGAATGGGGAGCAGCAGACGGCTAACTCTTTTTTTTCTATAATCGGTCTTTAATAAATACTTCAAGTCATTACACTCCTGCTCTGGCAGAAACCTGTCTGCGCAAAAAATTTATCTGTACATCTCGCGCCATTCCAGATCGCCTCTCTCGAGAGATTTGATCAGGAGCTCCGCTGTTGCCAGGTTTGTGGCTACGGGAATGTTGTACATATCACAGATCATGACCACATTGTTCACATCCGGCTCATGGGATTTGGCCGTGGACGGATCACGCAGGAAAATCACAAGATCCATCTGATCGTGCTCAATCTGTGAGCTTAACTGCTGGGTTCCTCCCAGATGTCCCGGAAGATACTTGTATACGTTTAAATTTGTAACCTCCTCAATCAGCCTTCCTGTTGTTCCTGTAGCATAAAGGGAATGTCTGCTTAAAATACCCCTGTAAGCGATACAGAAATTCTGCATCAGCTTTTTCTTGGAGTCATGCGCTACCAACCCGATATTCATACTGAGCTACCTCCTTAATTATTGTTGCTTTTTCTCTGAAGTCCAATGTTTAATACGATTCCCATGCCGATAAATATGCTCAAAAGCGAACTGATACCGGAACTGATGAAGGGAAGCGGAAGTCCCGTATTGGGGAAAATTCCCGTGGCCACAGCAATGTTGGCAAAGCCCTGAAAACCAATGAGAACCGCAATTCCGATGCAGACCAGACGTCCGCCCATATCTTTTGCACGGCTTGCGGTGAGCAGGCATTCAAAGACCAGAAGGGCCAGCACGGTGATAATCACCATACTTCCCACAAACCCCAGCTCCTCGCCGATGACGGCAAAGATAAAATCAGTCTGATCTTCTGCCACAAAGTTTCCGCTTTTTACAGAGCCGACACCCACATTGTTGAGGCCCTTGCCCCACAGCTGTCCGGATCCGATGGCCATGATGGATTTATCCTGCTGGCGGTTTGCGTCCGCATACTGGGCGCTGCCGTGGAAAATCTTGGCCAGAATTCGCCGGGCCTGATATTGGTGCAGGAATGGTACAATGCCAAACTGAGCCAGATACAGGAACAGCCCGCCGGCAGGAATCCCCACCGCCAGTACCCCGCCGATCCATTTATAGCTCAGCCCGGCAGCATAGATAATAAAAATAAGCGGTATCGTAATAACAATGCTGGTGGACAGGTTTGGCTGAGCCAGAACGAGTCCGATGGGAAATGCCATAAGGAGCACCGCCGTCCCCAGCACAGACACTTTATTGATTCTCTCCTGGTTCTTGGCTGTGTACCAGGAGAGAACCACAATCAGTCCTACTTTCAAAAATTCCGATGGCTGAACGGTGAATCCGAAAATGTTCAGCCATCGCGTTGCGCCATGAGAGTCATGCCCTGTAATCAGTACCGCGATTAGCAGGAGCACGCAGCCCACATAGATTAAAATGTTAAACCGGAAGATTCTGTGGTAATCGATAAAGGAAATGATTATGCAGGCTGCAAACGAAAGAGCCACACCCATAATCTGCTTTCCGACCACCGAGGAATCCCCGCCGCTGGCGCTTTTCAGCACCAGAATTCCCGCAACGCTCAGAAAAAGCATATAGAGCACGATGCGGAAATTGTAATTTCTCAGGTTGTAGTTGAATATCATGCTGTAAAAGTTTCCTTGTTCTGATTAATGTCATGAACCGGTATAGTAGCGCAGAGCGCCGGAACATTCCTACCGTCCGGCAAGGTTCTCATCATCTGTACAGTGACGTCCTCCTCCTTCACTTCCATGTATCTGGATACAGCATGGAGCAGGTCTGTGCGTATCATCTCCAAAACCTCGGGAGAACAGCCTGCCCGGTCCGATACCAGAAGAAGCTTCAGACGCTTTCTCGCTATTTCACCTGAATTGCTTCTGCCAAGCAGCCTGAAAATAATCATCCGGTCAGCCCTCCTTACGCCCGCTTCAGCAGGCAGGTAATTTTAGACCAGAGATTCCGGCTGTTGTCGAAGTTCAGGAATGGTACCGATTCTCCCAGTATTCTCTTGCAGATGTTTAAATATGCCTGTCCGGCGAAGCTGTTCGTCCCGGCCAGGGGCTCTCCCTGGTTGGTAGAAATCACAATGTCCTCGTCGTCCGGGATTGTCCCGATCACAGGCACCGAGAGAATGTCCATCACATCGTCCACTGACATCATATCGCCCCTGCGCACCATGTCCATGCGGATGCGGTTGATAACCAGATCGATGCGTTTCATCTCGTCCGCCTCCAGAAGGCCGATAATCCGGTCTGCATCCCGGATGGCGGACACCTCGGGTGTAGTCACCACGATGGCCCTGTCTGCTCCTGCAACGGCATTTTTAAAGCCCTGTTCAATGCCGGCCGGGCAGTCAAGAAGTATGTAGTCAAACTCTCCTCTCAGGGAGCTGACCAGCTTTACCATCTGTCCCGGATTCACGGATGATTTGTCCCGCGTCTGGGCAGACGGCAGTAAAAACAGGTTAGGATATCTTTTGTCTTTTATCAGTGCCTGCTTCATCCGACAGTTGCCCTCTACCACATCTACAAGATTGTAGACAATGCGGTTTTCCAGTCCCATCACCACGTCGAGGTTGCGAAGGCCGATATCTGTATCAATCAGCACTACCCGCTTTCCCAGCATGGCAAGTCCTGTTCCCACATTTGCGGAGGTAGTCGTCTTGCCTACACCGCCTTTTCCTGAGGTAATCACAATGACTTCACTCATGGCTTCATATCCTCCTGTATTCAGTTTACATTCTTATTTTACCCCAAAATTCCCAAAGTTTCCAGTATTAAATAAAATTTAAGTAATTTAAGAAACTTTTTCGAATTGGTCTGACAATGATACTGTCATTCTGGGCAGAGGCGATCACAGGCCCCTTTCCCAGCCTCCTTCCTTTGTCTTCCGGGCGTGTGGAGAAATCGGCAATCCTCACCTGCATCGGGATCATCTCCATAGCCATAACCACTGCAGAGGCATTGCCCGCAGCTCCGGCATAAGCGCTTCCATGCAGAGAGCCGAGTATAACGATATTTCCTTTCGCGATCACCCTGGCCCCGTGATTCACATCCCCGATCACTACAATGCTCGCCTCTGACTCCAGCACGTCCCCCCTCCTTAAATCTCCCCTGTAAAACCGGCCCGTCTGGGAGGACAGCTCCATCAGACGCTCTGTCAGAGCCTTCTCACAGCGGGCAATCCGGTTGGCGTCCGTATCGAGAAGGCAGAGAATCTCAATCTGGGAATTGTCGGTGATAGCCTGCACCACCGATAGCTCCTCCCTGGGCGTGAGTCTTCTTCCCTCCAGAGTCAGAGTAATCTGAACCGCCCCCCAGAATCTGGAACTGTCTTTAAACTTTTTTGCAATATCCTCCAACAGTCTTTCAAATGGAACGTCAGGATCTAAAATAACAGTCATACCTGCCTGACTTCCCTTAATCACTACCGTACTGTGCATCCTCCCCGTCATCTCCCATCTGTTTCGTCTGATAGCAGCAGCTTCACGTCTGGCAGCAGACATCCTGTCAGATGTACAGCGGCCCGGCCTTCCGCATCGATCGTCCGGCTGAACCGTCGCCATTTTATCCTATTCTCCGTTGATCTTCTCCATGGAAGCATTCAGCGCGCCGGAACCCATAATCTCATCCAGGCTCATGTAACCGTAATAATAGCGGTACACATACTTGGCGAGGAGAGCTGCGTTGGCTGAGGTATATCCGTTTGGAATATTGACAGCCACACTGATCTCCGGGTTCTCATAAGGCCCGAAGGAGATGAAGAATGCGTGGTTTCCCCTCGTCCTTACCTCCTGGGCTGTACCTGTCTTCCCTGCAATATTAACAGGAAGATCCTGGAACCTGGCACTTCTTGTCACCACTCCTCTCATTCCCTGGAACACTGCGTCCCAGGTCCCCTGGGAGATATCTAACTGCCGGTAAACCTCAGGTACAAATTCCTTCACCAGATCTCCGTTTGAGCTTGTCTCCTTGGACAGAAGGCTCAGCTCAAACACAGTTCCCCTGTTGGCCAGGGCTGTCACATAGCGGGCAAGCTGTACATTGGCAAAGGCATGGGTACCCTGACCGATAGCGGATCGCTCCGGATCCATGTCGCTGATCTGAGGCTCCGACTCGAAAATCTCAATTCCGGAGGTGTGATCCAGGCCAAACATGGCTGCATATTTTTTCAGAATCTCCAGTCCCTGTTCCGGCCTGTAAGCTCCGGCTGCATCTGTGGAAAGCCTGTGAGCCAGTTCTCCGAAAAATACGTTGCAGGAGTTGGCGATGCCCCCCACCACATTTAAGGGGCCGTGGTGGCCTGTACACTTAAGAGGAATGCTGATTTCCTTGTACACTCCGTCACACACAATGATATCGGAAAGATTGAGCGTGCCCTCCTCAAGCCCCGCAATAGCGGTGATCGGCTTAAAGGTGGAACCCGGCGCCTTCAGCGTTGTGGTGGCGTTGTTTCTCAGGGGACCTGAGAGATCGTTGTTTACCTGGGCAAAATAATCCACATTGTTAATCCGGTTATTGTCATAGCCCGGGTAGGTGACAAGGGCCAGTACCTTTCCCGTGTGAACATCTGTCACCACGCAGGATGCAGTGCAGGGATCGAGAGCAAGCTGAGCCGGAGTGATCTCAATATTTCTTATCTTTTCCATCATAAAGGAATAGGTGTAATTGGAATCACCCTGCCTGAGAGCCGCCACCTGAGCTTCATCGTAGGCCAGAACCCCCTGATCGTAGAGGGCAAGGCAGAGCTCTCTTCCTGTCACCACATCATTGTAGATCAGGTAACGGTAAATCCTCTTTGAAAAAGCCTCATTGTCCTGAAGCAGCTCGAAGATGCGCTCCACCAGAACACTGTACACATCGTCTGCGCTGGAATACCGACTCTCTATATCGAGCTTTGTGGTGTCAATCCAGTTGCTTGCGATACCGTAGTACAGATAATCACGAAGGCTCATATTTCCCGCTTTCCAGGCCTCATACTCCTGGCTCTTAGTGTCGATCTCAGAGGTCATGACGATGCCCTCCGAGTCGGAGGAAAGGAGCGTGTAGATATACTGCATATACGACTGCATCTCTTCTGTCAGTGCATTCATGGGGGCTGCCGAACTGCTGGTCAGCTCATTTCTCAGCTCCCCATCTATCCTTGCCTGCGCGCTCTCAAACTTGGCGTTTATCTGCCGCTCCGTATCGGAGGCCTCCTCCGAGGCAAAGGCCTGGAAGGAGAGAACATTGTTGTTGATCAGCTGGAAATAGGCATCCTTGATGGGCAGCTTAATCTCAGAAGCATCCACATTATTGATCGCATCCGGCTCCTGATTCACAATGACATTCGTGAGAACGCCGGCAAGCTGTTTTTCAATAATATGGTATATGCCCTTCTGGAGATCGCGGTCAAGGGACAGCCATACATCATTTCCGGCTGTCGGCTCCACCACATTAGCAGTCTCGATCACCTTCCCCAGATTGTCCACATAGATCGTCTGAGAACCTTTCTTGCCCTTCAGATCCAGCTCCATGGACGCTTCAATTCCCGTACGTCCGGCCACGTCATTCAGTTCATAGTCGTCGCTCTGTTTTTTCAGCTCCTCCAGACCGTCAGACGTAACCTTTCCCGTGTATCCTATGACAGGGGCAAAGTAGATGGCGTCGTTGTAGACGCGGATGGTAGACTCTTCAATATCCACACCGGGCAAATCTGCCTTGTGCTCCATAATGTCTGCCATGGTTTCATCACTGATGTTCTCTGCCACAGTCGTCGCATTGTACTTCTGGTAGCTGGTAAACCTCATGGTATAGCGGATATTTACGATCTGGGCAGCCGTGCTGAGAGGAATCTCGGCAGGATTCCCGTCCTCATCCTTCACCTCGTCGAGAGCGTAGGTTTCCATCTGTTTTTTCAAAAGTTCTTCAGCCGTGACATTGGATGGATACTCTCCTTCCGGATCATCCAGCTCGTCCACGCACCTCAGTCCGTACAAATCCCGGAGGAATCGCTTTCTGGCTGCCTCGGATGCCGATGTGTAAGACACATTTCCCTCTGCATCAACGGCGATTTCCAGGCTGCCTTCCACCGTCTCCCCGTGTTCGTTCAGTATGTCCACCAGCTCCCAGAGCATGAGGTTCCAGGCGTTGCTGTCCTCCAGGGCGCCGATGTCCTGTACAGTCACGTTGCAGGCCAGCTCATTGTAGGCCAGCACATTTCCGTTCCTGTCGTAGATATTACCTCTTGTGCTGTCCGTTTTAATTACTTTTTCGGTCAGCTCTATATATTCTTCCTGATACTCCTCGCCCCGCACAATCTGAAGCAC
>JAHZAR010000055.1 GCA_019423835.1 Clostridiales bacterium | reverse complement strand
AAGCTGGCTTCTCAGAATGTGCCTGTGGACGGTGATTTTGAGTCCTATATGGCACAGCAGGGGTTCCCGGAGAGCTACAGACAGGGACTCCGGGAGCTGCACGCCAAGTATCCGAACTGGCGTTTTACAGCTTTCCAGACAGGACTGGACTGGAATACGGCAGTGGATGAGGAGAGCAAGGTAACGAGAAATCTGGTAGCCAGAAGCAGTATATCTTCGTGGAAATCCACAGAAACAGGAGCCTATGACTGGTCGACGGGGACATGGCCGGGGTTTGACGGAAGCTCCTGGGTTGCCGCATCCCGCGACATTATCAGCTATTATATGGATCCGAGAAATTTTCTCAATGAGACTTACATATATCAGTTTATGGATCAGGCCTATGATTCTTCCATTCACACGAAGGACGGACTGACCGATATGGTAAAGGGAACCTTTCTGGAGGGAACGGCGGCTCCGGGCGGAGCAGCCGGCAGCAGGGGAACTGATCAGAGCGGAATCGGCTCAGGCGGGCCGGGCGGAGATGCCCAGAGCTCTGGCACCGGGACAAGTCCAGGGGGAAGCCCGGACGGAGGAGAGATTGCTCCGGGGCAGACAGGCGGGCCGGGAGCGGCTGCAGAGGCGCCTTTCCGGTATGCAGATGAGGCAGAGCCGCTTCTCTCTGCGGTCAGTCACCAGGTAGATCGGGTAACTGCTTATGGACCGGGAATGAACGCCGGAGACAGCGGGACAGACGGAATGGGCAGTCAGGGAGATTCAGGGCTTGGAACCGGTGCTTCCTCTTCAGAGGGGCGCCCCTATGTGGATATTATTATGGACGCCGCTGCACAGTCAGGTGTAAATCCGTATATTATCGCGTCTATGATACTGGTAGAGCAGGGAAAGCAGGGAACAGGGCGCAGCATCTCCGGCACCGTGTCGGGATACACAGGATATTTTAACTTCTTTAATATCGAGGCATATCAGTCCGGTTCCATGAGCGCAGTGGAGAGAGGGCTCTGGTGGGCGTCTCAGTCAGGAAGCTATGGAAGACCCTGGAATACCAGGGAGAAGTCGATTCTGGGCGGTGCAAAGTGGTATGCGGAAAATTATTTAAGCCGCGGTCAGGATACTCTGTATTTAAAAAAATTTAACGTGCAGGGAAGCAGTCCCTACACACACCAGTATATGACAAATGTACAGGCGGCAGCATCTGAGGGAGCGGAGCTTGCCAAGATTTCATCCCTGAAAAGCACGGCTCTGGAATTTTCCATTCCTGTATTTAAAAATATGCCGGATACAGCCTGTGCGCAGCCGACGCTGGATGGAAGCCCCAACAACAAGCTTTCAGGTCTGGGCGTGGATGGCTTTGCCCTCACACCGACCTTCAGCAGAGATACGGAATCCTATGACCTGATTGTAGATCCGTCGGTCGAGAGTGTGACAGTTGAGGCATCCGCTATTGATTCCAAGGCATCCGTAAGCGGAACAGGGACGATTGCCCTGCAGAGCGGCATCAACGATATTACTGTTTCGGTGACAGCAGAAAACGGACATGTAAGAAACTATGTGATCCATGTGGTCAGACAGAATAACGGGCCCACCTATTCAGATTCCATTGGAAGCGGAGTGTCTTCCGGAGGAGGAATTGGCCCTGGAAGCACTTCCGGGCCCGGAGGAGATACGAGCGTGGAGATTATAGGCCCTACGGGAGGCTCGGGAAGCTCTTCTTCAGGAAACTCCGGCCAGGGAGGAACTGCCGCTCCCGGAGGAGCCGCAGAGCCCATAGCGCCGGATGGGAGCGTAGGAGGCTTTGGCGGCGAGGAGAGCAGCTCGGGGATTCAGGGGCCGGATGGAACCGGCCTTTCTCCCGCCGCACCGGGGCAGAGCGCGAACTCCCAGAGCTCTGACGGCTACAGAACGGTGGCAGCCCAGACTGCGGCAGCGGCTCTGGCTTCCCAGATGCAGTCAGAGGGAGCCGGCGCTGTCGTAAAGGTATATCATTCTTCTGGAGCGGAAGTGACCGGGAATGTGGGTACGGGAAATCTTGTGCAGACCTACAGCGCAGACGGCGATCCGGCGGCCAGATACACTGTGATTGTCCGGGGCGACAACACGGGTGACGGCAAATTGAATGTGCTGGATATACTGAATGCCCAGCGCCATATTTTAGGACTTGGTTCTCTGTCCGGAGCCTACGAAAAGGCCTCGGACATAAATGGCAACGGGAAGATTGACATCACGGATATCCTGGCCATGCAGAGAGACGTGCTGGGAATTGAAAAGCTGAGTTGAGAAACTAGACGGGAGTAAGTATGAACAGAAGAATCAGAAATTTTGCCATATGTTTCATCGCCGCCTTCGTGATGGCGGCAGTGATGCCGTTTCAGGTTTTGACGGTTTTTGCTGCAACGGCAAAAATTACTTTTAATGATCCGAAACCGGCAGTGGGGACGGAGTTTACCGTGACGGTGAAGGCTGCCACAACAGATGGGAACATGGGAGGAGCTGATATTGTTCTCTCCTATGATCCGGCAGTGATAGAATTTGTCAGCGGGAACAACGCCAACGGAGGAGCAGGGACAGTGCGGCTGGTAGGGACAATGGATTCTGCCAGTACGAAGAGCTTTGATTTCAGCCTGAAATTTAAGGCTCTTCAGGCTGGAAATACGACTATCAGCGTCAGCAGCTCGGAACTGTACGACGCGGATATGCAGGCCATGACGGTGAGCCATACGGGAAGTTCTGCTGTAAAGGTTCAGGCTCCGGCCACCTATTCCAGTGAGGCGTCCCTGTCATCCTTAAAGATTTCACCGGGAACTCTTTCACCGGCCTTCTCTCCTGACGTGACCTCCTATACAGCGAGCGTGGGGGCAGAGGTAAATAAAATTGCAGTCAGCGCAGAGCGAAAGGATGCCAAGTCAAAGCTGGTAGTGTCAGGGGACAGCAATCTGCAGCCGGGAGAAAACAAGGTGGTCTGCAGGGTAACAGCTGAGGATGGAAAAACTGTTAAAAGCTATACCATCACTGTGACGAAGGCTGAAGGCGAGAGCGGAACCCAGGCAGAGAGCGAAAGCGCCGGAGAGACGGAGGCAGCCGTGGTCGGAGAGCTGAAGGCTGAGATAGACGGTACAGAGTACAGTGTGGTTTCATCCTTCGACCAGTCTCTGCTTCCGGCTGGCTACACAGCCTCTGCTGCGGTTTATCAGGATACGGAAATCATGGCAGGTGTAAATGGGGATCTGACCGTTATCTATCTCCAGGACAGTGCCGGAGCCGGCAGCTTCTGGTTCTACAACAGCGGGTCAGGAGAGCTTGCGCCGTATGCCACGATTCATGTAAGTGAGAAAAACATTACAGTCCTTCCGATTGATGACAGTGTGGAGATACCAGAAGGATTTTCTGAGACGACGATCCAGCTGAACGGAGATTACAAGGTAGAGGGCTGGGTGTGGGCAACCGACACAGAACAGAGATACTGCGTAGTCTACGGTATGAATGAGAATGGTGAGAAAGGTCTGTACCGTTATGATATAGGAGAAAAGACTATTCAGAGATACTTTGAGGATCCGGCGATCCAGAGCTCCTACTCCGATGAGGAGGTGGAGGCGTATATCAATGAGTTTAATGAGGTCTACAAGCTGTACCGTCTGCGTCTTGTAATAATCGTGGCTCTGGGTGCAGTCTGTGTGATTCTGCTTGTGATGGTGATCCTGCTCCTGAAAAAGAAGGGAGGAGATCATGACAGAGAAGACGAAGGCCGCGGCAGTAGACAGGATTCCGGCTCCCCTTCCAGAAAGAGAGGAACAGAGGCGCCCGGGCAGTCATCTTCTCCAAGAAAGGGAGAAAATCATGCCTCCAGAAGCGATGGAGACGGGCGCCGGATGGCCGGGAGAGAGCAGCCGGGCGCTGCGAACAGACGTGAGGAGGCGGGACGGCCGGGAGAGTTCAGCCGGAATGCCCATGCCCAGCGTCCTGAGCGGAGAGGAGAAACGTACAGGGAAGTTCCTTCTTCAAGAGTTCCTGTAAGGCGTGAAGCCTCTGGAAGAGAAGCCTCTGAGTCCTACAGCCAGAGAGCGAGACATGAGGAGGCGGCTTCCAGGGAGGGAAGAGGACGGCGCCCTGAGAGAAGCCAGGCGGCAGAGCTGACCAGAGAGACGCACCGCAGTACAGAGAGAGCCAAAGAACAGGGAAGGGGCAGTTACCCCCGCCCTGCTTCGGGGAGGACAGCGGCTGACAGAGAAAGAATGCAGGAGTCCGGAAGGAAACCGGAACTGGAATTTGAGGAGGTCAGAAGACGCCCTCAGACCCAGAGGCCGCCTGCAGCCTCGGGAGCCGGACGGCGAGAGCCTTCCAAAAGGATATACACAGAGTATCCGGAGGACAGACCAGCTCATTCACAGAGAAGGGGAACCTCCCATCCGGACAGGAGAAGCAGAGGAGACGATCTTGACTTTGTAGACTTGGACGAATAGAGAGAAAAACAGAAAGGCGGCATAGAGCATCAGTCTTTATGCCGCTTTTTTAGTATACCTGCCGGTGGACGGCCCCTAATAGATGGAAGTCCGGCGGGGTGCAGACTGATTGTCAGCTCCCATCTGAAACCGGATGAGGACGAGAATTTTACCTCTGATGCGGAGCGTGCAAATGCCGATGACGGTGAGGAGCTCTCCGGGCTCGGCATAATTAAAAATGTGACTGCCATTCTCATCTGCATGGCAGTTGAAACCATGATTTCCGGCTGGATTGGAACTCTGATTTGCATGTCATTTCCCTCTTTCCACAGCCAAACGGCTGCCGTCCTGTCCCCTGGGGCAGTTATGTCCGGCCAGAAAGTTTGGCTTGACGGGTTGGATTGTTTTGTTATATACTAAGTATAACAGATATAACGAAAGATGGTGAGCCTATGATATTGGAAATTGATTTTAACAGTGATGAAGCTCTTTATATCCAGCTGAGAAACCAGATCATTGTAGGAATTGCCACGGAACGGCTCAGGGAAGGAGATTCGCTTCCATCTGTCCGGCAGCTGGCTGACAACATCGGTATTAACATGCATACAGTCAACAAGGCATATTCTGTATTAAGGCAGGAAGGCCTTGTAAAGCTGGATCGCAGAAAAGGAGCCGTGATCTGTCTGGATGCCGACAAGATGCGGGCTGTTGACGAGATGAAAAGGGAGCTGGGCGTAGTGCTGGACAGAGGCTGCTGCAAGCATATCAGCAGGGCTGAGGTGCATCAGCTGGGCGATTCCATGTTCGATGCGTTTGCCGGAAACGGGAAAGGATATTAAGGCTCCTCTTTTGTCTGTGCTTACCATAAGGCTGCGACAGAAAACCCCATGGAGGATAAGATATGTTGTGTGAGAGATGTAAAATCCGCGAGGCAAATATTAAATATACAGAAGTGATAAACGGCGTAAAGACAGAGCATAATCTCTGCTCTCAGTGCGCCAAGGAACTGGACTTTGGCCAGTATTCGGCGATTTTCGACGGGGATTTCCCTCTGGGCAAGCTCCTGTCCGGGCTTCTGGGGCTGGAAAATACTTCTCCGACGGAGGAGAATATTCAGGAGATCGCCTGCCCGACCTGTGGGACTACTTACGAAGCGTTTGTGGAAAACAGCCGCTTCGGGTGCCCGGACTGCTACCGGGTATTTGACCTATTAATCGGGGAAAAGATAAAGAAGCTCCAGGGAAATGACTGCCACACCGGGAAAAAACCAAAGTTCCAGATAGAGGAAAAGGAGACCCGTGTGGAAAAAGACGGAGAGCTGAAGCTGTCCAGGGAGGAGGAGATCCGGGAGCTGGAAAGAAAGCTGAAGGAGGCTCTCCGGTGTGAGGAATACGAGACAGCTGCCCGGTGCAGGGATCAGATCAGGGCATTGAAGGAGGCTGGCGAGGATGAGTAAATGGTATGAGGAAGTGAAGAGCGCGTCCCGGGGGATCATCGCGAGCCGCGTCAGACTTGCGAGAAACTGGGAGGAGTACAGGTTTCCCGGAAGTCTCTCCGATGATGAGGCGGGAGTGATGATTGACAGACTGAAGAAGGAGCTGAGAGGTCTTCCTGACACGGACGGGCGCGACTATGAGTATCTGGATATAAGGCGGCTTTCTGATCTTGACCGGATGGCCCTGAAGGAGAGACGGCTGATCAACAGAAGCATGATGGAGAAAAAGACGCCGGGAGGACTCATTGTGTCAGAGGATGAGAGAGTCAGCCTGATGCTGAACGGGGATGACCATATCAGAATACAGGTTATGGGACAGGGCATGTCCCTGCGGGAGTGCTATGAGAGGGCAGACTGCCTGGACGATTATATCAATGAGAAGATCCCCTATGCCTTCAGTGAGAAATACGGCTATCTGACAACCTACCCCACCAATGTGGGGACGGGGATGAAGGCGTCCGTCATTGTTCACCTTCCGACGCTCTCTATCAGCAAAAAGTTCCAGGACCTTCTGGGAGATATGGGGCGGTTTGGAGCCGCTGTCCGGGGGGTCTATGGGCGCCCCGGGGAGAATCCCGGCGATCTCTACGAGGTGACAAACCAGAAAACGCTGGGGCTCTCAGAAAAAGAAATGATAGAACTGGTTGAAAATGTGGCCGTCCAGCTCACGGATCAGGAGAACCAGGTGCGGAAGCTGTCACTGGAGAAGCACCGTCTGATGCGGGAAGACGAGGCGTATAAATCGTACGGTGTGCTCCGGTATGCCAGAAGAATGGCGGAAAAGGATGGACTGACCTTCCTCTCCCATCTGATGGCCGGGATGGCTGACGGGATTGTCAGGATGAAGGAGCCCTGTTCTGTCTACGGGCTGATGCTGGAGATCCGGAATGCAAATCTGCAGAAAAATTCCAGCCGCCCTCTCGACAAGGAGGAGCTGGAGGTGGCAAGAGCCGCCTATATCCGCTCACACCTGCCTCAGATAGAGGCGTAGAGAGACAAAACTGACTGAAACAATACAGGAGGAATTATTTTTTATGATAGATCGCTTTACAGAAAAGGCCAGGGAGGCAATTCGCCTGGCAGTCGAGACAGCGGGAGAGCTGGAACACGGTTATGTGGGAACGGAGCATCTGCTTCTTGGACTGATCCGTGAGGGCACGGGAGTGGCTGCCATGATTCTTGAGCACCATGGCGTGACAGAGGAGAAGGTTCTCTCCCTGATGGAGCGGCTGATTTCACCGGCTGCTCCCACCAGGCTGAAAGGAGAACTGGAGTATACACCGGGAGCAAGACAGACACTGGAGGCAAGCTATGAGGAGGCAGTTCTCTTCAAGGCCCCCCTTATCGGCACAGAGCATATCCTGATTGCCATGATTAAGAATGGCAAGTGTACAGCTGCCAGGCTTTTGAACACCATGAATGTCAATATCCAGAAGCTCTATGTGGATCTGCTCTCTGCCATGGGAGACGACGCCCCTGCAGGAAAAGAGGAGCTGGCAGGAAAGCTGAAAAAGGAAAAGGGGGATACGCCGAATCTGGATCACTTCAGCAGAGATTTGACACAGATGGCCAGGGAAGGAAAGCTGGACCCGGTCATTGGCCGTGAGACAGAGATGCGTCGGGTAGTTCAGATCCTGAGCAGGCGTACAAAGAACAATCCCTGCCTGATTGGTGAGCCTGGAGTGGGAAAGACAGCGGTGGTAGAGGGGCTTGCCCAGCTGATTGTGGGCGGGGATGTACCGGAAACTATCGCCGGAAAGCGGGTGGTCAGTCTGGATCTGTCTGGGATGGTAGCTGGAAGCAAGTACAGAGGAGAGTTTGAGGAGCGGATTAAGAAGGTGCTTTCCGAAATCAGGGAAGATGGGAACATTCTGCTCTTTATTGACGAGATTCATACGATTATCGGAGCCGGAGGGGCGGAGGGCGCTATTGACGCCTCCAACATTCTGAAGCCGTCCCTGGCGAGAGGGGAGCTGCAGCTCATTGGCGCCACCACTGTGGAGGAGTACCGCAAGTACATTGAGAAGGATGCCGCTCTTGAGAGAAGGTTCCAGCCGGTTATGGTGGAGGAGCCGACCGAGGAGGAGTCCTTTGCAATTCTGAAAGGACTGCGCAGCCATTACGAGGAGCATCACAAGGTGGAGATCACAGATGAAGCCCTCAGAGCCGCTGTCAGGCTGGCTGCCAGGTATATCAATGACAGATTTCTCCCGGACAAGGCGATTGATCTGATCGATGAGGCGGCCTCCAAGATTCGTCTGACTGTTTACACGGAGCCGGAGGAGATTAAACATCTGGAAGAGGAAATCAGACATCTGGAGGAGGAGAAGGAAAACGCCATTCGGGAGGAAGCCTACGAAAAGGCAGGAGAGATCAAGAAGGAGCAGAACAGCAAACTGGAGCAGATTGAAAAGCTCCGCGCAGAATGGCAGGAGGAAAAGAGCCAGCGAAGGCTGGTTGTGGGAGAGAATGAGATTGCCGACGTGGTTTCTGAGTGGACGAAGATTCCGGTCAGAAAGCTGTCTGAGGGTGAGTCGGAGCGTCTTTTGAAACTGGAATCTGTGCTGCATGAGCGCGTGGTAGGCCAGGAGGAGGCGGTGGCGGCTGTGGCCAAGGCCATCCGAAGAGGCAGGGTAGGACTCAAGGATCCGAAGAGGCCCATCGGCTCCTTCCTGTTTCTCGGACCGACAGGAGTTGGAAAAACAGAGCTTTCCAAGGCACTGTGCGAGGCCATGTTTGGAACGGAGCATGCCATGATCCGTGTGGACATGTCAGAGTACATGGAAAAACACAGTGTATCCAGAATGATCGGCTCTCCGCCAGGCTATGTGGGCTACGATGAGGGCGGACAGCTCAGTGAAAAGGTGAGGAGAAACCCGTATTCTGTGATCCTTTTTGATGAGATTGAGAAGGCACACCCGGATGTATTCAACATTCTTCTGCAGATTCTCGACGACGGCCATATCACTGATGCCCAGGGCAGAAAGATTGATTTTAAAAACACGATCCTCATTATGACATCCAATGCAGGGGCGCAGAATATCATATCCCCGAAACGGCTGGGCTTTGCGTCGGAAAATGACGAGAAGGCCAATTATGAATTCATGAAGGAACGGGTGATGGAGGAGGTGAAGCGCCTGTTTAAGCCGGAATTTTTGAACCGGATCGATGACATTACCGTATTCCATCCGCTCAGCAGGGAAAACATCAGAGCTATCGCCGCAATTATGGTGGCCTCCATTGCGAAGAGAACGGAGGAGCAGATGAATATTGTGCTGATGGTAGACAGCAGCGCCAGAGATTATCTGGCCGAAAAGGGATATGACGAAAAGTACGGCGCAAGGCCGCTCCGCAGAACGATACAGACCCTGATTGAAGACAGGCTGTCAGAGGAAATCCTCACAGGCACCTTTAAGAGCGGGGACGAAGTAGTGGTAAAGAGGGGAAAGGACGGACTCATTTTTTCCAAAAAATCCCGGACAGCCAGAAGAGGACGGATATCGGCCGCAAAGGTCTCAGAGTCTAACTAGCATCTGCAAAAGCGAGCTGCGGAAAAGATGCCGAAATTAAAGACAACTTTATTTCAAATATGCGGCCGGACTTCTGAAAGGCCGGAAATGCAAATGAACGAGAAATACAAAGGGGCAGTATAATTAATGAAACGATATCATATCCTGAGGAAGTTTAAAAAGTATGGGGCGATTCTTCTGACAGCGGTTTTGACTGTTCAGAACGGGGTGGGCGCACTGGGGAATGTGCGCTGTGAGGAAACGAAAGCAGCGGAATGTTCCAGCGAAAACAGTACTTTTGTCAGTTTTCCCAGCCGTTTTGAGGATGTAATGCCGGAGGAATATGAGGAGCAGTATTACATTTTTTCTCTGAACAGCAGATGCGATCTCACAATTTCAGTAAACTTTGAGGACAGCTCCAGCCCATACGGAGCGGAGCTTTTGGACAGCTCTCTGTCCAGGCTGGGCATTTCCGAGAGAAAGAACGGCCAGCGGATTGTCCGAAAAGAAGTGCGGGCCGGAACGTATTTTCTTCGGGTATTCTCAATGGGAGAACAGGAAGAGCCGCAGCCTTATACGGTTTCTATTCAAAAAATGGATCTGTCCGCTTCGACGGTAAAAAATACGGATTTTTCGGAGCTGCACATGGCGGCTGCCCTGCAGGGTTCGGACTCGCCTTACCAGATGAATGGAATAAGCCCCTACTACACTTCGCTCATTGACCCCGATACAGGTCAGATTGCTTGGAAGAAACTGGATGATCCCAGTTATTCAGGAAGAGGAGTAAACAGCGGAGGAATTTATCCGATGCCTCAAAGCTATTATTCCTCCTGGCTGGGGCCGGTGGAGGAGAGCGCTCTGTCAATGGATAGTATTCGGGATATGGAAGGTACGGAAAGTTATGGAGAGTATGATAAGTATCTCCAGGAGGAGGGGATCGTCTATGAAAGCGGGCATGAACCGGTGCTCCATGTGCAGAATGGAATTGCCCTTCCGGCGCGGTACCAGTCTATCAGCGGAGACGGAAGCGAAGAGGAAAATCCCGGGTGGGAGGAGCATTTAAAAAATGCCATTATGACTTATGGAGGCGTGACGGCCGGAATATACTGGGGTTCGCTGACCTGCGAAAAGCCGGAAAATTACTATTTTAACGGATGGGAGTATTACGTGGCGCAAGACAGTAATGGGAATCCGTTCTACATTCTGGCCAACGATTTTGACCTGGGAAATATGGTTATGATGAATCATGAGGTAGTGATCGTAGGATGGGATGACAATTATTCAAAGGATAATTTCCGCTATGTGATCGACCGGGATGTGGAGCTGATTCCGGATGCAACCGCCAGCAATGCTCTGAAATCTCTGCCTGAGTCTGAGCCTTCTGCCAAGAAGTCCCGGGTTCAGAAAGCTACAGATTCCAATGCTGACAGGGAAATTCCGGAGCACGATGAGGACGACGATGACCGCCGTCCTCAGAAAGCCACGAATTCCGATGCGGATTATGAAGAGACTGAGCAGAGACCGAAAACTGCCGAAGAGGAAGAGCTGAAAGAATGGCTGGATTCTATGATCCCGGAGGAGGACGGAGCATGGATAGTCCGGAATTCCTGGGGAGACAGTGTAGGGGAGGAGGGCTACTACTATGTGTCCTACTGCGACAGAAGGCTTATTTCCACCGATAATGCCTGGGCATATGAAGCGACGGAGACGGCTGACAATTACAATAAAATGTATCAGCTTACAAGTCTTCCTTATAACACGGAGTTAATTTGGACCACCACTGCAAATCAGCTGATGACCTCAACGGTTTTTACTGCAGAGGAAGACGCAGCCGATATTCTCAAGGCAGTTTCTTTTGATCTCCTGAACAATCATGTTCACTATGAGATTGCCGTCAATCAGGGAGACGACGTTGGCAAAGGATGGAACGAAGAAAATGTCTACGCCTCCGGCTCCAAGATGTATGCCGGATATTATACTGTACGCCTGGATAAGACCATCCTGCTGCAGCCGGGAGAGCCATTTGAGATTATTCTGAAAATAGAAAACGACAGCAGTGAAACCCTGGCTGTGCCAATGGTAATGAATAATAGCAGAATTGCAAATATTCCGAAGGAGGAGGAGATTTGCTCTCTGTATGATCCGGCTGAAGGGGAAGAATGGATCGATATGGGGAAGGGGTTCATGGAGGATAATGGATCAAACAATTACTACGCGTATTTTTCCATGAAGGCCCTGTGCAACGATGCGTCTCTGGAGGAAGGAAAAACGGAGCAGATTTCAGAACTTGAGATAGACCCGGATGTCTATTACCCTATGGCGGAGCATATTTCTGAAGAAAATGAGGCGGAGGGAGAAGCGCTTTCCGGTGAAGAGGAGGAGACCTGCTATGTCTATGAAGGACATATTCTGCAGACGAAGGAGAAATCCTCTTTGCGGGAAACTGGCCAGGCCGGAGAATTGGATATCATGCTTCCAGAGTCATTTGACCTGCGGGAGATCGGTGTCCTGACACCAGTCGGAGATCAGAGGTTCACAAATACCTGCTGGGCCTTCGGCTCAACAGCTGCAGTGGAATCTAGCTATCTTCTGAATGGAAGCAATCTGTATGATTTTAATTATTCTTCCGCAGTCAGCCTCAATACACAGCTTCCTATCTCAGCAGAGGGCACTGTGCTCTATTACTTTGATCAAAATGACGAGGACACGATGGATGAGGCAAGATTCTGCCCCAGCCTTCTCTCCTGGGATAATGGTCCTGTAGAGGACGAAAACGATAAGCTGAAGTGGGAATTTTCCGGTGACCTTTCCGCTGTGGATCTTTCAGAACTTGACAGGGAAACAGACGGTACGCGGATGACAGAGAGCGGTGAGGAGGTTCTGCTGTTTGCTCCTAAAGCGAGCGGAACTCTTACCGTAAAAGTCAGCTCTGTCAGTGATCCCACAAAAACAGCTGCCTGCCAGGTAGTGCTGGTGGAGGAAAATCAGGTGGATCGAATTCAGATCTTACCGGAAACCATGAAGCTCAGGGTGGGAAGTACCCAGACCCTTCAGGTTCTCATAGAAGGTGACGATATCGAGGCTGTTCCGGTATTCTCCTCAGATAATCCCGGAATCGCTGCAGTGGATGAGAAGGGAACGGTCATCGGTCTGCGCAGAGGAACGACGGTGATCCGCGCCCGCGCCGGCGGAAAAGAGGCGTCATGCACTGTGGAGGTCTGGGATTCCCGCGGCAGCTCAGACAGAGGCTCTGGAAGCAAACATTCCGGAAAAACCGGGGACGGCAATGCTGTAATAGGAACCTGGACTATGGCGGAGGATGGCTCCTGGAACTTTTCCTCAGGAGCAGATGTGTACCGTGACAGCTGGGGATACCTTTACAATCCGTACGCAAACCGGGGAAATGGAGAGTCAGGCTGGTTCAGATTCGATCCGGAAGGCAGGATGGTCATCGGATGGTACCAGGATCTGGATGGACGCTGGTATTACCTGAACCCTGTATCAGACGGAAGCCTTGGGAAAATGCTGACAGGCTGGCAGTGGATTCCGGATGCCTCGGGACGGGAATATTGCTATTATTTTTATCCTGATTCCGGCGCACCCATGGGCTCCATGGCAGCAGGTTTGACGACACCGGACGGATATTCGGTCAATGAACAGGGCCGCTGGTGTGTGGATGGAGAGGAGCAGACCCGATGAGTGGGTACCGGCAGGATGGGTGCAGAGAGCACAGTCTTACGGCTTCATCAGTGAACGGCTGCTTTCAGGAGGAGAGCACAGTCTGCAGCTGAAAAATGAGACAGGGACGTTAGCTGCCACTGCCTGCATAGAGAGTCTGATTTCAGAAAAACCAGGAAGAAGATCTGACAGAAACGCAGGCGGGATAGGAGTAAAAAACGTCTGGTTTTTTAAACAGAACTGTGATAGAATAATTTCTACACAAGCACATAAGAAATACCAGGAGGGCAAACATATGCCAGTAGTAAATGAATTAATCCGCATTGAAGATGACGGCACCATCAGTTTCGGCGACTACAAGCTGACAGATAAGGCAAAGCTGGACAATTTTGAGTACAGGGGAGATCTGTACAAAGTCAAGACCTGTCAGGAGATCACCAAGCTTGAGAGAAACGGACTGTTTGTATACGAGTCAGTTCCGGGAACCGCTGTCAGCCATTTTTCTGTGGATGATATGGCTGTTGAATTTAGCGTGGAGGGTGACAAGGATGCCCAGGTAACAATCCAGTTAGAGGATGACTGTGAATATGAGGTATTTGTGGACGGAGCTGCAGTAGGGGGAATGAAGACGAATTTAAGCGGAAAGCTCGTGGTCAGCGTGGAGCTGAATCAGGGAGCGGCAGCCCGGATCAGAGTTGTGAAGCGCTGACACCACACGAAAAACGTCAGACATTCTGAGGCAGAAAGCAGCGCAGTTGGCATAGATGCGAAGATGATGGATGGAGGCCCTTTGCGGAGGGCCTCCATCTGTTTCCTGTATTGTCCTATACAGGCCTCCTGCTGTGCAGAAAAAGAGTTCAGATAATTCAGATAAGACGATAAGTGTATGCCGCATCGGGGCAGACCAGATAATGGAAGCGAACGAATAAGCGGATGGGAAGGAAGAGCAAAGGAGATTAAAACGTGGCTAAGGCTAGAGCAACAGCTTTTTTTTGCAGTGAGTGCGGATATGAGTCTGCGAAGTGGATGGGCCAGTGCCCCGCCTGTCATTCATGGAATACCATGGTAGAGGAGCCGGTGGCCTCCCAGACTGCCAAGAGTGCGGGCAAGAGAGGATTGGGCGCGGCAGCAGAGGCCTTGGGACTGCAGGGAAGTGCTGCCCGAGGAAGGGGCCCTGCGGGAGGAGGCTTTAGTGGTACAGTACCGGGGCTTCGAAAGATCCGCCCCAAAAGTCTGTCAGAGATTGAGCTGGGAAGAGAGGAGAGAGCCGACACAGGCTTCGGGGAACTCAACCGGGTTCTGGGAGGAGGGATTGTGAAGGGCTCTCTGGTACTGGTAGGCGGCGATCCCGGAATCGGAAAGTCCACGCTTCTTCTGCAGGTATGCCGGAATCTGGCGGCAGGCGGCCAGAGAGTGCTCTACATTTCGGGAGAGGAATCCCTGAAGCAGATTAAGATAAGGGCCAGCCGGATCGGGGAGATGAGCGACAGCCTGTGTTTTTTATGCGAGACAAATCTGGAAATCATTCAGGAGGCCGTGCGGAGGACAGCGCCGGATACGGTGATCATTGACTCAATCCAGACTATGTATCTGGAGGAGATTACCTCTGCTCCTGGAAGCGTCAGCCAGGTCAGGGAATGCACGAATGTGCTGATGCAGATCGCAAAGGGACTTGGAATTACCGTATTTATTGTGGGCCATGTGACAAAGGAAGGGGTGGTGGCTGGCCCCAGAGTCCTTGAACATATGGTGGAGACGGTGCTCTACTTTGAGGGCGATCGCCACGCATCCTACAGGATTCTGCGGGGGGTAAAAAACCGTTTTGGATCCACTAACGAGATTGGCGTATTTGAGATGCGTGAAGAAGGACTTGCGGAGGTGAAGAATCCCTCGGAATTTATGCTGGAGGGCCGCCCTGCCGGCGCATCGGGGGCAGTGGCCGCCTGCCTGGTGGAGGGGACAAGGCCTCTGATGGTGGAGGTTCAGGCTCTTGTGACAAGGAGCAATTTCGGAATGCCCAGAAGAACAGCAGCGGGAACGGATTATAACCGTGTCAACCTGCTGATGGCTGTACTTGAAAAGCGCTGCCGATACGATTTGGGTCAGATGGATGCCTATGTAAACATTGCAGGAGGACTTAAAATGAATGAGCCGGCCCTGGACCTGGCGATTGTAATGGCATTGATTTCCAGCTACAGGGACAGAACAGTGGATGAGAAGACGGTTGTTTTTGGGGAGGTGGGTCTTTCCGGCGAGGTGCGCTCTGTATCCATGGCAGAACAGCGGGTCAATGAGGCGGTGAAGCTGGGCTTTGAGGCCTGTATCCTGCCGTGGATCTGTCTGGAAAAGATGAAGAGAAGGAGTGACATCCGGCTGATTGGCGTCAGCAGCGTGAAGGAAGCGGTATCGGTGCTTTAGGAAGATAGGCTGGAAGGGAATGGATATGGTGGCTTCCCTTTTTCAGCCTGTGCAGACGCCGGAGAAAAATGTATTAATTTGATATACAATACAAAAAAGATTAAAAAAATAAAAAAAACATTTGACATCGGAGGGGTGGTATGCTATTATATAGAAGTCGACGGAAGGAAAGAAAAACCGACGGCAGAAGAAATAAATAGAGGGGAATAGTTCAATGGCAGAGCAACGGTCTCCAAAACCGTCAATGGGGGTTCGAATCCCTCTTCCCCTGTTCTGAATAAGGGAATCGCAAACCGATATGGTTTGCGATTTTTTTATGGGAAAAGGACCTCCGCCGGGCAATCGCACTGTTTTTCTGCCCCTGGAACGGGGGAAGCCGGAGGGGGCGGCTGTCAATGGCGAAGCGGCGGTATGTAAAAATTTTGTGAAAACTGTAAAAATAATCAAATGTTCATCTTGAAAAAACTATTTAAAATACTCATATAGTAAGAATCAGATCTGTTATTAAAAGAAGAAAATGATTTTTTGCATAAAGAACAACAGAAGAAACAGGCTTTCCTGAGAAAAAATAGACGACAGGTCAACTTTCCGGCACACAGGGAAAAATTTGACAAAAATCGCCGTGTCGTGGTATAAAAGGTTGAAATCAAAAAATACTATAGATTGAAATCATCGTAAAAGGAGTTAATAATTATGAAGCAAAGACGGATTATGTTACCAACCGTTGAAGAGGCTAAGAAGTTTGTGGCAGCTGCATCAAGATGTGACTTCGATATTGATGTATTTTATAACCGTATTATAATTGATGCAAAATCTCTTTTAGGTGTTTTAAGCCTGGATCTTACCAGAATTCTGACCGTTGAGTATAATGGAGAAAACGAAGAGTTTGAGTCTTTCCTCGCGGAAAAGGCAGCCACAAATACAGCCGCTTAGTCAGCGGGAAAAATGAGAGATGCAGCCCGGCCTTCACGGAGGGCTGTGAGAAAGATTTTCCGGAAAGGGAAACTGCCGTATGCGGCGGTTTCCCTTTTTCGTTGGAAGGAATACGGGAGAGAGAAAGAAAGCGGTAGCGCCGACGCCGCTTTGCCGGTATAATAGAAGCGGATGAATCTGGCGTGCAGGCAGTGGGCAGTTTTGCGGAGAGGGGGAAACAGCGTAAATGAGTGGCAGGAGAGAACAGGTAAAGGTATCTGTCCGAAACCTGGTGGAGTTTGTCCTCCGCTCCGGTGATATCGATAATCGGCGGACAGCAGGCGCACAGAAAGAAGCCATGCTGGCTGGCAGCAGGATACACAGAAAGATACAGAAGCGTCAGGGACCGGAGTACCGGGCCGAGGTTCCCCTGAAATTTGAGGTGGAGGAGGACGGGTTTCTACTTATTATAGAGGGAAGGGCTGACGGAATTATCGAGGACGCATCGGGAGTGACGATTGATGAGATAAAGGGTGTATATATGGACGTGGAGGAGCTGAAGGAGCCGGTCTATGTTCATTTGGCCCAGGCCATGTGCTACGCCTGGTTTTACATGAACGACAGAGGGCTGTCTGAAGCGGCAGTCCAGGTGACCTACTGTAATCTGGACACAGAAGAAATACGGCGGTTTCGTTTCGTAAAGACCTTTGGGGAACTGGAGGAGTGGTTTAAGGGGCTGGTACATGAGTATGTGAAGTGGGCCAGGTACCTTTTCCATAATGGGCTGAGACGAGATGAGTCGCTGAGGACGCTTCAGTTTCCCTTCCCCTACCGGGAAGGACAGAGGGAGCTTGCCGTGGCAGTATACAGGACGGTCAGCCGAAAAAGGAAGCTGTTCATCCAGGCCCCCACGGGGATTGGAAAGACGCTGTCCACGATCTTTCCGGCTCTGAAGGCCATAGGAGAAGGGTACGGGGACAAGCTGTTTTACCTGACGGCCAAGACTATTACCCGGTCGGTAGCCCAGGAGGCCTTTGAAATTCTGAGAGAAGCAGGACTCTATTTCCGCTCTGTCACCATTACGGCCAGGGACAAGCTGTGCTTTCTCGAAAAGCCGGAGTGCAACCCGGATGCCTGCCCCTATGCAAAGGGACATTTTGACCGGGTAAACGATGCTGTCTATGAGATTATTCACAGGGAGTTCGGGATTACCAGGGAGACGATTCTGCGGTATGCAGAGGAGTTTCAGGTCTGTCCTTTTGAATTCTGCCTGGATATCAGCAATTTTGTGGATGGAATAATCTGTGACTACAATTACGTATTTGATCCTGACGTGCGTCTGAAAAGGTATTTTGCCGAGGGCATGAAGGGGGAATATCTCTTCCTGATTGACGAGGCACATAATCTGGTGGGGAGAGCCCGGCA
>JAHZAR010000054.1 GCA_019423835.1 Clostridiales bacterium | reverse complement strand
AGAAGGTCGATTATTCCACCTCCCACAAAAATAAAAGCCTGGTCATCAAGGTGACAGATCCAGAGCTTTTAAGCCTCACCGGCGGAATCGTCCAGGGAATGAGCGGCAGCCCAATCATCCAGGATGGAAAGCTGATCGGGGCCGTTACCCACGTTTTTATTCAGGACTCTACCAGGGGATATGGCATTTTTATTGAAAACATGCTGGAGCACTGAGACCGGTGAAAAGCCTCCAAAGGCCGCACATCCGGTGGGGACCCGTCCTGCCCCACCGGATGGCCTTTCAGGCGGCTCAGCAGGTTCCCTCTGCCTCTCTGTTCTGACTTCTGAGCCCAGTCTCTTCGCCCTCCTCTGACTTCCAGAATCGCACATACTGTCTTCCATAATTTCCCCACCAGGTTTCCGCCGTCTCCCTTCCGTTTTCATCTGATCCTCTGAAATACATGGTGGAAAACAGCATCTCTGTCTCGTTCAGCCTCACAGCCGCCTGAAGCAGGCCTTCCTCCATAGGGAAAATAACGCCGTTCTCTTCTCCCGTCCCCTCCCTCTGTTCTATCTGCTTAAGTCTCTGGATCTCCTGGTCTGTAAGCTCCTTTTCTGCCCTTTCTCTCTCCTGAGGACTCAGACTGAACAGATAAAAGTCGAGAAAACTGTTGTCCTCCCCGTACTTTTCCTTCAATCTTAAAAAATGCTCAAATGCCTCCCTGCCGTCCATTACGACGATCTCATTTTCATAAGAATCGAGGCCCTCGCGTATGGCTTCAAAATACAAAAATCCCCTCTCTCTCAGCTCTCTGCCTGTCATCGTTCCTCCCTGTCCGTTTGGGACAATGTCCCTTGCTTCCTTTATCTGTTTCTTTTCTTTCCTTTTGGTTTCCCTTATTTTCTTTCATTTTCTTTTATTTCCCTTTATTTTCCTCTTGTTCCTTCTCTTTGAAGACATCCATCCGCTTTTCTCTCACAGGGCAAACAGCTCCTTCATCGTCTCAAACAGCTCATAGATATACGGAACCATCCAGAACAGCACCAGCACCAGCCCCGCAAGGCTGGTCAGAAACGCCTGCTCCTCCCTTCCGCTGTGCTTTAACACCTGGCAGATAACAGACACCAGAATCCCCACTGCCGCAATCCGAAATATCAGGCTGACTCCCATTTTTTCTCCTTTCCACAATCACAGCTTTTCTGTCATCCGCACTGTTCTTTTCAGCTAAACTGCCCCTTCTGCTTCCCTCTCCACGGCTGTCTGTTCCGTTCAGCGTTTTTCCTCAGGTTTTTCTTTCCGATCCCGCTTCTTTTCTCCTGTCCCTCCTGCCTGTCTTTGTCCCTCCGCAGTCTTCTCACACCAGTATGACTGCCAGAAACAGACCGGCCATAATTCCTGCGCTGGTATACAGCCGCCGTTTCTGGGCAATCTCCCTGGAAATCCCCTCAATCTCCTCTTCCAGCTCTTCCAGATATAAAAGGATCGTCCTCTCCTGCATTTCCCTGTCCAGATAGCCCAGATGCTCCCCAAAGGAGATGAGCTGTTCTCCCTCCCGCTCTGTCAGAGGGCTGGTTTCCAGGAACCCATGGGCCTCATCCTTCCAGATGTCAAAAAAGCTCTCCCCGCTGCCCTTCATCAGGCGCTCTGACACCCGCCTAAACAGCTCTCCCTCTGCTTTCCCTGCCCGCTTTCCCGTTCTGTCAAATCCTTCCGCCAGCGGCACATTGGCATACAGGATTTCCCCTTTCAGATGGATCACCAGCACGCGAATGCGCTTTAACAGGGCCAGCCGCTCCGACAGGCGCGCCGCCATCCCTGCTCCCATTGCACTGCATGAGGTGATCACGAGGACTGTCCCCACCAGTTTCATTCAAGCAGACATCTCTCCCCCTCCCATCGAGAACCTGTTCCACCGTCCCCGGCCCCCTCCTGCCGCTCAGGACCAGAATCCGCTCAAACAGTCTGTCCCGAAACAGCGCCTGAAAGGCCGGTTTTGCCTCCGCATCCTGATAGGAGGTTCCGTGGGCAGTGGCAATCAGGCTGCATCCGCAGCCTGCCGCATAGCGCAGCGCCTCCAGATCCTCCCTTCCGCCAATCTCGTCCACCGCCAGCACCTGAGGTGCCATGGAGCGAATCATCATCATCATTCCCTGGGCCTTTGGACAGCCATCCAGCACATCGCTTCTCATCCCCACATCATTCTGGGCAATTCCCTGAAAGCAGGCCGCAATCTCCGACCGCTCGTCCACAATCCCTACGGTTTTCCCCTCCATATATCCACAGCCGTCAGAAATTTTCCTCACAAGATCGCGAAGAAGGGTTGTTTTCCCGCAGCAGGGCGGGGAGAGGATGAGCACCGGATACAGCTCCCCCCTGTCTCTGTCTATGAGATACGGGAGCACGGAATCAGAACATCCTCTGATTTCGTGGGCTATCCGGACATTCAGGCAGGTAACCGGCTTAATGGCCTTCACCCTGCTGCCGTCGGTGACAGCTCTTCCCGCCACCCCGATCCGGTGTCCGCCCGCCACAGTCAGAAACCCCTGTCTGAGCTCATCCTCAAAGGCGTAGAGAGAATATCTGGCCGCGCATTCCAGAGTCTCCTCTATCTCTCTCTGAGATACCATAAGAGCACGCCCAGTCCCTCCGCTTTCCGGCCCCGCTTCTGAGACAGCCGGAAGCAGCTCTCCTCCTTCTCCCACCGCATACTCCCTTCCTCCTGCTCTGACAAGGAGGGGACGCCCGCTTCTGAGCCTGATTTCCTGAAGCTCTGTGCACTGTTTCACCGCAGGCCCCAGAATATCCCTGAGGCCTCTGGAAAAAATCTGAAGAAGATTTTCTTCTGCCTGTCCTGTCATGCTGTGCTCCCCTTTCTGAGTCTTCTGTGAGGGGCCATTCGGAAACAGCGGCCTGCTCCTTTGGCCCATCTCCTTTGCAGACAGTCTGTCCTTCTCTCCCATCCGATAAGGACTCCTGCACCTCACTCCATATATATGAGGGGACAGGCAGATTATGTCTGATTTCTGCGCTCTCTTCTTTGTGTTCTCCTGGATCTATGCCTTCACTGCCCATCTCATTTTCGTGGACTTCGCCCGGCTGTTTCTGGCACACTCCTCCGCCGAAGGCCGGATCACCTCCTGCGCAATCTCGCTGTACAGGCCTGCCCTCTTATATTCCCTGAAAGACTTTTTCACAAGTCTGTCCTCACCGGAATGGAAGGTCAGAATGGCGGCCTTTCCTCCTGATCTGAGAGCAGACGGCAGCTTTTCCAGAAAGGCATACAGCACCTCAAATTCACTGTTTACATCGATACGAAGGGCCTGGAAGGTTCTGGCGCAGGACTTCTTCACTGCCTCTTTTCTCTCCTTTTCCGGCAGAAAGGAAAGCGCCTCCTCCACTGCCTCCCGAAGCTGCGTGGTGGTATCGATCCGCCCTCCCCGTTTCAGACGGCCGAATACCGTGTGGGAGATTTCCTCCGCATAAGGCTCGTCTGAATTTTCCATCAGCATTCCGCAAAATTCCTCTCTGTCCATCTCCCTCAGCCTCTCAGCCGCCGTTGTCCCCTTCGTCGGATCCATTCTCAGATCCAGTGGGCCTTCATATTTATAGGTAAAGCCTCGTTCCGGATTGTCAATCTGCATGGAGGAGACCCCCAGATCTGCCAGGATAAAATCAAAGGGCCCTGCCTCCTCAGCTACCTTGTCAATATCGGCAAAATTCATGAGCTTTACCGTCAGAATATCCGGCCCAAAGCCGGCGTCCGCCAGTCTTTTTTTTGTCTTTTCCGACTCGATGGGATCCACATCCAGACCGTAAATATGCCCCCGGCCCTGCAGCTTTTTCAGCATTTCCCTTGTGTGTCCTCCATATCCCAGGGTGGCATCCAGCCCCACCTGTCCCGGCCTGATATCAAAAAAGTCCAGAATTTCCTTCACACAGATGGAAATATGCATTCCCGCAGGCGTTCCTCCTTTTTGAATCACCTTCTCCACCGTATCCCGGTACTTTTCCGGATTCAGCTCCTTGTACTTTTCCCTGTAGCTTCTGGGATGGGTTCCCTTATAGCGGACACGCCTTTTATGTACCGGCTCTGCCCCTTTTCCATCCTCGCGTCTGTTCTCTGTATCCATGCTCATGTACGTTCTCCTCTTCTCTTTCCTGAACGGTTTCTCTGTTCTAACAGCAGGCCTGCCGGCTTCAGCCCGGAAGCTCTTCTGATTTTCCGGCTTCTGTTTCGCCTCTTTTCCATCTCCTGATAGCGTCAAGTTTTTCCCCTGTCATCTTTTCCTCCCCCTGGTTCGTGGGCTCATAGTAGATCCTGTCTTTCAGGGAGTCCGGAAGACACTGCATTCTGGTCACCTTCTCCGCCGTGCTGTGGGCATACTGGTAGCCCTCCCCGTAGTGAAGCTCTTCCATAAGTTTTGTGGGGGCGTTGCGTATCACCAGAGGCACCGGCTCATCCTCCCGTTCCCGCACGTCTTTTTTTGCCGCCTCACAGGCCCTGTAGGCAGAATTGGACTTGGGCGCCATGGAGAGATAGAGTACCGTGTGGGCAAGATTTACGTCACACTCCGGCATTCCCAGAAAATGGCAGGCCTGATAGGCAGACACAGCCAGAGAAAGGGCCCGGCTGTCTGCCATCCCGATGTCCTCGCTTGCAAACCGGATCAGTCTCCTCGCCACATACAGGGGATCCTCCCCGGCTTCCAGCATCCGCTCCAGCCAGTATACGGCCGCGTCTGGATCGGAATTTCTCATGGATTTATGGAGAGCGGAAATCAGGTTATAATGCTCCTCCCCCTTCTTGTCATAAAGGAGGCTCTTCTTTCCGATGCACTGCCTTATCACCTCCCGGCTCACAACCGTGCGGTCTGCATGAATCTCCCCGTTGGTGACAGCCATCTCCAGCACATTTAACGCCGTCCTCGCATCTCCGCCGGCAAACCGGGCAATCATGTCAAGCAGCTCCTCTTCCATCTCCACCTTGAGGCAGCCGTATCCCCTGCTGCTGGTCAGTGCATGCTTAAGAAGGGCCGTCAGCTCCTCCCTGCTCAGCTCCTTCAGGACAAAAACACGGCACCTGGACAGAAGAGCGCTGTTTATCTCAAAGGAAGGATTTTCCGTGGTCGCGCCAATCAGAATGATGCTCCCCCTCTCCACATAGGGCAGAAAGGCATCCTGCTGGGCCTTGTTGAAACGGTGTATCTCGTCCACAAATACGACCGTCTTCATCCCCCTGTGCCTGGCTTCCTCCGCCTTCGCCATCACCTCTCTGATCTCCTTAATCCCGCTGGTGACGGCGCTGAAATTGATAAACCCGGCATTTTTCCTTTTGGCCATGATGCCGGCCAGCGTTGTCTTCCCCACTCCGGGAGGTCCCCAGAAAATCATGGATGAAACCTGATCCCGCTCAATCAGATTGCGAAGCAGCATCCCCTTTCCCAGGAGATGGGACTGTCCCACAAATTCCTCCAGACTCTCCGGCCGCATCCGGCTGGCCAGAGGGCTGTAGACCGGCACATTGTCAAACATGGACATCTGTTCCATATCTCTTTGTTTCAAACCTCTTTCCTCCTCTTGTATCTGTTTCTGTTCACCCGGCGCTGTCCCGGGGCACGCTTTTTGTCCTCTGTCCTTTCTGCCTCTCACTGCAGAAATATTGAGAAGTTCATTTACAGAGTATTATACACGGTTTCCTCCCTCTTTCCTATTTTTTACGCTGGAAATTTTTCAAACCCGGAATTCTGGATATCCTGACTTTCTAAGTTCCCGATCCTCCCGGAACACAGTTTTCTCTCCCCAATCCGGCATTTTCGTGGTAAACTGTCGGAAGGAACTTTATCCTGGGCCAGAAAAGCAAAACCTTACAGAAAGCGTCTGGCGCAGGAATCCCTGCCATAAAGGAAATGGAGAAAATGCCATGCGAAAAGAAATACTTACCATCAGCGAATTTGCTTCTCTGCGCGGCATCACCGCCGAAACCCTCCGCCATTACGACAGGATCGGGCTTCTGAAGCCGGCATTTACCGACTCCTCAACGGGATACCGCTACTACTCGATCCTGCAGTATGAACAGCTTTCCACTATTCTGGAACTGCGCCAGATGGGAATGAGCCTCTCTGAGATCCGCAGCTTCTTTGAAGACCGAAATCCCCACTCTGCTCTGCAGCTTTTAACTGAGCGGAAGCTCGTCCTGCAGGCAGAAATTCAAAAGCTGAGACAGCTCGAGGAAGCTGTTTCCTCTAAGATCTCACACCTGGAAGATATTTTGCCGCGCAGAGCCTCGGATCCGCCGCGTCTTGTGACGCTTCCTGAGCGGAATGCACTGGTCTGGAAGACTCCCCTGGACAGCGGGGTAGACATGGGCTACGGCTTTGCCGATCTGGAAGAACATCTGAATGAGCTGGCTCCTATTTTTGCCGCCAACCGCTATGGCCTTCTGATGCCTGCATCTGTGCTGAAAACGGGAGAAAAACATTCTTCCCTTCTCCTCTTCACAGACGAACCGGCCCATCTCTCCGGCACCGAGGCAGTAGAGGTGCGCCGGATTTCAGGAGGACTTTACGCCTCTGCCCTCCTCTGCCAGCCGGAGACAGACGATCTCTCAGAGGTTAAACGGCTGATCCGCTTCTTCCAGAGTCAGGGATATCATACAGAAGGGGAAATTATTTTTATTTCTCAGATCGATCTGTCCATCACCGGGTGCAGGGAACAGGTGCTGTACGAGGTTCAGCTTCCTCTTGTCCCCTGCGTCTGACGCAGGTCTCCTGTCTGTCAGCCCGAATCCGAGCAGCAGTTCTTTCTTTTTTCTCTTGACTTTTGTGTAACACAAAGGTTTATATTGTTCAGGCAGGGCGGTCCGGAGCGTCTTCTGACTCGCCTCTGCCAATACAGCAGTTAAGGAGGATACTGATTTGAAAGAAAATACTTCGGGCAACAGAAGCTCAAATAATAACTCAAATAATAATACTCTGCTGACAGAACGCCTGCCCCGACTGTTTCTGCTCTTTGTTCTTCCTGCGGTCATCTCCATGGTCATTTCAGGAACACAGAGCATGATAGACGGCATCTTTCTCGGCCGCTTTGCAGGTGTCAATGCCATGGCAAGCGTCAATATTGCCGGCCCCTACATGCAGATCATCACCGGCTGCACCATGGTTATCTGCATCGGGACCTTCAGCTATCTGGGGCGGACGCTGGGCGAAAACACAAACCCGCGGAAGGCCAAAGACATCTTCCGGACAGCTGTCGTGTCCCTTGCGGCATGTGCCCTGATCCTCATGGCAGCGGGACTTTTTCTCTCCCGTCCCCTGGCTCTCCTCCTGGGAGCCAATGAGGTGCTCCTGGATGAGACGGCTCTCTATATCCGGACGCTGGCGATTTTTATTCCTGCCATCTGCTTCATGATGCATTTCGGATTCACAGCAAGGCTTCTTGAAAAGCCTCACCTGTATCTGATTGCCACTCTCTGCTGTGTCAGCTGCAACGTAATCATGGACTACCTTACTGTCAGGGTGCTGGGGCTCGGCGTCGTCGGAGCAGCGGCAGCCACAGGCCTTTCCTATCTGGCCGGCCTTCTCGTAGTGGTGCGCCCCTTTCTGAGCCGGAAATCCATTGTAAATCTGTTTGAAGGCTCCTTTCACTGGGATATCCTGGGCAGCTCTGCCTTTAACGGCTCCTCCGAGGGAATCACAAGTATTTCCGCCGCTCTGACCATGTACCTGTTCAACACTGCCTTCATGGGCTTTGCCGGAGAGAGCGGAGTAGCCGCATTCACAGTCATCAACTATGCCGGAAACTTTGTGGTACTCGTCATGTTCGGAGTCTCCGACGGAATCAGCACCATTGTCAGCTACAACTACGGGGCAAACCTGCTCCTCCGTGTGAAAAAAACCCTGAGATCCGCCCTGATGATCAATTTCTGCATCGGCCTCCTGATCTTCACCGTTCTTCATCTGTTCAGCCGGCAAATGGTGGGAATTTTCGTGTCTGACAACGAATTCGTCACCGCCATGGCAGTACAGGGAGCCGCCCTCTACAGCTTCTGCTTCCTGATGAATGGCTTCAACATAGTGCAGTCCGGCTACTATACCTCCATGGGAGATGCCCTCGCCTCCGTGATCATCTCAGCCAGCCGCGGGATTCTCTTTATCTCCGCAGGGGTCTTCCTTCTGCCTCAGTTTCTGGGCATAAACGGCGTATGGCTGACGCCTCCCTTTGCAGAGCTGATGACGGTTCTGGTTTGTCTGATCATCGGCCGGGTCCGCTCTGCCAACCGCAAAATATCCGAAGAAACCGCTCCCCATACTTCTCCAGTTTAACCTCTCCGACTCCTGTGACGCAGAGCATCTCCTCCCTGGTGGCCGGCTTTGCCGCACACATGGCCACCAGGGTCTTATCTGAAAAGATAAGATAGGGCGGAACCTGTTCCTGCCTTGCAATCTCCATCCGGAGACTTCTGAGCCGCTCAAACAGCGGCTCGTCCTCCTTTTTAAGTCCTGCAGCAATCACTTTTTCCCGCTGCCTTTCTGCCCGCCCCTTTCTGCGGCGTTCTGAGTTTCCGTCTGTCCTCTCTCTTGTTTCCTCCCTTGCCAGTTTCATCACCATACGAAGACCGTTGTTCTCTTTATCGCATTCCTTCTCCTCCCCCTTTCCGCACGCTCTCCTTTTCTTCCACTCCCTCAGAAACTCCTCCCCCTTCTCTGTCAGTCTGACAATCATGTAGGAGTCATCCGACAGCCGAAGGTATCTCTCCAGCAGGAGGTGATTGAAGATATCCCGCAGCCTGTGAAGGGGCATTCCTCTGCACGCTCCAAAAAACGGATTCTCCTCCATCCGGTACTGCCTGATCTTTTCCGTACTGCCTCCGTGGACGGTATTGAGAATCACCTGGATTCCGTACCTCTGTCGGCACGCCTTCACGCAGCCCAGAAAAGCTCCGGCCTGTTCTGTTATATCAACCGTTTCAAAATTTGTCATACAGTTCCTGCAGTTTCCGCAGTAGTTGTCCCCATACTCTCCAAAATACCTGAGCATGTATCCCCTCAGACATTCGTTTGTAAAACAGTAGAAAGTCATTTTCCGGAGCCGTTCAAACTCTCTCTCCCTCACAATTTCCCTGGTAATATGGTCCAGCTCCTCATTCTCTCCGCCCTTTTCAATAAAGAGCTGATTTGTGACGACATCCTGGCCGCTGTAATACAGGATGCATTCCGCCGGCTCTCCATCCCGCCCGGCCCTGCCTGCCTCCTGGTAATAGCTCTCCATATTTTTCGGCATACTGTAGTGGAGCACATACCGCACATTGGACTTGTCAATTCCCATCCCGAATGCATTGGTGGCAACCATCACCGGCTTCCGGTCATAGATGAAATCCTCCTGATTCTTCCGGCGCTCCCCGTCAGACAGGCCCGCATGGTAGCGGGTGGCAGGGACCCCCTCCCACTGGAGCTTCCCGCAGACCTCCTCCACCTGCTTTCTCGTCAGGCAGTAGATAATCCCGCTGTCCCTCGGATGCATTGCCACGTAGTTTTTCACCGCGCCAAACTTGTCCTGAACCTTTTCCACCGAAAACCAGAGGTTGGGCCTGTCAAAGCCTGTAGCCGCCATAAAGGGACGGTCTAACAGCAGCAGATCGATCACGTCTGCCTTCACCTCATCGGTGGCCGTGGCCGTAAACGCGGCTATCACGGGCCTTTTGGAAAGGCGTCTCACAAACTCCGGTATTTTCAGATACCCCGGCCTGAAATCCTGTCCCCACTGGGAGACACAGTGAGCCTCATCCACTGCCAGCATGGAAATCTCAGCCTTTTTTGCAAAGTCCAGAAAGCTCTCCGTCAGCAGCCGCTCCGGCGCGGCATAGATGATCTTATACTGTCCCTTCGCGGCCAGTTTTAATGCTTTGAAATACTGATTCTGTGTGAGAGAGCTGTTCAGATAGGCGGCATGGATGCCGGCCTGGTTCAGAGCTGTAACCTGATCCTTCATCAGAGAGATAAGAGGTGAAACCACAATGGTAATTCCGTCCAGCAGAAGGGCGGGAATCTGATAGCAGAGAGACTTGCCGGCCCCGGTAGGCATAATTCCAAAGGTATCCCTTCCTCTCAGGATGCTGTCTATCAGCTCCTGCTGGCCCTCCCGGAACGAATCATAGCCAAAATAGTATTTGAGAGCCTGAAGGGGAGTCCCCCTCTCTCCCGCCGGCCCCTCCCGATCTTCTGCCCCTTCCCAGGAATCCTTCCGTCTTTCATCCATCCATTGCTCCTCCCTTCTTTGCAGCATACAGTCTGCCGCATATTTTTGCTGTATATTTCCGCCTGTACACGCCACGTGGCTTAAAAGCCCTGAAACCCTCTCTCCGGACAGAGCTTTCTCTTTCCGAGAAGCTCCTCAACCGCTGCCAGATAGGCCTCCATGCTGTTCGCCTTTCGTATCTTCTTTGCCTCTTTCTCACTGTCCGGGAACAGGGTGAGCATATACGTCCAGAGCTCCTTCATCTTAAACAGCGTATTCCTGTCCCCTGACATCACCTCACGGTAGCCATTCAGGAGATCGCTGTGAAAATCCCTGAAACGCTTCACATCCAGGGTATTTTTTCCTGTCTCCATCCATTCCGCAAGCCCCGGGTTGGCGATCACGCCCCGACCAAGCATCACGCACTCTGTGTCCGGAAATTCCGTCTGAAATCGGGAAAGCTCTCCTGGTGTAAAAATATCGCCGTTGTAGCAGAGCTTCACCTCCCTTGCCCTCTCCTCAGCCAGCCGGAATGCTTCCCAGTTCGGGGTATTTTTATAAAAATCCGTCTGCACCCTAGGATGGATGATCAGCTCGCTTAAGGGAAACCTGAGATACAGCTCCAGGAGCTCTGCAAACCCCTCGGAGTTCTCCTTTCCCAGCCTGGTCTTAATCGAAACCCTCATGCCCATGTTCCCGGCACAGTCAAAAATTCCATCCAGAAAACACTCCAGCCGTTCTCTCAGATCCATGGCCAGAAACCCAGAGCCCTTCCCCTTGGCTGCCACCGTCCCGGAAGGACACCCCAGGTTCAGATTCACCTCCCTGTAGCCCAGCTCCCAGAGCCCTCTCATGGCGGAACAGAACGCTTCCGCATCATTGGTCAGAATCTGGGGCACGAGCGGAATCCCCCTGTTATGCTCCGGCAGCACATCATTTCTTTCCCTGGATGTCATAGCTTTATTCAGATGAGGCGAGAGAAACGGAGTAAAATATTTGCCGATTCGGCCGAAATGCCTGTGATAAGCGTTCCTGTAGACATAACCTGTAATCCCCTCCATAGGGGCCAAATAGTAATTCACTAAAAATTCTCCTCAACCATTCTATTAATCACATTGCCAAATGCCATGTACAAAAAATCACAGACAGCTCCGCCCTCAAATCCGCCCTGCCGTCTGTGATCCGATTATACCCTATTTTCCCCCCTGTGTCATTCCTCCCCAAAATAAAATTTCCGTAAACTCCCTGTCACTTCCAAACCTCTCCGGATCCACTGACCTCCCGCCTTCTTTCTCTTTCACAGAGAACAGGAAAATTTTTCTTCCTGACCTCTCCGGTCCACTAACCTCCCGCCTTCTTTCTCTTTTACAGAGAACAGGGAGAAGTTTTATTGTGACTTCGCTGGAACAATAAAACTTCTCCCTGTTCTCCCTCCCACTACTTTCTCGCATACTCCGGCAGGTTCTCAGCAAGGAAATTGTGGGCAACCTCCTCCGCCTTCTGGCCTTCCTCATCTACCAGATAGTTTAATTCTGCCATAGTGTCTGTGGACAGCACGCCCGCCAGAGCCTCTGTGACATCTGCAATCTCCGGATACTGTTCCATAATCTCCTCACGGAATACGGGGACTGCATAATATGGCGGGAACACGCCCTGGTCGTCCTCCAGAATTGCCAGGTCAAATTTCTTCAGCAGGCCGTCTGTGGAGTAGGCGTCGATTACCTGGCCCTCTCCGCTCATCAGGGCTGTGTACCTGGCAGATCCGTCCACTCCTACCTTATTGAACTGAATTCCGTATCTGTCCTCCACACCCAGAAGACCGTCCTCACGGTTCATAAATGCCAGAGTCGAGCAGATCGTGACAGGTCCGCCGATCTTTTTCAGATCGCTGATCGTCTTCAGTCCGTACTGCTCTGCAATCTCCTTCGTAGTGGAGAGCGTGTAAGTATTATTGACATTCAGAGAATTGAGCACATCCAGACCGTACTGCTCCTTCATCCCCTCAACAGAGTCCATGTAGACCTGATCTACGTCAGAGCTGGCCGGATTCTTCAGGATATTCACATAAAGAGTTCCCGTGTAATCCACATACCCGTCGATCTCCCCGCTCTCTATGGAAGACAGGCAGACAGAGCCTGCTCCCAGATCCGGAATGGTTTCCACATCAATTCCCAGATCCCGCTCGATGGCCTCTGAGAGCATATAGGCAAAAATTTCATTCTCCGAGAAATCCATGCTGGCAATTCTGAGATCGGCTGTCTTTTTCCCCTGGAAGAGACTTGCCGAAAACAGTGCTGCTAGAAGGATAACAGCCACTGCGATAACCACGCACTCCCTCTTTTTACGCCGTTTCTTCTCATCCTTATTCTTGCCTTCCAGAAGGCTCACAGGCGTCACAATTGTTTCTATGGCCGCGAACACCCGATCCACCAGAAGCGCCAGAATACAGGCCGGAATGGCTCCTGCCAGGATCATCACGTTGCTGACTGTTCTGATTCCGGAGAATACCAGGTATCCCAGTCCGCCGCCGCCCACATAGGCCGCCAGAGTCATAAGGCCTACCGCGGAAACTGCAGAAATCCGCACACCTGTCATAATTACAGGAAGCGCCATGGGAAGCCTTACCTTAAACAGGATCTGGCTCTTGGTGAGTCCGATACCCTCTGCCGCCTCCAGCATCTGCTCACTGATATTCATAAGCCCTGCATACGTATTCTTGATAATCGGAAGCAGAGAATAGATGACAACCAGAAAGATGGCCGGCTTCATTCCAATTCCAAACACCGGGATGGCAAGGCCCAGAAGAGCCATACTGGGCACTGCCTGCACGACGTTGGCAAAGGCCAGAACAGGCTTGCTGGCAGGCCGTATATAGGCAATCAGGATTCCCAGGGGAACACCGATCAGGATGGCCGCCACAAGAGCCAGCACCGTAAGCTCAATATGCTCCACCAGAAGGGAGAGAATCTCCTGACTGGATGAGCTGAAGTATTCAATCAAATCTGCAAACAGCTTCATTATGACTCCTCCTTTCCTGAATCAGTGATAAACTGGCGGCTCAGGGTATTGATCAGGGTACTTCTTGTGATCAGTCCCTCAATGATTCCCTGGCTGTTTACCACCGGAAGGGTGGACAGGTGATGCTCATCAAACAGAGTCAGCAGATCCACAATGGAGCTGTCCGGCCCGACAGAGGTGAATTCCCGGTACATGAAATCCTCCGCCGGACGTTTGATCTCATGAACCCCAATCAGAGACTCTGCAAACAGGACACCGTACAGTCTTCCCTTCTGATCTGTGATCATCAGTGTATCTACCTTTTTGCGTCCCATGGTTTCAATACACTTGAAAATCGGCATCTTCGGATGGCAGCACACTGGATCCGAAATCATAATATCTCTTGTCTTGATAAACTCCGGCGAGGTCCAGATTCTCTTTGGACCGATGAAGTTGCGCACAAAATCGTTGGCCGGATTCTTCAGAATATTTTCCGGGGTGTCAAACTGAGTGATCCGGCCGGCCTCCATAATGCAGATTCGGTCAGCCAGGCGGATGGCCTCGTCCATGTCGTGGGTGACAAACACGATCGTCCGTTTTAACGCCGCCTGCATGTCTATCAGAGCGTTCTGAATCTGTGTCCTGGTAATCGGATCCAGGGCTGAAAACGGCTCATCCATCAGAATAATCTCAGGATCTGCCATAAAGGCTCTCACAACGCCGGCCCTCTGCTGCTGCCCCCCTGACATCTCCGACGGGTAAGCATCCATGAAAGTAGCCGGATCCAGGTTTACCATATTCATCAGGCGGACGGCATTCTCCTCCATCCGGTCCTTGTCCTTACTCTTCATCCGCGCGATAATCTCAATATTTTCCCTGATTGTCATATGGGGAAACAGACCAATCTGCTGGATCACATATCCCATGCGCCTCCTGAGCGCAATGGTATCCATATGGGAGATGTCCCGCCCATTGATCTCTACCGTTCCGTCCGAAGGCAGTATCAGCTTGTTAATCATCTTTAAGGTCGTGGTTTTGCCGCATCCGCTCTCTCCCAGGAGAACCACAAACTCCCCGTCCGGGATCTGAAAGCTGATGTCATCAATTATCTTTTTACCGTGAAAGGTTTTGGAAACATGTTTGAATTCAATCATCTGCTCACCCTCCTGCATGTCCAGTTCCCATAGGCCGTCCGGCCTGTCTGAAGCAACATACAATACAGAAAAGAAAAACCGCCCGAAGTGCAGGCGGCGAAAGGTTTCTGAAAAACGTGTAAAGAAAATAAGACGTATTGCCAGATACGCAAATCCTTCCAATGTCTGCGAGATTAGCTGACGGGTTCGGAAAAGAAGGTTTCCTATGGCAGAAATTTCAAAGCCCGGACGCATCTGTGCTTAAATCTGCTGCAAATTCACCCCAAAAAATTGGTTCTCCCGCTGCCGCGGCTTACGGCATTAGACGTTCTGCATTGATTAGTTCATATTATACTATAAATAACAAATAAATACAATGAATTTTAGATAAATTTTGAGTTATACCCAGAAAGTCAGCCTGCAATCCTCTGCCCACGGGAGCACCGTATAATTTCTGCTCTCTGAAATCTGCCTCCTACGTGGACAGATCTACCCGGTCCCAGCCTGCACTCCTGTCCTCCTGGCCCTTCCACTCTTCCTCTGCCTCTGCTGTCCCACAGCCTGCTGCCCAGAAAAGAGCGCGGTGTCTTTCTCTTACAACCTCCGGAAGAATCCTTCCCGGAGGCGGGAATCCGTTGAGCCCCGCATCTGTGCAGGCCCAGTCCAGGCGGTAGATAAAGTCCGCCGCGTCGAGCAGCTCCCGTTTAGACCTGAGTTTTACTGCCTGTTCAAACTCAGAAAAGCTGTCAAACTCCCTCATTTTTCTCACACATTCCCCTACGTCGCAGATTTTCTCCGGCCACTCCAGACGGTCAAACATACCAAGAGCCCACTCCATGACATACAGGTTTTCATACTGCCAGGAGAAGTGAATTCTCATGGCCTCATCTGAGAAATCGTCCTCCAGATACGCCTTCTCCGCTGGGGAGAAAAATTCATCTGCCCGGAAATGCTCGATAATTTCCCTGACAAACGCTCTCGCCTGCGCAACCTTCATCCCCTCTCCCAGAAGACATTCCGAGTAGAGAGCCACTGTCAGAAGAGCGGCGGCTCTTCCGCATACCTGCCTTTTTGCCCGCGCCCGGGTTCTGTCCTGCGTCTCCAGCACAGGAAGCCAGAGAGGCACATGGATCTGGCGGCGGCGCAGCTCCATCACACTTCTTTTTCTTCTCTCCAGCCCTTCTCCCGGGATGCCTTTTTTTCTGTCCTCCCGGGACGTATCCTCCAGAGGCGGCAGAAAAGACTTCACCTCACTCTTTCCATTTCCATCCAGAATCACTTTCCCGTCGGCTCCGGCAATCGCCTCGCCCCCCTTCGTTATCACTGCGCTCATGCCTCTCAGCACCTCGCCAATCATACTCTCAGCAGCTGTGATCCTCTCCTGATCCGCCCTGGCATTTCTCTGATCAAACGAATAGTTCACCCTCACAATCCCCTGGCATCTTCCCAGAACAAACATCAGGTTCCTCAATGTGTCCATATTTTCTGTGTCCACCTGCCTGAAGTAATCCCGGATGCCGTCCAGCTCCCGCCTGGCATACACTCCTGCTTCCCCCTCGTCACCTGTCCCAAAAGCTGCAAAGGAGAGCTCCATTCCCCTCACCCGGAACGTCAGAGTATTACCCGACACTTCCGCCTCCTCTTCTAAAAGCTCTGAAATTCTGTCGATCATCTGTATTCCCAAAATCTCCCTACAGAATAGAAGCTCTCCCGCCTCATATCTGCGCGTTCCTCTTCTTCTGCTGAAAAATCCCATTATTTCCTCCCATGCCGCTCGTCTTATGTACTCTGCCAATATCACGGCAGTTCTTTTCCACATTCTATTATACAGACGAAGCCGTGAAATACAACGGAATTTTTACCGTATCCTTCCACAGGTTCTTTTATCCGGGCAGCCACCCCTCCCTTTGTGAGCTGCGCCGCCGGTCCTGTGTGAATCTTTTCATCTGCCTGTCTGTCAGATGGATATACGTTTTGGTGCCCTCAAATCAGCAGACGGGCGGTACCATCCCCCCGTTTTTTGTCATTTTGCCAAATTAACCGGCTTTTTATTTATATATCACCAACACTCTAATATTACTCTTACATTTATTGACGATTCGCCAACCTTATGGTATGCTTTAAAAAAACGAGGTAATTATTTATGAGCTTCCCCGAACAATTAAAGAAGGCCCGCATTTCCATGGGATATACGCAGCAGCAGGTAGCCGATGCAATGGGGATCACAAACAGTACCTACTGCGGATATGAAACAGGAAAACGTTCCCCGGATGTTGCCAAAATCAAGCAGCTTTCCGCTATCCTCCACACCTCCGGCGATTTCCTTCTGGAAACCGGTTTCTCCCCGGAGGAGGACGCCGGGCCTGTCCTTGACACCACTGCCATCCAGCAGGCCAGACAGTTTGCCCGTCTGACTCCGGATTTCCAGAAAATCGTGTCAGAGCTGACAGAACAGCTTTTAAAAACCCAGGAAAACGGACGTTCCCCGGCAGAAACCCATTCGGACTGGAAGGACTGTTAATACCTGAAAAACGCAGGCGGATTTTCTTTGCAGCAGCGGAGTGGAGCACACTTTTGGGCTTACTCGTTACCGCTCCGGCCGTTACGTGAGTATTCGAACAAATCCGTCTGCCGCTGTCTGCACAAAAAGAGGGAAGAACCATGCATTTCTGCTGTTTCTTCCCTGATGCTGACTGCTCGTTCGCCTGGTCTGCTGGCCCTATACCTTAATTTTCTCTGCAAGGTCTCTGCTTATTGCGACTCTCTCATCCTCTGTGCCCACGATCACTGCGCCGCCCCAGGACTGAATCACCTGAATCCGGCGTCCCTCCTCGATGTGGTGACTTTTCATAAAATCCAGAATCTCCGGCGTCCCGAACATCCATTTAATCTTGTACACCTCTCCTGGTCTTGTCTCTGCCAATGCCTGCATAATACCGCCTCCTGACTTCATCATAAGAGCTAAAATGCAGGTTAGTCAATGATAATGTGAACCGTCTTCCTCTCTTCTTTCTTATCTCCCTGTCCCCTCAAACAGCCTGTGAGCCTCCTGCATTTTTTCTGACACCGGCACTCCAAAGGGACATCTCGCTTCACAGCTTTTGCAGGAAATACAGTCACCTCCATTGGCGGACAGCCCTTCATAATGCGCCCTGAGAGTCCCGGGAACTTCGGGCTGCATTTTTGCCAGATCACAAAGCTTATTGACCATGGCTATATCAATTCCCCTGGGACAGGGCGCGCAGTGCCCGCAGTAGGTGCACTGGCCGTAATAGGCGTGGGCCGGCGCCTTGGCCAGAACGCTTGCATAATCTTTCTCCTCCTCTGTGGCTGTCTCATAAGCCACTGCACTGTCTACATGGGCCGGTGTGTCAAAGCCTGCCAGTATGCTGGCTACTGACGGCCTTGTCAGCGCATAATGGATACACTGAACCGGGGTCAGGGCCGTCTTAAAGGGTGAGGTTTCAGCTGAAAACAGCCTTCCTCCTGCATATCCCTTCATAACCGTCATTCCCACTCCCAGCTGCTCACAGAGACTGTAAAGCTGCGCCCGCTCAGGCGCAATTCCGCCCAGCTCCTCCCCGTAGTCCTCCCTGAAATATTCCGTCATATCTTCGCTGGCCGGAAGCATGTCAAAGGCAGGGTTGACACTAAACAGAAGCATCTCTATTTTTCCGCTCTTTGCCGCAAGAGCCGCTACCTCCGGGTTGTGCGTGCTCAATCCGATATGGCGGATCACCCCCTGGGCCCTGAGTTCAGCCGCATAAGCGTAAAATTCTCCTTCCATGACCTGATGAAATTCCCTGATCTCATCCACAAAGTGGAGCATCCCCAGATCAATATAGTCTGTTTCCAGTCTGGCCAGGAGGTCCGAGAATGCCTCCTTCACCCATTTCATGTCCCTTGTTCTCACATACTGACCATTCTGCCAGGTAGCGCCCAGATGGCCCTGGATAATCCATCTGTCCCGCCGCCCTCTTATGGCCGCTCCTATGTTGGAGCGCACTTTTGGCTCCGGCATCCAGCAGTCCAGAATATTAATCCCTGCCTCCTCACACCGGTCCACTACCGCCTTTACCTCCTCCGCACTGTGGCGCTCCAGCCACTCTGCCCCAAGCCCGATCTCGCTGACCATCAGG
>JAHZAR010000053.1:4998-18620 GCA_019423835.1 Clostridiales bacterium | reverse complement strand
GAACAGCCACAGCAGAAGCCACAGAACAGATGACTTCTGCTTTTTTATGCCTGCCGGCGGCTAAGCCCCCCTCAAACATGGCAAAATCTCAATTTTATATAGACTTTCTTCTGCACAGCTGGTAAAATAATCAGAACTGTCAGAAGAGAGCAAAAGGCCCCCGCATACCGGGGAGCCAGAGACGGCAAGAGCGTGGAAGCAAAAATATTGTGTTCCGATACAGCGAAAGATAGAATGAAGCTACAGAAAGGAAGCGTAGAAATGAGAAAAGCCGCCCTTCACAATTTGGGATGTAAGGTAAATGCTTATGAAACAGAGGCCATGCAGCAGATGCTTGAGGATGCAGGGTATGAGATTGTCCCCTTTCGGGAGGGGGCGGATGTGTATGTGATCAATACCTGTTCCGTCACGAACGTGGCAGATAAAAAGTCCAGGCAGATGCTCCACCGGGCAAAGAAGATGAATCCTTCAGCAGTGGTTGTGGCAGCAGGCTGCTACGTACAGGCAGCGGGAGAAGAGCTGAAAAAAGATGAGGCTGTCGATCTGGTGATTGGGAACAACAGAAAAAAGGATCTGGTGGAGGTGTTGGAGCGGTACTTTAACGAGCATGAAGGGACAGATGATATCATTGATATTGGAAAGACCAGCGAATATGAGAAGCTGCATATCAGAAAGATCGCCGATCACACGAGGGCCTTTATCAAGGTACAGGATGGCTGCAACCAGTTCTGCAGCTACTGTATTATTCCATACACGAGAGGCCGTGTAAGAAGCCGTCCTATGGAGGATGTGGTGCAGGAGGTGGAGGCTCTGGCAGCCTCAGGCTACAGGGAAATTGTGCTGACAGGCATTCATTTAAGCTCCTACGGGGCAGACTTTAAGAAGGAGGCAGAGGCTCCGGAGACGGCTCCGGATCTGCTGTCTCTGATTGTCCGCCTGGACGGGATACCGGGGATTGAGAGAATCCGTCTCGGCTCCCTGGAACCCCGTATTATCACAGAGAAGTTTGCGAAAACACTTGCAGGGCTGAAATCCTTCTGCCCTCATTTCCATCTCTCTCTTCAGAGCGGATGCGGGGAGACCTTAAAGCGTATGAACCGTCACTATACTACAGAGGATTATGAAGCTCGCTGTGAAATTCTGCGAAGTTATTTTGATCATCCGGCAATTACCACAGATGTGATTGTAGGCTTCCCCCAGGAGACGGAGGAAGAGTTTGAGGAGACAAGACAGTTTTTAGAGAAAATTCATTTCTATGAGATGCACATTTTTAAATATTCCAGGCGTGAGGGTACAAGGGCCGCTGTCATGGAAGGACAGGTGCCGGAACAGAAGAAGGCTGAAAGAAGCGATATTCTGCTTGCGCTTGAGGAGCAGATGTCCCTGGAGTACCGCAGATCGTTTCTGGGAAAGGAGGAGGAGGTACTCCTGGAAGAGAGAATCTCAGTGGACGGGGAAGATTACATGGTAGGCCATACCCGCCAGTACGTAAAAGCTGTGGTGCCGTACAGAAAGGGCCTTAAAAATGTGACAGTCCGCGGTGTGATGGAGCGCATGGTGACGGATGAAATCCTGTTTCTCAGGGAAAAATAGGTAAAAGAACAGAGGATGATCCTTGTGTCTGATCTGCACTGCGCTTTGCCAAATCTTTCGGTTTTGGGGAATGAGTTGTCAAAAAATTAAGAAAGATTTTTCTTGCCGAATGGAATATTTTGGGTTAGAATAAATGAGAGTAGCTAAAGGACGTGAGTGATAACCATGGGTGATATGAAAAATACACAGTTTTTTAAAACAGTACAGGATGATACAAAACTGGAAGTGAGCCAGGTTCTTGAGCAGGTATACCGTGCGCTGACAGAGAAGGGGTACAATCCGATCAACCAGATTGTGGGATATATTATGTCGGGGGATCCGACCTATATTACCAGCCATAAGAGTGCCAGAAGCCTGATTATGAAAGTGGAACGTGACGAAATTCTGGAAGAGCTGATGAAGAATTACGTGGAGACACGTCTGCGCTGATATATGTCTGAATCCGGATCCGGGATACAGGGCGCAGGGCTGGGAATGCAGCCCGGTGCACAGAATCGCTCAGAGGAGAGCCCGCCCTGCCGGTCCGGTCCGGCACGTGCAGGGGATAGTCTGCCCGCTTTTGGATACAGAGAATCTTCCGGAGCGAGCGAGTGTACGGCAGAAAATAAAACAGGGAAGAGCAGGACAGTTGGCGTCATGCCAGCTTGTTTTGTTATGGAGAAATATCAAATGAGAATTATGGGACTGGATTTTGGTTCCAAGACTACAGGTGTCGCAGTCAGCGATCCGCTTGGGCTTACGGCCCAGGGGGTGGAGACTATTGTCAGGAAGGATGAGAATAAGCTGCGCCGGACCTGTGCGAGAATCGAGGAACTGATCAGGGAATACCAGATTGAGGCCATTGTTTTGGGGTATCCTAAAAATATGAACAATACGGCAGGAGAGCGGGCGGAAAAGACAGAGAGATTTAAGGAAATGCTGGAACGGCGTACAGGAAAACCGGTCATCCTGTGGGACGAGCGTCTGACTACCATTGCAGCAGAGCGTATGCTGATGGAGAGCGGGGTCCGCAGGGAAAACAGAAAGGCTGTGATCGACAAGGTGGCCGCTGCGCTGATTCTGCAGGGATATCTCGACTTACAGAGACAGTAAGGAAAAGGGCCGGGCTTTGGATAAGAAAAGGAAATGAAAACGGAACTTCAGAATTTCAGAGCCGGAAGAAAAAAACGGAAAGATCAGAATAGCGGAGAAAGAGAAAATCAGAAAAAGCGGAAAGCCAGGGAGATAAAATGGAAAATATGTTTGATAAGATAGATGAGATTGAGAACAAAATCACACTTCAGTCAGAAGAGGGGGAACCCATCGATTTTTATGTTCTGGAGGAAACAAAATTAAACGGGGAAAATTTCCTGTTAGTGACAGATTCCAAAGAGGGGGACGGCGACTGTTACCTTCTTAAGGATAAATCAAAACCAGAGGACGCCGAGGCGGTATATGAATTTGTAGAGGAGGACGGCGAGCTTGACTACCTCTCGAGAATTTTCAATGAGCTGATGGGCGACATGGGAATTGAGATTGAATAAGACAGCGGAGGTGCAATTTATTGAAAAAGGACACGAAAAACAACAAGGTAAAAATTATTCCTCTCGGAGGCCTGGAGCAGATCGGAATGAATATGACGGCCTTCGAGTATGAGGACAGTATTATTGTAGTGGACTGCGGACTTGCCTTTCCAAGCGATGATATGCTGGGAATCGACCTGGTAATTCCGGATGTCACCTACCTGAAAAACAATATTGACAAGGTGAAGGGTTTTGTGATTACACACGGACATGAGGATCATATCGGCGCCCTTCCCTATGTGCTGAAGGATATTCCCGCGCCGGTATACGGGACTAAGCTGACCATTGGGCTGATTGAGCACAAGCTGAAAGAGCACAATATGCTGCGCACGATTAAGAGGAAGGTGGTAAAGCACGGACAGTCTATCAACCTGGGATGCTTCCGCGTGGAGTTTGTAAAGACCAACCATAGTATTGTGGATGCCTCTGCGCTGGCTATTTTCACACCGGCGGGCATTATCGTCCACACGGGAGATTTCAAGATCGACTATACACCTGTATTCGGAGAGCCGGCTGATCTTCAGCGGTTTGCGGAGCTTGGAAAGAAGGGCGTCCTGGCGCTCATGTGCGACAGCACCAACGCGATACGCCCGGGATTTACCATGTCGGAGCGCACAGTAGGCAAGACCTTTGACGCGATCTTTGCGGAGCATCAGAATAACCGGATCATCGTGGCGACCTTTGCTTCCAATGTGGATCGCGTGCAGCAGATCATCAGCTCTGCCTGCAAATACGGCAGAAAGGTCGTGATCGAAGGCCGCAGTATGGTCAATGTGATCGGGACGGCCAGTGAGCTGGGCTACATTGACATACCGGAGGGAACGCTGATTGATATTGAGCATCTGAAAAATTACAGGCCGGAGGATACGGTTCTGATTACCACAGGAAGCCAGGGCGAGTCCATGGCGGCCCTTTCCAGAATGGCGGCAAACCTTCACAGAAAGGTTTCCATTATGCCGGGGGATGTGGTGATCTTAAGCTCCACACCGATTCCCGGCAATGAGAAGGCTGTATCCAGAGTGATCAACGAACTGTCCATGAAAGGCGCAGAGGTGATTAACCAGGATACCCACGTTTCAGGACATGCCTGTCAGGAGGAGATCAAGCTCATCTACTCTCTGGTGCGTCCGAAGTTTGCGATCCCGGTTCACGGCGAGTACCGTCATCTGATGGCTCAGAAGAAGTTAGCCGAGTCCATGGGGATTCCCAAGGAGAATGTGATCATCATGTCCTCCGGCGATGTGATCGAGATCGGAGAAGAGGGGTATAAGACGGTTGACCATGTGCAGGCAGGGGGAATCCTGGTGGACGGACTGGGAATCGGCGACGTGGGCAATATTGTTCTGAGAGACCGCCAGAATCTGGCTCAGAACGGTATCATTGTGGTTGTCCTGACCCTGGAAAAATACAGCAATCAGCTCCTGGCAGGGCCTGATATCGTCTCAAGGGGCTTTGTCTATGTGAGAGAGTCAGAGGATCTGATGGATGAGGCCCAGGCAGTTGTGGACGCAGCTGTTCAGGACTGCTTAAAGCGCCATGTAAGCGACTGGGGCAAGATTAAGAATATTATTCGCGACAGCTTAAGTGATTTCCTCTGGAAGAGAATGAAGAGGAACCCCATGATCCTTCCGATTATCATGGAGGTATAGGCGTCTGCCGAAATTGCCATGCAAAAGACAGCCGGAACACCGCAGAGAGCTGTGACAGGACAGCCGGTCGGGACAGCCGGGCAGATGACTGCGAGGAAGTGAGATATGAGCCGTACAACGAGGGAAATCAACCGGGTGACGGGAACTGTGATAAATGTATCGCTGAAGCTGATTCTGCTGGCCCTTGTGTGCATCCTGATGTATGAGGGAGTCACCAGAGGGTACAGCTTCGGCCACGAAATCTTTGACCCGACCCCCATGGAAAGCGGGGAAGGACCCGCAAGACAGGTGACGGTGGAGGACGGCATGTCCGTCATGGAAACGGGGAAGCTCCTGGAAGAAAAGGGGCTGATACCCGACACGTATGTCTTTCTGATCGAATCCATCCTCTATGAGTATGAGATCCATCCGGGAACCTACACCTTCCGCACCACTCAGACCTCTATGGAGATTTTGCAGATGCTGAGCGAGGGCCCGGAGGCAGAGGAAGCGGGAAAGGAGGCGTCATGATCGTAAATGAGAGAATTATCTCCTATCTCCATTCCCTGGATCAGGGGAACGGTGCCCTTCTCGACTCGATCGAGGAGGAGGCAGTAAAGAACCGTGTTCCCATTATCAGGAAGGAAACGGCTGCTCTCCTGAAGACCCTGGTGGCCATGAAACGCCCGAGGAGTATCCTGGAGGTGGGAACGGCGGTGGGGTACTCTGCCCTGCTGATGAGCCGCGTGATGCCGGAGGACTGCCATATCACAACTATAGAAAAATATGGAAAGCGCCTTCCGGCTGCCAGGGAAAATTTCAGAAAAGCCGGCATGGAGGACAGGATTAGCCTTCTGGAAGGGGATGCGGAGGAGTTTCTGAAAACCCTGAAAGGACCTTACGATTTTATCTTTATGGATGCGGCTAAGGGACAGTACCTTCACTGGCTGCCTATGACGGTAAGGCTGCTGCCTCAGGGCGGCGTGCTGGTTTCTGACAATGTGCTTCAGGATGGAGATCTGATTGAGTCGCGCTACGCGGTGGAGCGAAGAAACAGAACGATACACGCCAGGATGCGGGAGTATCTGTATACACTGACCCATATGGAGGAGTTTGAGACCTCCGTGATCCCCATCGGTGACGGGGTGACGGTCAGCGTAAGGCGGCAGAAGGGGGCAGAACCGGTGCGCCCGGAAGCTTTAAAATAAATGAATATGAATCAGAGGAAAAATAGATGAGAAAACGGGAGCTTTTAATTCCGGCCGGAAGTCTGGACGTGCTGAAGACAGCTGTCATTTACGGAGCTGACGCCGTCTATATCGGAGGCGAGGCCTTCGGACTTCGGGCAAAAGCGAAGAACTTTACAAATGAGGATATGAGGGAGGGAATTGCCTTTGCCCACGAGCGCGGGGTGAAGGTCTATGTCACTGCCAATATTCTGGCTCACAATGACGATCTGGCAGGTGTGGAGCAGTATTTTGAGGAGCTCAGGGAAATCAGGCCGGATGCCCTCATTATCTCTGATCCCGGCGTCTTTGCCATTGCGAGAAGGATGCTGCCGGACATGGAGATCCATATCAGCACCCAGGCCAACAACACGAACTACGAAACCTTCCTGTTCTGGTACAGCCTTGGCGCAAAGCGGGTGGTAACAGCCAGGGAGCTCTCCCTGGAGGAGATCCGCCAGATCCGTGAAAGAATCCCTGAGGACATGGAAATCGAGAGCTTTATCCATGGAGCCATGTGCATTTCCTACTCCGGGCGCTGCCTCTTAAGCAACTATTTTGTCGGGAGAGACGCCAATCAGGGAGCCTGCACCCATCCCTGCCGATGGAAGTATTCAGTGGTGGAGGAAACGCGGCCGGGAGAGTACCTTCCGGTTTATGAAAATGAGAGGGGAACCTTTATTTTCAACTCCAAGGATCTGTGCATGATTGAGTATATTCCGGAGATGATTGAGGCGGGCATTGACAGCTTCAAGATTGAGGGGCGGATGAAGACGGCCCTCTATGTGGCCACGGTGGCCCGCACCTACAGAAAGGCCATTGATGATTATCTGGAAAGCCCGGAAAAATACCGGGAAAATATGGAGTGGTACAAGGCTGAGATTGGAAAATGTACCTACCGTGAATTTACGACGGGCTTTTATTTCCACAAGCCAGACTCCGACGCTCAGATTTACGACAGCAACACCTATGTGAAAAACTATACCTACATCGGAACGGTGGAGAAGGTCTGCGGGGACGGCAGTTTCTTCATGGAGCAGAAAAACAAGTTTTCAGTGGGAGAGTCCATGGAAATCATGAAGCCGGACGGGCGCAATGTCCCTGTCTCAGTGGAAGCGATCTGTGATGAGGAGGGTGTGCAGATGGAAAGTGCGCCTCACCCGAAACAGAGGCTGAGGGTAAGACTTTCTGTCTCGCCGGAGCCGTATGATATTTTGAGAAGAAGCGAATATAATGAGGATGAAGCGGGAAGGACGCAGGCGGGCGAATAGCCGGCTTCTGAGCCGCTCTCATCCGGCTTGGGGGATGCGAAATGGCAGGACTGCCGGTTTTGCACCCCTTTTTTACCCATTCGAGGGAAAGGTGTTCCAGACGGACAGTAGGGAGACAAAGGAGGAAGGATCATGACCGTGATACTGGAAGCGGCGGCAGGGCTCTGCCTTTTATATTATGGAGGGATTGTGCTTTCCACAGGATTTTCTGTTTCATTTTCCCTGTTCTGGCCGTTTTGCGCGGCACTCTTCGGATTTCTGGCCGCCGGCAGACATTATTATTTAAGCCACAGGGAACAGATCCCCGTCTGGCCTGTGGTGTCGGCGGTGACGTTTCTCGGGGCGTCTGCGGCTGTGATTGCTGTAGTTCTGGTGCTCATCGGCACAGGAATTTTAACTTCCACCAAAAAGAGCATGGACTATGTCATTGTGCTGGGAGCAAAGATAAATGGAACACAGCCCAGCAATTCGCTCAAGAAGAGGCTCGATCGGGCGATTGATTATGCGGAGAACAACCCCAATACCTTTCTGGTGCTGTCCGGCGGCAGGGGAAAGGACGAGGAGATCGCGGAGGCAGAGGTTATGTATGCGTATCTGAGATACAACGGTGTGCCGGAGACCCAGCTTCTCGTGGAAACCCGCTCCTCCAGTACCAGGGAGAATATCAGGTACAGCCTGGAGGTGATCCGCAGCCAGGAGAAGTGGAAGGAGAGTGTGTTCCGTGAGATCTTCAAGGAGGTGGGGGAGAATGCCTACGCGCCCGGCGATGAGCTGGACTCCATTCACATCGGCATTCTCACCAGTGATTTCCACCTGTTCCGGGCCAAGGCCATCGCGAAGAAGCAGGGAGTCAGAAATGTCTATGGGATTTCGGCCCCGTCCGATCCGCTTCTGATCCCGAATCTGTGGCTTCGCGAGTGCTTTGCCATATTAAAAGACAAATTTATGGGAAATATATAGAATAATATTTACACAAAGTATATAAATACGCTCAGACAATAGAAATGACTCATGAAAATATTCATAAAAGGCAAACAAAATCAGGAAAGGAAGATAGCATGAAAAAAGTCAGTGAGTTGGAGGCATACCGCCTCATAACTGAAAAGCAGGTAAAAGAGCTGAATTCAGAAGGGTATATTCTGGAGCACAGAAAGACAGGGGCCAGAGTGTTCCTTCTCTCCAATGACGATGAGAACAAGGTGTTCTGCATCGGCTTCAGGACTCCTCCCGCAGACAGCACGGGAGTTGCCCACATCCTGGAACACAGCGTACTCTGCGGTTCTGAAAAATTTCCCGTAAAGGATCCCTTTGTGGAGCTGGTGAAGGGTTCCCTGAATACCTTTCTGAATGCCATGACCTATCCGGACAAGACGGTTTACCCGGTGGCCAGCTGCAATGAGAAGGATTTTCAGAACCTGATGGACGTCTACATGGATGCAGTGCTTCACCCTAATATCTACCGGGAGGAAAAGATCTTCCGCCAGGAGGGATGGCATTACGAGATGGAGACCGAGGACAGCCCTCTGACTTTAAATGGAGTGGTTTACAATGAGATGAAAGGAGCCTTTTCCTCCCCAGAGAGTGTTCTGGATCGGTATACGAGAAACGTCCTGTTTCCGGAAACCTGCTACGGCAATGAGTCCGGCGGCGATCCGGCGGTGATCCCGCAGCTTTCCTATGAGGAATTTTTAAACTTCCACAGAACCTACTATCATCCCTCCAACAGCTACATCTACCTCTATGGGGATATGGATATGGCAGAGAAGCTGGAGTGGCTCGACCGGGAGTATCTGTCAAAGTACGACAGACAGCCGGCAGACTCAGAGATCAGGAAGCAGAGGGCTTTTGTCGCGCCGGCAGAGAGAGAGATTTTTTATCCCATCACAGAGGGGGAGTCAGAGGAGCATGCAACCTATCTTTCTGTCACGTCTCTGGCCGGGGAGGGACTGAATCCCATCCATTATCTGGCTTTCCAGGTGCTGGAGTATGTCCTCATCGATGCACCCGGAGCGCCTTTAAAGACAGAGCTTTTGAATGCGGGAATCGGACAGGATATTCTCGGAGGATATGAAAACGGAATTCTGCAGCCGTATTTCTCCGTTATCGCAAAGGATGCGGACAGAGAGCAGAAGGGAGAGTTTCTGGCTGTGGTGGAGGGAACTCTGCGCAGACTGGCCGATCAGGGACTGAATCAGAAGAGCCTGCTTGCAGGAATCAATTACTACGAGTTCCGCTGCCGGGAGGCGGACTTTGGCTCTGCCCCAAAAGGGCTGATGTATGGCCTTCAGTGCCTGGACAGCTGGCTCTACGGCGGAGATCCTCTGATGCATCTGGAGTACGGGGATAGCTTTGAATTCCTCAAAAAAGCAGCAGGAGAGGGATACTTTGAGGAGCTGATCCGGACGTATCTTCTGGATAATCCTTCCTCGGCTGTGGTTCTGGTCAGCCCGAGGAAAAATATGACTGCTGAGGAGGACAGAAAGCTGGCAGAGCGGCTGGCTGCCTACAGAGAGAGCCTGACGGACGAGGAGAGGGCCGCCATTGTCAGGGCTACGAGAGAGCTCAAGGAGTATCAGGATACCCCGTCTCCGAAAGAAGATCTGGAGAAGATCCCCCTGCTTCGCAGGGAGGACATTGAGAGGGAGCCGGAGAAACTGGTGCTCAGTGTGAGAGAGGAAGAGGGAACGAAGGTGCTGTTCCACAACCTGTTTACCTCAGGGATCGGGTATCTGCGTCTTCTCTTTGACACCAGCCGGATTCCGGCAGAGGATATGGCCTATGTGGGGCTTTTAAAATCTGTTCTCGGCTATGTGAGTACGGAGAACTACAGCTACAGCGAGCTGGCGGACGAGATTAACTTAAACAGCGGCGGCGTAAACTTCAGCGTGATCTCCTATCCATCACTGGAAAACAGCGGTGACTTTACCGGCATGTTTGCAGCCAGCGTGAGAGTCCTCTATGAGAAGCTGGATTTCGGCTTCTCCATTCTGGGGGAGATTCTGAAAACCTCTGTATTTCACGATACAAAGCGGCTGTCAGAGATTATCAATGAGACGAAATCCAGAGCACAGATGCGGTTAAACGCTTCCGGCCATTCGGCGGCAGTGACAAGGGCCACATCCTACTTCTCCGCAGCTTCTGCCTACAACGATGTGACAGGAGGAATCGCTTATTACCAGTTCCTGGAAGATCTGGCCAGGAATTTTGAGAAGAGGAAGGAGGAGATTGCCGGAAAACTCAGAGAAACGGCAGAAAGGCTCTTTACTTCTGACAATATGACGGTGAGCTTTACGGCAGACAGCGAGGGGTATGAGAGGATGAAGGCCTCCCTCAGACAGTTAAAGGATGTGCTCCCGGAAACAGGGGGAGAGAGGTATTCCTTCACTGCTGTAAAGAACAACAGGAATGAGGGCTTTATGACCTCCTCCCAGGTCAACTATGTGGCCAGATGCGGCACCTTTGCAGGAAGCGGGTACAGATACACGGGAGCTCTGAAGACTTTGAAGGTGATTCTCGGCTACGATTACCTGTGGCTGAATGTCCGCGTCAAGGGAGGAGCCTACGGCGTGATGAACGGAGCGGGAAGGACAGGAGATGGATATTTCGTTTCCTACCGGGATCCAAATCTCAGAGAGACAGACAGAGTCTATGAGGGAATAGTCAAATACCTGGAGGAGTTTGACGCTGATGAGAGGGATATGACGAAGTATGTCATCGGAACTATCAGCGATCTGGATGTCCCCCTTCTTCCCCAGTATAAGGGAAGCAAGGCAGATTCCGCCTATTTTTCCGGCCTTACCGACGAGATGCTGCGGACAGAGCGGAAGGAAATCCTGAATGTGACAAAAGAGGACATTCGCGCTCTGGCTCCGATCATCCGGGAGATCTTAAAGACTGGCAGCTTCTGTGTGATCGGAAACGCGGAGAAGATTCAGGCGGAGAGAGCGATGTTCGGAGAGACGAAAAATCTGTTTAACTGACGAAACTGACAAAGGAGAAATCATGGAGCAGAAATTCAAATCGGGCTTTGTGACGCTGATCGGACGGCCCAATGTGGGAAAATCCACCCTCATGAACCATCTGATCGGGCAGAAAATTGCCATCACATCGGATAAGCCCCAGACCACGAGAAACAGGATCCAGACGGTGTACACGGATGAGAGGGGACAGATTATTTTTCTGGATACACCGGGAATCCACAAGGCGAAAAACAAGCTGGGAGAATATATGGTGAGTGTGGCCGAACACACCCTCAAGGAGGTGGATGTCATCCTCTGGCTGGTGGAGCCCACAACCTTTATCGGAGCCGGGGAACGTCACATTGCGGAGCAGCTGAAGAAGGTAAAAACGCCGGTGATCCTGGTGATCAACAAGACGGATACCATCAAAAACAAGGAAGATATTCTCACCTTTATCACAGCCTATAAGGATATATGTGAATTTGCCGAGATCATTCCGGCCTCAGCCCTGAAGGAGAAAAATATTGACGCTGTGAAGGACTGTATTTTTAAATACCTGCCGGAGGGACCTCAGTTCTATGACGAGGATACGGTGACAGACCAGCCTATGCGCCAGATTGCCGCAGAGCTGATCCGGGAAAAAGCTCTCCGGATGCTGGACGACGAGATCCCCCACGGGATCGCCGTGACCATCGAGCGGATGACAGAGCGGAAAAACGGGATGATCGATATTGAGGCCACCATTGTCTGTGAGAGGGATTCCCACAAGGGAATTATCATCGGAAAGGGCGGAAGCATGCTGAAGAAAATCGGGACTGCCGCCAGGATAGAGATTGGCAATCTGATGGACACCCAGGTAAACTTAAAGCTCTGGGTGAAGGTCAGAAAGGAGTGGAGAGACAGCGACCTCTTCATGAAAAATTACGGATATAATCCGAAGGATATTTAGCGTGCCAGGATCCCGGAGCTGTCTTTCCGTGTTTCAGGAGAAGGGAAGGGAGGTGAAAAAACGTGCGGGAGCTCATTCAGGCCACCGGGATGGTGATCAGTGCATCCCCGGTGGGAGACTATGACAAGCGTCTGGTCATTCTGACCAAGGAGAGGGGAAAGATCACCTGTTTTGCGAGAGGGGCGAAGCGGGCGGCCAGCCAGCTGCGCGCTCCGTGCAGGCCGTTTGTGTTCGGCGTTTTTTCACTGTCAGAGGGGCGGGACGCCTATAACCTCTATGGGGCGGAGGTGGAAAACTATTTTGAGGAGCTGGCGTCAGACATGGAGTGCGCCTGCTACGCCTCCTATTTTGCGGAGTTTGCGGGATATTACGGCCGTGAGAATGTAGATGAGTCAGAAACCATCCGTCTTCTCTACCAGTCGTTCCGGGCGCTTTTAAAACCTGCGATTCCCAATAAGCTGGTGAGGCGCATCTTTGAGCTGAGGCTTATGGCGATCGAGGGAGAGTACCGGGAAGCGCCCGACAGAAAGATCAGCGATTCTGCCCTTTACGCCTGGCAGTTTGTGATCTCCACACCGATTGAAAAGCTGTATACCTTTCTTCTGACCGAACCGGTGTTTGAGGAATTTGCCTGCTGCGTGGAGGACAACAAGAGAAGGTATGTGGACAGGGAATTCCGGTCACTGGAAATTTTGCGGGTGGTTACATAGACGGCTGCCAATGGCTGCAGAAAATCTGAGCTCAGATATTGAAAAGATGGAATAAAACGGGTATACTAAAAAAATATTGCAGCGAAGTGCGGGAAGAGACCGCCTTGCTGCTAAGATTGCAGGAGGGCAGAATATGAAAAAAGCCAGGCTGATGCTTGCGGCCGCGGCCGCGGGGCTTCTTCTGGCCGGGTGCTCGGCCGGCGGCGCAGGCTCCTTCGAACCAGACAGGAGCTGTGTCTATATCACCTCGGACGGTGATATAAAAAGCGCGCTGGTCCTGGAAACAGAGGAAACCTTTCAGGCAGATGCAGATGAGCTGAAGCAGTTTCTGGAATCTGCGGCAGAGCGGTTTAATGAAGAGAACCGCGGTTCAGAGGGGGAGAAAGACCCCGTATCTCTGGATTCCTGCTCTGTGCAGGACGGGGAGATGACGGCCGTATTCGGCTACAGGAGCGCGGCAGATCTGATTGCATTCAGACAGAGTGATGAAAATGAGGACACCAGCAATTCTTTTACATCCATTGAGGTGAAAAGCGCTGCGGATGCAGGGACGGCCGGCTGGCTGGCCGGAGAGTTTCAGACCGCGGACGGCAAGACAGTGTCAGGCCTTGACATTACAAAGGAGCAGAACGCTCTGGCGGTGAATGTCCAGGGCGGCGGCGTTCTGGAAACAGAAGGGCCCGTGCTCTATATGAGCAGCGGTGTGGAAACAATCAGCGACACA
>JAHZAR010000053.1:0-4988 GCA_019423835.1 Clostridiales bacterium | reverse complement strand
ATCAGTTGTCGTATTTACAACAAAATAGCGCAGAAATAGGAGGATTCATTATGGAAAAGACAATGGAGAAGATTGTGGCGCTGGCGAAGTCCAGAGGATTCGTGTATCCGGGCTCCGAGATCTACGGCGGCCTTGCCAACACATGGGACTATGGAAACCTGGGTGTCGAGCTTAAAAACAATGTAAAAAAAGCCTGGTGGCAGAAATTTGTCCAGGAGAGCCCATACAATGTGGGTGTTGACTGCGCAATTCTGATGAACTCTCAGACATGGGTGGCTTCCGGCCACTTAGGCGGCTTCTCCGATCCGCTGATGGACTGCAAGTCCTGTAAGGAGAGATTCCGTGCCGACAAGCTGATTGAGGATTACATGGAGGCAAACGGCATCCAGAACGAAGGCTCCGTGGACGGCTGGTCCCAGGAGGAGATGAAGCAGTACATTGAGGATCACAATATCTGCTGTCCAAGCTGCGGCAAGCATGATTTTACGGATATCCGTCAGTTCAATCTGATGTTCAAGACCTTCCAGGGCGTAACGGAGGATGCGAAGAATACCGTATATTTAAGACCGGAGACTGCTCAGGGTATTTTTGTAAACTTTAAGAATGTACAGAGAACCTCCAGAAAGAAGATCCCCTTCGGCATCGGCCAGATCGGAAAATCCTTCCGAAACGAGATTACTCCCGGAAACTTTACCTTCCGAACCAGAGAGTTTGAACAGATGGAGCTGGAATTTTTCTGCGAGCCAGGCACAGATCTGGAATGGTTTGCATATTGGAAGGAATACTGCATCAACTGGTTAAAGACTCTGGGAATCAAGGATGACGAGATGCGAGCCAGAGATCACTCCCGGGAGGAGCTTTGCTTCTACAGTAAGGCAACCACAGACCTGGAGTTCCTGTTCCCCTTTGGCTGGGGCGAGCTCTGGGGAATTGCTGACAGAACGGATTACGACCTGACCCAGCACCAGAATACCTCCGGACAGGATCTGACTTATTTTGACGATGAGAAGAAGGAGAAATATATTCCTTACGTCATTGAGCCGTCACTGGGCGCTGACCGTGTAACACTGGCCTTCCTCTGCTCCGCCTACGACGAGGAGGAGATTGGAGAGGGAGATGTGAGAACGGTGCTTCACTTCCATCCGGCTATTGCTCCGGTCAAGATTGGCGTGCTGCCTCTGTCCAAGAAGTTAAATGAGGGCGCAGAGAAGATTTATGCAGAGCTTTCCAGGTACTACAACTGCGAGTTTGACGACAGAGGAAACATCGGAAAGAGATACAGAAGGCAGGATGAGATCGGAACTCCGTTCTGCGTGACCTACGACTTTGACTCCGAGACAGACGGTGCAGTGACTGTCCGTGATCGCGATACCATGGAGCAGGTGAGGATCCCGATTGCAGAGCTGAAGAACTATTTTGAGGATAAGTTCCGCTTCTAAGCGGTGAGGCCTGTCAGTCTGGTCTGTCAGAAAGACAGGCAGCGAGACAGCAGAAACAGAAAAAAGGAAAGAGCGTGCCGCTCAGCCATCAATTACATCATAGAATCGATGGCTGGGCGGCATTTTTGCGTGCATGGATCGCAGCCATTTTCCAACCTCCTGTCTGACGGGACAGAAAACAATCTTTTTTGCTCTCATTTAAAGCTGATTTAAGCTTGACTCTGTAAGATAGTAAAACAATAAGAAATCTATTAAAATCAAAAAAATCGAAAAAATTTGTAAAATTTCAGTTTCCGCCCCGGAGACAGAGCTCTCTGAGCGGCAGGATGGAAGATGACAGAGACAGGATGGTGAAGAAATGAACAGACAGTACATAGCAGGTTTTATGGCGGTAGTGTCAGCGGCTTCCGTATTGACTCCCACAACCGCGGAGGCATCGTCCAATTACAGTATGAGAAAAAAAGTGGTGGTGGCTGCCGGAATTATGCGGGAGACCTCCGATGACAGCGCTCTGGTGACAAGGGCGCAGTTTGCCGAGATGCTGGTCAGGGCATCCACCCTCAGAAGCAGTGTCAGTGCAGATAACAATGTTTCAGTTTTTGCGGATGTGGACCGGAGCAGCCAGTATGCCTCCTATGTCAGGGTGGCGGCGGAACAGGGATGGATGAGCGGCTATCTGGGAGGAAACTTCAGGCCGGATCAGCCTGTTACCATGCAGGAGGCCGTGAGCGCTGTCCTGATGCTTCTGGGATATACGGATGAGGATTTTTCGGGAAATATTGTGTCAAACAGAATGGCGAAGGCCGTGTATCTGGAACTGGACGACGGAATCGGGAAGGCAGCAGCCAACAGCCTTGACCGGTATGACTGTGTGAATCTGTTTTATAATCTGCTGAAGACAAACAAAAAGGAGTATGAGGGACAGGAGGAGACAAGCAGCACGGTTTATGCTTCCGTTCTCGATTTTTCCCTCACCTCAGACGGAGAGATCAATCCGCTGGAGGCGTTGGAAAGCAAGCTGAAAGGACCTTATGCCATGGCGGACAGAACCCTTGCCGGGATTCTGCCCTTTTCCCTCTCAAAGGCAACTTTCTATCTGGATGGTGAATCGGCTTCCAGAGATGATATTGAGGAAGAGGCAGTTGTCATTTACTACAATTCCACGACACGGGCCGTATATGGATATTCGGAGAGCGGAAACGGCCAAAGAGGAGCGGCAGAGGGAGAGCTGGAGGCAGTTTACTATAACTCCTCTGATGTGATGATTCCTACCTCCATTGTAGTGGATGGGACAGAGTATGAGCTGGTCACCTCTGATATGCAGTTCGCATTTTCCGTCTATGGAGATCTTGAGATAGGAGATACCATAACGGTCATCTGGGAGAATAAAAACAGCTCTGATTCCGAGGATGGGGACAGCCTGGAATATCAGCTGATTGACTATATTGACTAGCAGGAGCGAGGAGTGGAATGAAACAGTTAGTTTCCAAGCAAATAAAAATACGGATTCTCCCAAAATGGAAGAGAGCGGCAGCCGTTTCCGGGCTGATTCTGGCGGCAGCCGTCCTCTTTGCGGTCTGGAAGCTGTCGGAAAGCGGGAAGACAGAGGAAAGTCCGGTCAGCACAGGGCGGGTGACGAGACAGGACATAGTCTCGACCCTGTCGGCATCAGGGACTCTTGAGCCCAAGGATACCTACAGCATTACCTCCATGGCGGAGGGGGAGGTGGCAGAAGCCTCTTTTGAGGAAGGAGATCAGGTGACGGAAGGGCAGGTGCTCTACCGGATCGACGCTTCGTCTATGGAGTCCAGGCTCCGGTCTGCCTCCAATGACGTGGAGCGCGCCCGGGACAGCTATGACACGGCTGTGAGCGATTACAATGAGGCGGCCTCCAAGTACAGCGGAAATACCTATAAAGCAGAAAAGACAGGATACATAAAAAAACTGTATATTGAAGCAGGGGATAAGATATCCTCCAACACCCAGATCGCAGACATCTATGATGACAGTGTAATGAAAGTGAAGATACCGTTTTTAAACACAGAGGCAGCTCAGATCAAAGAGGGGGAGGAGGCAGTTCTGACGCTGAGCAGTACGGCAGAACAGATTTCCGGTACTGTCTCAGGCGTCAGCAGTATGGATGAGACACTCACAGGAGGGCGCCTGATCCGGTATGTCACCATAGAGGTGGCGAATCCGGGAGGCTTGAGCAGCTCGATAGCGGCCACTGCCCGGGTAGGGGAATTCTATTCCAGTGGAGACGGAATGTTTGAGCCGTCCGTGGACACGGTTCTGACGGCAGATCTGCCTCAGAGCGTGGAGGTAGCGGGACTGCTGGTGAAAGAGGGAGATTTCGTGAGCGTGGGGAGTCCTCTTTTTTCCATGACCTCTGATTCGGCAAAGAAGCTGCTGCAGTCCTACAGGGATTCCATGGATACGGCCCAGGCACAGCTTGAATCCGCCCAGTCAAGCCTGGATTCCACTCAGGAAAGCTATGATGATTATACCATCACAGCGCCTATATCGGGGACGGTTATCACAAAAAGCGTCAAGGTGGGAGATAAGATTCAGAACGGATCCAGCGCGTCCACCCTGGCAGTGATCTATGATCTCTCCGCACTGACCTTCCAGATGAATATTGACGAGCTGGATATCAGCCAGGTGGAGGAAGGGCAGGAGGTAGAGATTCAGGCGGATGCCTTTGAGGGGGAAACCTTCAGCGGGACAGTGACCAATGTGAGTATGGAGGGGACCAGCGCCAATGGTGTAACTTACTATCCCGTCACCGTAACTCTGAATGAGTCAGGAAGCCTTCTTCCCGGCATGAATGTGGATGGGACAATCATTATAGCCTCGGCAGAACAGGCCCTTGCTGTTCCTTCAGGCGCTCTCCAGAGGGGAAATGCAGTCTATGTGAAGGACGACAGTGCAGAGGAATCCCAGGGCCCCATTCCGTCCGGCTTCCGGCAGGTGGAGGTGGAAACAGGGCTTATCAGCTCCGACTATGTAGAGATTGTCTCCGGAGACCTGAAAGAGGGCGATGAGGTCTATGTATCCTACGAGAGTCAGGAGACTGGTCAGCCTTCAGCCGCACCGCCAGGAGGAATGAACGGCATGGGCGGAGGCGGCTTTGAGGGAGGCGGCTTCGGAGGGGGCGGCATGGGAGGCGGCCCCGGCGGCGGAAGACAGAGATAGGAGGAAGCAGACGGAATATGGCATGGCGGAAGGCAGGTGCGCAAAGATGGACGGGGTACCGTTGATTGAACTGAAAAATATCTATAAAATCTATCAGATGGGCAGCACAGAGGTGAGGGCCAACGATGGGATCAGCCTGAAAATCTACAGAGGAGAGTTTGTGGCGATTGTGGGGAAATCAGGAAGCGGGAAATCTACCCTGATGAATATTATCGGCGCTCTCGATGTGCCTACAGAAGGGGAATATTTTCTGGATGGGGAGGACGTGTCACATATGAGTGACGATCAGCTGGCTGAGATAAGGAACAAGACTATCGGCTTTATTTTCCAGCAGTATAACCTGCTGCCCAAGCT
>JAHZAR010000052.1:16585-18727 GCA_019423835.1 Clostridiales bacterium | reverse complement strand
CGGCCAGGCAGTTTATATTCTGAAGGCTGTTTCCAGTCCTGCTGAGCGTATGGATTTATTATAGACGATATGAAAAGAAAGTCAAAGCCTTCACCGGAATATATCGGCATCCGCTTCCATATCTCTGTGTCCCTGAAAGCTACAATCCTCTCAGCTCGCCCCGGAGTCTGGCCATCCAGTCCTTTCCTGAAAACTCTTCCTGTATCTGTGCAAGTTCTTCTGAATTGCAGGGACTCCAATCGCCCTTCTCTAAAACATAACCCCTGGCAGTTTCTGTCTGCTCCTTCTCATTCGCCTTCTGTTCCCTTCCCCTTATCTCCTCCTTATCTGCTCCGGCAGACGCCAATGCCATGCCTCCCGTTTCCATGGCCTCAGCCAGACGGTTCTGCAGGACAAGCTGACCGATATAAGGCTCCTCTCCCCTGTACGCCTCCATTTCATAGACTAATTCCATTCCTCTGCTGCCTCTGAAAAAGATTCTGACCGTCCTGTCTTTCCCGGCCTTCTCCATATCCCTGCACAGTTCCAGAAGGCGATTCCTCCCCTCTTCCCCCAGACGCTTCATGATGCTGTCATTTAAAAGGCAGTGATACATCTGATCCGTCTTTCTGACTGCGTGCAGGAGTTCCAGCTCCTCCCCCTCTTTCCCGGCAAACAGGCTGGAAAATTCCCGGAATACCTCCCAGAAATCCATCAGCTCCCAGAACCGGGCTGTCGGTATGACTTCTCCGTCCGCCTCGTTAAAAAACAGAGTTCTCGCATCCCGTTCCCAGTCCATTCCCCTGTATCTGTTCAAAAATTCCATGCTGCATGTCCGAACTGCCTGACGAATTGATTCCACGGAAAAATCACTTCCGACCTTATCCAGAAATTGCTCAGATAAATACATATTTTCACCTCTTTTAATACAATATTGAAATTTAATGTACTTAAATTAAGTTCTTTTTTACCATTTTACCATAAATATGACTAAAATGTATTTACTTGAAACCTGTATAGCCGTTCTTTAGTGGAGAAGAATAAAAGTATGGAAAGTCAAAAACATCTGGGGCTGAGGCTTGACAAGGCGACCCATGAAAAACTGAAGCTCCTCTCCGACTTCGAGGGACGTTCAATTAACCGTGAAGTCATTTACCTGATCCGACAGGCCATCAGGGAACATGAGACAAAATACGGAGAGCTGAAATAGGGCGCTGCTTTAGCCGCCAAAGGCAAAACGGGAGAAACCGGCAACCTCGGTTTCTCCCGTTGTTCTGTTATTTTTCCATGATTCTCAGTTTTTCATACCTTTATTGTCCTGACTGCTTTCTTTTCCTGACCGCTCCTTCTGCACCTTCCACATTCCTGCACGATCCCTTCTCTCTTCCTGTATATCCGGGCTGGCTCCCATCTGCTTCCGGAATGGTCTACTGGGCGATCTCCTTCACCAGCACCAGGCGTTCTCCAGGCTTCACCTCGTTCTGGGCAAGGCCGTTGGCCTCAGCCACATGATCCACCGTCGTATGGAATTTCTTCGCAATTTTCCACAGAGTATCCCCAGGCTGTACAATATACCCCACAATTCCGGGCATCTCCTGTAGCTTTTTCATGTCGAGAGGTTCCACTCTCACCCCTGTAATCACCTGCTCGCACACTGGCTGCAGCACCAGAAGGTCTGCTGTGATGACGGCTTTCACCTCCACGCTCTCCGATCCCAGCATGACAGCGGTAAGCTGCTCCAACCCCAGATTCAGCTGATAGACGCTCTCCTCATTCATCCCTTTTGCTTCCGCTACACAGTGAAACGGCACCAGCTCTGTCGTGTAGCCCACCGGTTCCCCGTCGTCGTCTGTCAGATACAGAAGTCCTACCTCCAAAACGCCTTCCATGTGGAGGCCGTCCTCCTTCGCCTCAGCCGCATCCAGCTTCACGGTCCCTGCGCTGTGGCAGATCTGGAGAATCCGTTCCGGTCTGTTGAGAGAAATCTTCTCCGCTACTCTGCACTTGCAGGTATTCCTTGTGAGAAGCCGGTCAAAGCAGGCATTTCCCGTATCCAGAACCAGCTCACATCCTGTGGAATACATATCACTTAAAAGCTCCACATTTTTCTCCTCATAGAGCTTCATGTCAAGCTCGAGAACGGCATCCACCCACAGCTCCCTC
>JAHZAR010000052.1:0-16575 GCA_019423835.1 Clostridiales bacterium | reverse complement strand
CACAAAGGGAATCATCTGCTCTGATGCCTCCGGAAGCTCCACCTCGCCGGAAAATGGTATACTCTCCTCCACCCACTGAACCAGAGTATTCTCTCCTTCTCCCCCATAAATCACAAAGATCATAAGCTCGCCGTCCAGATGCATGCTCCCCTCGCCGGAGCGGCAGGCAGTTCCCCGGAGCTTCATCTCCCTCCACAGAATGGTTTCCATGTTGGGCTTGTTGGCGGAAAGAGACAGCTCTTCCCGTATCCGGTATGTATCCTTCCTCCTGACCGCAAGGGCAGCCACATCGATATTTCTCCTGCACAGCTCCACCTGGCCGTCATCTGTCTGCACATCCACAGCGGCCTCTGCATCGTAGAGGCTTTCCACCCGCACCTCAAGCATAACTACCGCCTTAATGTTCAGCTTTCTGGAGTTAATCATCCCTGTACTCAGATCCTCCAGATTCCAGGAAACCTGCGTGTAATCCCTCTCTTCCAGATCCGGCACATTGACCGTTTCCTCAAACGGAATCTCCCCCTTAAGCGCCTGCAGTCCCCCTGACTCTCTCCGGTAGAGCACACAGAACATCAGCTTCCCTCTTATCAGCACCTTATCCCCCTGTACCTTTGAAGATTCTATCTGAATGTCCCCGCTTCCAAGAAGTACCGATGATACATCATCCATCGTATCAGGCACAATAAAGTCATCGTCCAGTGTAATCTGCGAAACGGCTGTCCCCTTCTGCCGGTTCATGTGAATATTATTCTTAATCAATTCCATCATCTCTGCCACCACGCCTTTCCTTCACAACTGCTTTGTGAAAGTCTATGCACAGAAAATGCGGGATATGCCCTCTTTCCAGAGCATATCCCGCATCTTTCCATTTCATAATTTAAATCCCGGCCCGACGCAAAAAAACCCGGCCTCATCCATCCGATTCAGCCTCCTACCGCCGTCCCAGGAGCGCCTCCCCTGCATACAGGGCACAGGCCCACAGGATCAGCACAATACAGGAAGCTGTTTTGTTTTGAAATCCTCCAGACCACATAAAAAAGAACATGGGGACATACAGAATTGCCAGGAAACCATTTCGCCCGGAAGTCCTTCTCCTGGAGAAAAATGACCGGCTTCCCAGGAACCGTTTATCCAGAATATACCGCCAGACACCGCCTGCCATGAGTGCCGCCAGAAGGATAAAAAGCGTACCTGTTCCCCTGACAGCCGGCCACTGTGCAGATGCCAGAAAACACGCTCCCCCGATCACAAAGCTGGCAGCGGCATTGCTTCTCACATAGAGATTCCCCTTCCCTTCTCCTGCCCTCTGCGCCATCTCCCAGTCCGACCGAAACGCCGCAAACTCCGGTTTCAGGATCTTAAGTCCCCCATCCGCCACACAGAGAATTCCCCCTGTCATCAAAAGCTCCCTCATCCTATCTCCTCCCCCTCTTTTGATTCCTTCTGCCGGGAAACCTGGAAGATTTTCTCTAACTTTCCTGAGATTGTAAACCTCCCCTCTTCCAGTTCCTTCCCCGGGAAACCTGGAAGATTTACTGTGACTTCGCTGGAACTGTAAATCTTCCAGGTTTCCCCCACCAGATTTCCCCCACTTAATACTCCTCCAGAAAATGATGTCTCTCTCCGCCCTTCACGTACCCGATGCAGGCGTCCAGATTCACGTTCTCAACGCTCTTAAAGATATTCGTCTCAATATGAGGATTGATGGTTCTGAACTTGGCGATCAGCTCCTTCATCTCCTGACGTTTTGAAAGGCTGGCCTCCTCCTCCCTGGAAATGGCCTCCGTAAAGCGGCAGGCACACTGGAGGAAGCGAAGCTGGTTGAAGTCTCTCCACGCCTGTATGTCCGCCTCCTTCACCAGATAGAGGGGCCGTATCAGCTCCATGCCCTCAAAGTTTGTGCTGTGGAGCTTTGGCATCATGGTATTCACCTGTGCTCCGTAGAGCATGCTCATGAGAATCGTTTCAATCACATCGTCAAAATGATGCCCCAGAGCAATTTTATTGCAGCCCAGCTTCCTGGCGTTTGCATAGAGATAGCCTCTTCTCATCCGCGCGCACAGATAGCAGGGCGACTGATCCACATCTACCACCACATTGAAAATGTCGCTCTCAAACACAGTGACCGGAATGCCCATGATTCTGGCATTCTCCTCTATCAGCCTTCTGTTTTCAGGGTTATAGCCCGGATCCATTACCAGAAAGTGAAGGCCAAATTCCATTTTTCCGTGGCGCAGGATCTCCTGCATACACTTGGCAAGCAGCATGGAATCCTTTCCGCCGGAGATACACACGGCAATATTGTCGCCCTCCTGAATCATATCGTACTCATTGAGGGCCTTCACAAAGGGCCGCCAAATCTCTTTCCGGAATTTTTTGATAATGCTTCTCTCAATCTCTCTGCAGCGATCCCCTGCGGCCATCTCACCGCTTGCTTCTGTCAGAGCAGTCAGTTCCGGCTTCTCCCTCTTTTCTGTCCCTTCTGCTCTCAGAGCATCCATTTTCACACTTGTATTTTCCATAAATTTCCGTCCAATCCGTATTCTGTTTCTGTTGCCTGGCAGAGCTCTGCAGGCTTCTTCATCAGGCCTCCCAGGCCTATCCGGGCGTTTTTTTGTATTTCACGCGGCCTTTTCAGCCAACCTTTTTTCCGCCTCTCTTCTCAGCTTCTCCTCTGCCCTGAAGCTCTTTCTCCATACGGGAAAGCTCCTGCCTCAGCTGTTTTACCTCAGCTTCCAGAGACTCGATCTGTTCCACCAGCTTTTTATCGTGCTCTCCCAGAACAACCTTCTCCTTTTTCCGGATCTTTACCCCGTCTTTCTTCACCGGGCGGGCCGGGATTCCCACTGCCGTAATGTTTTCCTCCAGAGGCTGAAGAAGAACTGCATTGGCGGCAATAGAGCAGTTGTCTCCCACCTCAAAGGAACCGAGAATTTTCGCCCCGGAGCCCACTGTCACATTATTTCCGAGAGTGGGATGCCGTTTTCCCTTTTTGGTTCCCACACCTCCTAATGTCACTCCCTGATAGATCGTACAGTTATCACCTACGACTGCCGTTTCCCCTATTACAACGCCTGCACCGTGGTCAATTAAAATTCCATGTCCAAGCTGTGCGCCCGGGTGAATCTCAATCAGCGTGAAAAACCGGGCTATCTGGGAGATCAGCCTGGCAATAAAAAACATCCTCTTCTGGTAGAACCAGTGGGCGATCCGGTGCCAGATAAGCGCATGCACACCCTGATACAAAAGAAGGACCTCCAGCGAGTTCCTGGCCGCCGGATCTCTCTCCTTCACTGCCTTTACATCAAGCCAAATATCTTTTAAAATCATATCTCTTCTCCTTTTAAGCTGAAAAAACCTCTGTGCCTGATTGTTATACATTATATAAGTATTCATTTTGTCCTGTCAATGCCCCAGCTGACCTGTCCTGTCCGGCAGAGACTGGAAGGACCTTTGAAAGAACAGCGCAGGCAGGTCCGCTTTGCCCGCCAGGCACGGCTGTCAAGCAGCATTTCACACAGCGAGGTCTTTCCTGCAAAGTAAAAAAGGCCGCCGCACATCCCCTGCCATATCCGTTCAGGAATATGCGGCAGCCCAGAATTGCTGCCATCCTCTGTCTCTCCGCTCATTGTCCCGGTTTCTTTAAAGATTCATTCCCCTGTGGACTTGCCGGCATCTATCCGAACACCATATGGCACAGTCTCACATACTCGGTATATTCCGGGAATTGTCTCAGTTCCCAGAATCCCTCAATCAGAGAAGTGTAGTACCATCCCTGCCACTTTTTTTCCTTCATATTAAACCGCTCAAACACCTGATCTCCCATCAGCAGATAATCCCTGGCCGTATTCCGGAGATTGCTCAGCTTGTCGCCCAGAACCAGAATCCTCTCATCCGTGTCAGCCTGCTTCAGATGATCGATCGTAGCCTGCTTTCTCTCCTTCCAGGGACGGCTTTTATCCTCTGTCTCCCCCGCCACCAGACGGGCTACACGAGGGCCAAATTCCCTTTCCAGTTCCTCAAAGGCAACTCCCGCATCCTCCATGGTATCGTGAAGAACGGCCGCCGCAATCAGCTCCTCATCCTCTGTAATAGAGGAAACAATCAGGGCCGCATCCAAAGGATGTGTGATATAGGGAATCGTCCCTCCCTTTCTCACTGCTCCTGCGTGAGCTCTGGCTGCGAAGACTGCCGCCCTCTTTATCAGCCTGTCAGCCCCTGCTGTCCATTTGCTGTCCGACGTCTCTTCCGTCTCCATCTCAATACCTCCTCCCTCTTTCCTGCGGCTGTTTCTCTTCCATCCCCATCCGGCATCCAATACGGAATTTCCGCTGCCTGCCAGACTGCCCTATGGCTGTGTCCTCTCTTCTTCCTCATCCTCACTGAATCCGGCCGCGCGCAGGTGCATCTGTCCCTCCCCCGGTATCTCCCCGCACGCAGAACCGCTGATATGAATATCCATCTGTTTATAGGGGATCTGGATTCCCGCCCGGTCAAATTCCAGCTTCATCTGCTCGATAATCGCCCATCTCGTCTTCCAGTAATCCTCTGACTTCGTCCATCCCCTTGCGCCAAGCACCACACTGTCCTCAGCCAGAGAGTCCACATAGACTAAAATCTCCTCCTCCTTGAGAATGGACGGATGCCCTGCGTAGATCTGCTCCACAATCTCCTTCGCCTGTTTCAGATCGGACTGATATCCAATTCCCACTGTCAGGTCAAGCCGCCTCTTGTCCATCGCCGTCACATTGGTGACCACAGAGTTGGAAAGAGTTCCATTGGGAATGGAAATCGTCTTATTGTCAATGGTAACCAGGGTTGTGTATACCAGCCCGATCAGGGAAACGGTTCCCTCTGCCTGGGGCGACAGAATGTAATCGCCCACCCGGAACGGCTTCATCATCAGGATGACAATGCCTCCGGCAAGATTTTTAAGACTCTCCTGAAGGGCCAGGCCCAGGGCCAGACCGGCAGAGCCAAGAATGGCCACAATAGATGCCGAGTCAATTCCCATCTGCCCTGCTATGATAAAAATAAGAAGGGCATTCAGGCAGAAGCCTATCAGGGAATTGAGAAATTTCATGACGCTGATTTCCATACCCGCCCGCTCAAAGGAATGGCGGGCCATCTTAAGGAGCAGCCCGATGATCTTCCTCCCTGCCAGAAAAATGATCAGGGCTATCAGAAGCTTAATCCCAAGGGAAGTCAGATCGGGGAGCCATCCCTTCACTGTGTCGAGGAGCACATCCGGCTGGCTCAGCTCTTTTAACTCCTTCAGACCTTCTCCCAGATCTCCGAATCCTTCTGTTTCTGCTGTATATAAAATATTCATTCTGTTCTTTCCTGTCTGTTTTTCTGTCTGCCTGTCTGCTCAGAGCCGGCCAAAGAAGCTTCTCCTTATTCCTTCTGCGGCGTTTTGGCCTGCTCAGACTTTTTCACAGGACGTTTTGGTTCTTCTCTCTTTTCCGGCTCCTGGACACTCTCGATCTTCTCTCTGGCAGCCTTCTTCACGCCATTTACCGTTGCAATCAGAGTGTCTGCCGCCTCCTGCGCCTTCTTTCTGGCTGCCTTCTGGGCCTTCCGGGCCTTTTTCACTACCCCCTCCGGCTCCAGCTGTCTGTTCTCCATCTCCTTTTTGAGCTTCTCTATGGCCACCTCATCATCCTTCAGATCTGCCAGAGCGCCGTACAGGCTTTTATCTGCCTTGAACGTAATCACCTGTCCCTTTGCAGACTCTCTCTCTTCCCCGGCGTCCTCCCTGTCCTTTGAGGCGTTCTCTTCTTCTGCAGGGACAGCCGTCTCCGGCATTTTTGCAGTTTTCTTTCTCCCTGCCGTTTTCTTTGCGCTTCCCGCTCCTGTCCTGCTCTTTGCCGATTTCGTCCTCTTTGCCGGCGCCGCTGCCCGGGAATTCCTGTTTTCGCCCGGCGTACATGAGAACACACTGATTCCCAACGGTGCAATTCGAACAGTAATGGAATCTTCTCTGCCGTCGTGTTCCTCCTCTTTTGAGGTCTTTACACGCGGGTTTGTCACGCCGCAGCCGCCGAATTCCTCAGACTCACTGTTGAAAATTTCCTTGTATTTTCCGGCAAACGGCACGCCGATCTGGTATTTCGGATGCTCCACAGGCGCAAAGTTGCAGACAAAGAGCAGTGTTTCCTCCGGTTTTTCCGTCTTTCTGAGAAAGACGACAATATTGTTTGCTGAATCCATGCAGTTAATCCACTCGAAACCGTCCGGCGTGTAATCCTCCCTGTAAAGGGCCGGGTGCGCTGTGTAGAAGTGGTTGAGGGCCCTGACATAGGTTTGCATGTTTCTGTGAACCGGATACTGCAGAAGCTCCAACCTCAGACTCTTATTTTCATTCCACTCATCCATCTGGCCGAACTCCTGTCCCATGAACAGGAGCTTCTTCCCGGGATGGCCCATCATAAAACCATAGGCAGCCCGCAGGTTTGCAAACTTCGCCTCAAAGGTGTCGCCAGGCATCTTGCCTGCCATGGAGCCCTTGCCGTGAACCACCTCATCATGGGAGAATACCAGGATGAAATCCTCGCTGTAGGCATATATCATGCTGAATGTCAGCTCCCCGTAATGATGGCAGCGGAAATAGGGATCGCATTTCATATATCCGAGGAAATCGTTCATCCATCCCATGTTCCACTTGTAGTCAAAGCCAAGTCCGTCCTCCTTCACGGAACCCGTCACCTTCGGCCAGGCGGTAGATTCCTCGGCAATCAGCACGGCGCCGTCCTTTCTTCCCTTAAAAACAGAATTCAAGTGCTTTAAAAATTCCACAGCCTCCAGATTCTCATGGCCACCGTAGATATTGGCCACCCACTCGCCCGGATTCTTTCCGTAGTCCAGATAGAGCATGGATGCCACTGCATCAAAGCGGATTCCGTCAGCGTGGTACTTGTCTGCCCAGAAGATGGCGTTGGCGATCAGGAAATTGGACACTCCGGGGCGGCCGTAATTGTAAATCAGGGTTCCCCAGTGAGGATGAGAGCCCTGTCTCGGATCCTGATGCTCATAGACACAGGTTCCGTCAAACTGTGCCATTCCCCAGGCATCCCGCGGGAAATGGGCCGGAACCCAGTCCAGAATCACGCCAATCCCCTGGCTGTGCATGTAGTCCATAAAATACATAAAATCATCCGGAGTGCCATAGCGGCTGGTGGGCGCATAATAGCCGGTCACCTGGTATCCCCAGGACGCATCCAGCGGGTGTTCCATTACAGGCATCAGCTCTACATGGGTATAGCCCATATCTTTTACATAAGCCGCCAGCTCCGGCGCAATCTCACGGTAATTGTAAAACTCGGAGCCCGGTATCTCATTGCCCTGTTCATCCAGAGAAAGCTCCTTTCGCTTCCAGGAGCCCAGATGCACCTCGTAGATTGACATGGGCTTGTCCTTGCTGTCAGAGGCAGCCCTCTGCTTCATCCAGTCCCCGTCATTCCACTCATAGGTTCCCAGATCCCACACAATAGAGGCCGTGTTCGGGCGGAGTTCTGCATAATTTGCGTACGGATCCGCCTTCAGAGCCGGATCCCCGTTTCTGAATTTAATCTCATACTTATATATCGTTCCCTTTCTGAGACCGGGAATAAAAATCTCAAAAATACCGGAGTCCCCCAGCCTTCTCATCTGGTGGCGGCGCCCATCCCAGAAGTTAAAGTCTCCAACCACGCTGACGCGCATGGCACAGGGCGCCCAGACGGCGAAATAAACGCCCTCCACTCCTTTGACTGTCATCGGGTGCGCCCCCATCTTTTCATAGATGGAATAGTGGATTCCTGCTTCGAACTTCTTCAGATCATTTTCTGTAAACTGAGGCGCAAAAGAATAGGGATCATGGATCTCTCCCAGCGTCCCATTGTCATAGAACACCTGCAGTGTATAATCAGTCAGCGTCTTTCTCGGAATCAGCGCAGCGAAAAAGCCAGCCTCATCTGCCAGCTCCATGGGATAGGTTTTTCCCGTGGCTGAGAGCTTTACCGTGATATCCCTGGCTGTCGGTATAAACGCCTGCACCAGCATCCCCTGCTCTGTCAGATGCGCACCCAGCATCCGGTGCGGATCGGAAGATTCAGAGTACACCAGCTCCTCAATACCTGCCCAGTCCATAAGATCGTATAATACTTTGTCCATAAAAGCGCCCCCTTGTATTTCCTTCTGTGGTAGTTCCTATTCTATCATTTCACCCTGAATAATACAATATATTTTACATCCGGGAGTCAAAGAGTCTGTTTTCAGGAAATACTTCCTGATTTGACAAATTTCGCCTTTGTTTTTGCCATTATTTCTCATCCTCCGGCATCTTTCTCCTGTTCTGGCCGTGCTTTTGTCAGAATCCATTCCTTCATCCGACAAAAAGACTGTTTCCCCAGATGTGAAAAATCCATGTTTTTAAGGCATAATACTTGCTAAATCCAAAAAACTCAGATAAACTAAAGGACATGTGATCCATTGTTTAAGACAATTCGGGCAGAGAATGGCAGACACGGCAGAGAGCCGCCGCTTTCCTTCCTGCCCAGAAACCATGAAAAGAGGAACCTGAAATATGGAAAATAAAGAAAAGCACCTTGGAAGTATCAGACATGATGAGCCTCCCAAAAGCCGGAAGCGGGATGAGGAGGACCAGCCCTTCAGCTGGAAGCGGGAGATTTTAAGCTGGCTTCAGATTCTGGTCATTGCAGGGGCCATAGCCATTATTCTCAACACCTTTATTATCGCAAACAGTACCGTGCCCACCGGCTCCATGGAAACTACCATCATGGCCCACAGCCGTGTGCTGGGTTCCCGGCTTACCTACAAGTTCAGTGAACCTGAGCGGGGCGACATTGCCATATTTATCTACCCGGATGACAAGGCGGAAGGCAAGAAAACCTATTATGTCAAGCGTATTATCGGTCTTCCCGGCGAAACAGTTGACATTGTAGACGGAAAGATCTATATTGATGGTTCAGATACGCCCCTTGACGAGCCGTACCTGCATGAGCCCATGGACATGTACGGAAAGGATCACCTTCACTATGAAGTCCCTGAGGGCCACTACTTTATGCTGGGGGACAACAGAAATAATTCCAATGACGCACGGTTCTGGGAACATAAATATGTACCAGAGGAGGATCTCGTTGCCAAGGTTTACCTGGAGTACTTCCCGAATCCTCAGATCCTCCATTAGGCTATTGCTCCGGCCTGAGGCGGCATACAGCACCGCAGGCGGCACCTGATACTTTTAGATTCTTTGAAACCACCAGCTGCAGACAGATGAGAGGGAAGGCAGCTGCCAGACTGGCTGAAACGATAACAGACTGACTGGAAGGATAAATTTCACCGGCCCCGGGCCGGATTCCGGCGCGGAAACGCCGGTGAGAGGAGAGAGATAAGACATGATAAAGGTTGTGAAGTTCGGCGGAAGTTCTCTCGCCAGCGCAAAACAGTTTAAAAAGGTAAAGGATATTATTACAGCAGACAAATCCCGATGCTATGTTGTCCCGTCGGCTCCCGGAAAGCGAAGCAGCAAAGACGATAAGGTGACCGATCTTCTCTACGCCTGCTACGACGCAGCTTCCTCCGGCGCAAGCTATAAAAAAATTTTTTCTGCCATCACAGAGCGGTATGAACAGATTATCGAGGGTCTGTCCCTGAATGTGAATCTCGATTACGAGTTCAAGACCATCGAAGAAAATTTCCTGGCAGGAAAGGGCCGCGACTATGCGGCCTCCAGGGGCGAATACTTAAACGGGATTCTCATGGCCTCCTATCTGGGCTATGAATTTATAGACGCGGCAGAGGTGGTGCTCTTCGATAAGAACGGCGTATTTCTGCCGGAAAAGACCAACGCAGAGCTTTCCGCCCGCCTTGCGAAATCTCCCCGCGCCGTAATCCCCGGCTTCTACGGCTCCATGCCCGACGGGACGGTAAAGACCTTCTCCCGGGGAGGCTCAGACATCACAGGCTCTATCGTGGCAAGGGCCGTCCACGCGGATCTCTATGAGAACTGGACGGACGTATCAGGCTTTCTGGTTACGGATCCCAGGATCGTGGACAATCCAAAGACCATAGAAACCATTACATACCGGGAGCTTCGCGAGCTCTCCTATATGGGCGCCAGCGTGCTCCACGAGGAGGCTATCTTCCCGGTGAGGAAAGAGGGGATCCCGATCAATATCCGAAACACCAACCGCCCGGACGATCCAGGCACCATGATCGTGGAGAGCACGCTGAAAAAGCCCCGCTACACCATCACGGGGATTGCCGGAAAGAAGGGCTTCTGCGCCATTAATATTGAGAAGGCCATGATGAACACAGAGATCGGCTTCGGCAGAAAGGTGCTGGACGTATTTGAGCGAAACGGCATCTCCTTCGAGCACATGCCGTCCGGCATCGACACCATGAGCATCTTCCTCCATCAGTCTGAGTTCGAGAAGCAGGAGCAGTCTGTCATCGCCGGAATCCACCGGGCCGTAGCCCCGGATCACCTGGAGCTTGACTCGGATCTGGCTCTCATCGCCGTGGTAGGCCGGGGGATGAAGTCGGCCCGCGGTACAGCCGGAAGGATCTTTTCCGCCCTGGCCCATGCGAGAGTCAATGTAAAGATGATCGATCAGGGCTCCAGCGAGCTGAATATTATCATCGGAGTGCGGAATGAAGATTTTGAGACGGCTGTGAAGGCGATCTACGACATCTTTGTGACAGTGGCAATCTAAGGCGGAAGACGGGAAAAAAGAGATTGTTTGCGGGATATGGCATTCATAGCCTGGGGGCTGTCGGAAAACCGACAGCCCCTTTTTACAGATTCCGGGATACTCCCTGAACATAAATCGCATCTCTCTACAGATAAGCATGAATCAAAATGGCGGCAGCAAACAGAACCAGCCCTGCCCTGTATACCAGGCTGCTGAATCTGTTCTCCTCCTTCTGCGAAATGCTTTTTTCCCGGGGATTTCTCACAGTCTCTATCAGACTGAGTGTTTGAAGAACAAGAATAGCCCCTGTAAAAAAATATATCAGGAGGCGGCTGTCCGTATATATGGCCAGCGCGTCAATCAGATAGAGAATACCCAGGAAATAATTTTGTGTTTTTTCGTTGAGGAAAAAGCTCATTGACATCACCTACAAAATTTCATATTTAAAATACCCAGGTGTCCATCCCAGAACTCCATCATTGGTATACCCATATGTATAGTTTACTGTAACTCTGACAGTATTTCCCAATACATTAGAACCAACGCTGAGGATCGCGCTGGCAATGGTCAAAGCCTTTGGCAGAGTTATATATTTTGATCCGGATACAATGGCAGCAGCTAATGCTGCAACAGATGCATCTAGCGCAACATGAATCGTAAAAGATTCTTTATGAACGTCTCCCATTTCAGGATTTGATGGGAAGGTTCTTGTCTGCACATTTCCCATCATTTGATAGTCTGCCAATAACGTAGCTTCTTCCGGCGCAGCGCCAAACTCTTCCATCAGTACTGTTCTTCATTCTTCATATGTCAGTTCATTCCATCTGCGTTCTAAATCATCAGCTTCATAGGGAATCTTTAATACCCCCGTGACACCGGCCTTAACATTATCAGCAGCAAACACAGAAGTCCCAATACTGACACACATTAAAGGTGCAATTAATAAACTGCAAATAAATCTTTTCATCATGTTTTACATCTGTTACCTCATGCAATTTTTATTAACAATAATTACATTGAATCATATCCCATTGGAAACACCTCCTGTAAAAACAATTTAAATTACATTTACTTTTCGTTTTAGATTTTTATATTGGTAAACAGAGCTGGTCTTCGAGCCAGAAACACCATCGTTAGTAAGCAAGCAGACTAAGCATGACATCTGTGCCTTTAATTCATGCATCCAAAGTCTTTTCCGCATCTGTAATGAGGCTGTTCCGTCTATAAGGCCTGAACTTTATAAATCTGATAATGGAATCTCAGGAGTTGTTAGGACATACTCCTGTCTCTTATCTGAATCTGAGGAAAATATATTTGCAGCATGTGATTATACTGCATATTTTTATAAAATTTAGTTTTTTTAAATTATGTTGCTATGTTAATTCATTTTTACTAATAGCATTGTCATTTCACTATTATTCAATAATTTTTATGTATTTTGTAATTTAATCTTTTCTTTTTCAATATATCTGTTATATTTTGATTCCATTTTATTCCATTCCCAAAAATTATGCAACTTTTTCATTTAATATCTAAAAACCAAATTATGATAACTCATCCTTATCATCCGTATTGACAGCTGATACTCCCGCCATCTGTGGATTGTTTCCAGATAGCCCTCGTATCCCGATGGCCATCTGCCTTCTCTCCCCCATTCCCTCTTCCCCAAAAAATGCAAAAAACAGCCGCGCATTTTGTTCCGCTAAAAGTCACAAAATGCGCGGCTGTTTTCTGCCGTTTCCCGGCCGTTTCCGAACCGTTTCCAGGTGCTCCCGATATTTATGAAGCCTCTTTCTTACCTGTTCTCGATGTCCATGATCAGATCCACCCGTCTCTGGTGTCTTCCGCCCTCAAACCTGGCGTCCAGCCACTCCTCAGTGATCATCTTGGCCATCTCGCTTCCCACTACCCTTGCGCCGAAAGCCAGCACGTTTGTATTGTTGTGCATCCTGGACAGCCTTGCCGTGTACGGCTCGCTGCAGACGCAGGCGCGCACGCCCTTCACCTTGTTGGCTGCCAGGGAGATTCCCACACCGGTGCCGCAGATGGTGATCCCCAGATCCGCCTCGCCGGAGGCCACTGCACGGCCTACTTTCTCACCGTAGACCGGATAATCACAGCTCTCGCTGGAATTGGTTCCCATGTCAATGACCTCATATCCCTTGGACTCCACAAACTCTTTGATAATATTTTTAAGCTCTACCGCTGTGTGATCGTTTCCAATCGCAATTTTCATTTCTGTTCTCCTTTGCCAACTTAATCTAGATTTCAGATGTTCCTGTACTCTGTTCTCCGCCTACAGCTCCGTGGTCTTTCTCACATTGGACTCAAAGAGCCTGTTGTAGCCCAGCCAGCCGCTGTTGTCGCCTGCGCCGATCAGCACCTCGTTCATGGTTTCCAGCTTCGCGTCCGCATTGTCCGCCAGGCTTAAGGCCAGAGCTTCAAAAAGCGCCGGCTTTTTCGGCGAGCCGTATTCCAGCTCCCCGTGGTGGGCCAGGATACAGTGTTTCAGCTCTGCGGCTGTCCGCTCCGGAAATCCCGGAATTTCCCTGATCCGCTCAGACACCATCTCTGTCCCGATAATAATATGCCCCAGCAGCTGCCCGTCATCCGTGTAGTCATTCTCCGGGAAGGCAGACAGCTCCCTGGTCTTTCCAATGTCATGAAACAGAGCCGCTGTCAGCAGCAGATCCCGGTTCAGGCGCGGATAGACGGCTGCAAAGTAATCACACAGCTTCATCACGCTCAGGGTATGCTCCAGAAGTCCTCCCACAAAGCCGTGGTGTACGCTCTTGGCCGCGGAGTGAAAGCAGAACCGGCGCACAAAATCCTTGTCCTCTATGAAGTAGCTGCCTGCCAGCTTCTTTAAAAACGGATTCTTCATGGAATCGATCAGACCTCTCAGTTCCCCGTACATGGTCTTTATATCCTTGGAACTGACAGGAAGATAATCGCTCTCCACAAACTCTCCGGCGTCCGCTTTTCTGATCCGGCGCACATTGACCTGATTGGCTCCCTGGAATACTGTTACATCGCCGTCAATGTACACATAGTCCAGCACCTCAAAGCTGCCGATTCCCGGTGAGCCCAGATCCCAGATCTTGGCGTCCACGGTTCCGGTCTTGTCCTGAAGGGTAAGGGCCCCGTATTCCTTGCCGTTCTTCGTCAGGGCAATCTGTTTTTTCTTGCAAAGATACACATCCGAAACATGCATTCCGTCATAAAACTGTCCGATATACTTCATTTTCTGTCCTCTTTCATCTTCATTCTCGTCTCAGCTCCGCCTTCCGCACGGTGCAGTCTCCTGGGGGCCCTCCACAGAAACAGAGAGTCCCCTATGCGGAACTCTCCGTCTTTTCAGGCAGCCTCCAACGCGACGTCTGTCCTATCTTTCTCTGATTACTACCTCATAGTCCAGAGGGGTGTAGCCATCCCGCCCTCTGCGCATAACCGTCACCCTGACAGCAGTTCCCACCTGGGCCCCTGCTATCTGCGTGCTGAGCTCCTTCAGCGTGGCTACCTTGTGTTCCCCAAAGCTCACAAGGATATCACCGTTCTGCAGTCCTGCCTCATAGGCCGGGCTGCCGGCAATCACATCCGACACATAGACACCGGACGGCATTCCCTCTGCCATCATAGAGTCGCTTACATCCTGGCCCTTCACGCCGAAATAGGGAACTACCTCGCCGTTTGTCATCTTTTCGAGAATCCCCTTGCAGTCGGAAATGCTCATAACTGAGCTGCCGGAGATCTCACTCTCCCCCTTCAGCGTCTCATCCTTCCAGCCGATCATCTCCCCATCTGTGTTTAAGAGAAAGGTTCCCTTCCCGTCACTGCAGCTCAGATCCGTAAACAGAATGCGGGACAAACCGTCTGTCACCGGAATATTTCTGGCCACATAAGTGATGGTTCCGTAAACAGAGGAATGGACAATTCCCGCAGGCGCTCCCACGCCGATGACAAAATCTCCCGCTTTGACGGAATAGGAATTTCCCAGCGGAATGACATGAATCTCCTTTCTGGTTTCAGCATCCACCAGGGACGCGTCCACGCTGACCGCAGCCATCCCCATCACCTCGTCCGTCTGGAGAATGGTTCCCGCCGCCTCGGTACCGTCAAAAAACACCACACGGATGGAATCTGCCTGCTCCGCAGCCTCAGCCCTGGTAAGGACTACATAGGAGCCGCTGGTTCTGGCAATCACAGCACCCGCATAGTAGCCGCTCATCTCAATAGGATTTCCAAAAAGATCCGTCTGCTGCTTTCCCGTATTGATGGTGACAATTCCCTTATCTGCCTGCTGCTCCACCTGCCTGATGCTCTCATACATGGAGGTTAAATCTTCAGCAGAAAACTTATACGTCTCCATATAGGATTTCACCACATCCTCCACCGGCTGTGTCTCATTTCCCCCTGTCTCCGCCACTGATACATCGGTTTCCTCCGGAAAAGCATCCGGATCATCTCTGTCGAACTGTATAGACGGACTCTCATTCTCTGCATTTTTCCCCCACCGATTCTCCGCCCACGGCCTTACCGCCGCAAAACTCAGGGCTGCCACAGCCCCAAACGCAGCCGCCGACAGGAGGAGAACAGCCGCCCGCACCGCTACCTGCTTTTTCGTCAGCGGGCGTTTTACTATCTTCTCCCGCATGAACTCTCGCTCACGGGGAACCCTTTTGTCAGGCCCTTCCGTATCTGGCATATTTCTTCTCCTTCATTCCATTATCTCCTGCACAGAGAGGACAGGAGAATCCAATCTGGTTTCAGTATCCGTCTGTCCGCTCTGCCTTCGGCGGACAACATATATGTATTATACGTTTCTTCCCTGGCGATTGCAAGAATATTGTTATAAAATCAGATGCAAAACGCAGCCCTACAGGAAAGAGAGAACTGAATCTAGCAATTTCTGCGGCCTTTGTGTTATAATCATCATGGGATTTTGTAACCGCCCGTCTAAATTTTTTAACAGGTGAACGAATATGAATCAGAAAGCATTAAAAACTCTGGAATATTATAAAATTATTGATATCCTGACGGAGTACGCCTCCACTGAGCCGGGAAAGAAGCTCTGCCGTGAGCTTCTGCCGTCCTGCGATTACAGTGAGATTGTGCAGAACCAGCAGGAAACCACCGACGCCGTTACCAGGGTGCGGCAGAAAGGCAGCCTTTCCTTCGGTGGTGTGAGGGATATCACGGACTCCCTGAAGCGTCTGGAAATCGGCAGCTCTTTAAACATTGTGGAGCTGCTGGCTGTCAGCTCTGTTCTCACGGTGGCTGCCAGGGCCAAGGCCTACGGCCGCCGGGAGGAATCTGAGCTTCCCGACGACTCTCTCGATGAGATGTTCCGGCTTTTAGAGCCTCTCACTCCTGTCAATGCGGAGATCAAGCGCTGTATTCTCTCAGAGGATGAGGTGAGTGACGACGCAAGCCCGGGCCTTCGCCAGGTGCGCCGCCAGATGAAGGTGATCAACGATCGGATCCACACCCAGCTGAACTCTGTGCTCAATTCCAGCCGCACCTACCTGCAGGATGCCGTGATTACCATGCGGGACGGAAGATACTGTCTCCCTGTGAAGGCAGAGCATAAAAACCAGGTTCCCGGCATGGTTCACGATCAGTCAGCCACAGGCTCCACTGTGTTTATCGAGCCTATGGCCGTGATCCGGCTGAATAATGAGATGAGGGAGCTGGAAATCCAGGAAAAGCGGGAGATCGAGTTCGTCCTCATGGCCTTAAGCTCCCAGCTTGTCCCCTGCACAGAGACTCTCGCGGAAAATCTCTCCATTCTCGCCAGGCTGGACTTCATCTTTGCGAAGGCCTCCCTGTCCAGGCATTTTAACTGTACGGAGCCAAAGTTTAACAACAGGCGCTATAT
>JAHZAR010000051.1:12306-18812 GCA_019423835.1 Clostridiales bacterium | reverse complement strand
CGGATCACGTGTTAAGTATCCTGCCTTCTTGAGAACTGGTCTGTACTTAGCGTCTGTCTGAAGAAGCGCTCTGGAAAGGCCGTGACGGATAGCGCCTGCCTGTCCTGTGAATCCGCCTCCGTGTACATTTACAAGTACGTCGAACTTGTCAACTGTCTCTGTAGCAACAAGCGGCTGACGAACTACAACCTTTAATGTTTCAAGGCCGAAATACTCGTCGATGTCTCTCTTGTTGATTGTGATCTTACCTGTACCTGGTACAATATATACTCTGGCGATAGATTTTTTTCTTCTGCCTGTTCCGTAGAATTTTGCGTTAGCCATTAGTGTTTCCTCCTTCCAGCACCTTTAATTAAAATTTGATCTCTAAAACTTCCGGCTTCTGAGCTGCCTGCTCATGCTCTGGACCTGCATATACGTGAAGTTTCTTAATCATGCTTCTTCCTAAAGGTCCCTTTGGAAGCATTCCCTTAACTGCTAACTCGATAACCTTCTCCGGCTTCTTAGCCATCATCTCTTTTAAGGTTGTCTCTCTCATTCCGCCTACATAGTCGGAGTGATTGTAGTAGATCTTCTGGTCAAGCTTCTTGCCTGTAACCTTGATCTTGTCAGCGTTTACTACGATTACGTAGTCGCCGCAGTCGATGTGAGGTGTGTAGATCGGCTTGTTCTTTCCTCTTAAAACCTTTGCTACCTCAGATGACAGACGACCTAATGTATAACCTGTAGCGTCAACTACATACCATTTTCTCTCAATTGTTGCTGGACTAGCCATAAAACTCTTCATTGGTTGACCTCCTGTTTACTCAGTTTTCGAGATTAACTTTATCAATAAAATATCTGTTCCGGGGCTTTGGTACAGACATTTCTCACTGATGTCACAGTTATACATTATATTACACGTTGCCAGACGTGTCAACCTCTTTTTCCCTTTAAAATCAAGGTTTTTTACGGTTTTTATGACAGTCCTGCCGCACCGCCTGCGTGCTTTCTGAAATTCTTCCGGCAGGGAGAGGCGTCTCTTTGATGGATTCTCCTGTATGGCTTCCTATGTAAACTTTATATAGAGCATATATATAGGAAGAGACTCCTTCCGCTCAGCGGCGCGGCCCTCCCTGTCTACCCTGGCGCTCTCCTTCCGCAGCGTCTCCTGCCTCCTGTCCCTGCACAGCTGTCTTTTACGCTGCGTTTTCGCCGCATATTTCCCACACGGCTCTTTCCCGTGAGAGCTTTTCCGTGAGAGCCTTGCCGTGAGAACCTTTCCATGAGAGCCTCTACCTGAGCCCTGGGACTTCTGTCTCCAGCTCTACGATCAATTCTTCCCCGTCCACCGCTACGCGGTATTTTTTCTTTGACACATAGGGATTTCCGGACGCTGCAGCGGATGCCACAGCCATGGCAACGGCCTCCCTCTCCTTTGCGCTGCCCTTCTCGGGCACAGTGTCAAGCTTTTCCTTCATTGCCTTTAATTCCTCTAACTCCTTTACGAGGGCATCCTGTGCCTCCTCCACGGTGACAGCACGGAAGGTTACCCTGCAGCCGGGTTTCAGCTGAGCTGCCTTCGGAAGATCTACGGAAATCACTCCCGCAATCTTCGTGTAGCCGCCGGTTGTCTGGTGGTCTGCCATCATCACGATAGGCTGTCCATGGGATGGAACCTGAACGGCTCCGAAGCTGATGCCGTCCGTGATAATGTCTCCCCCATTCTTGTGTTCAATGGTCTCCCCCTCAAACCGCAGTCCCATGCGGTCGGCCTCATTGGTGAGGGTGTAGGTGCTGCTCAGGAAGGTCTGAAATCCCTTTTCTGTAAAGCAGTCATCCTGAGGTCCCAGGATCACCCGCAGCTCGCAGGAGGCCTTGGAGAAGTCATCGGCAGGGAGAACGCGTCTGCTCATGTTCGGCAGAGTGGTCTTTGGAGCCGTAAACTCAATCTTATCCCCAGGTCCCAGTTTCCTTCCCTCAAAGCCTCCGAGACTGGATTTCAAATGGGTGGACTTGCTGCCCATCACCACCGGAATGTCAAGCCCTCCGGCAAATGCCACATAGGCGCGGCTTCCGCTCTTAATTCCCATAAAGCTCATGGTATCGCCTTTTTTGGCAAGTACTGCCTGATACATGGGAATATCCTTTCCGTTGAGCTTCGCTCCCAGATCCCCTCCGGTCACTGCAATGATATTGTCAGAGGTAAAGGTAAATATCGGCCCCATGAGCGTCACCTCCAGGGCAGCCTCATTCTCATCATTTCCCACCAGAATATTGGCCTTTCTGAAGGACAGAGTATCCATGACTCCCGCTGCCGGAACGCCGAATTCCTGGTATCCGGTGCGCCCCATGTCCTGGATTGTTGTGATAAATCCTCCGTTTGCAAATTGAATGCCCATGTCCTACACCTCCTTCGCGTATTTCACATACTGGTACGTGTTGTCAGCTACCTGTTTCTCGATCTCTCTGTACTCCTTCTCTGTGACAGAGCGGAATTTGATATACTGGCCCGCAGAGAGAAGGATCGGCTCCTCCCGGTCAGCGTCGTAGAGCTTCAGAGGAGTCCGCCCGATTAACTGCCAGCCTCCCGGCGAGGCTACCGGGTAAATCCCTGTCTGCTCTCCGGCTATTCCCACAGATCCCCCCTCGATCTTTACCCTCGGGCTTGTCAGACGCGGCGTTGCAATCTCCTTGCTCATTCCGCCCAGATAAGGGAAGCCGGCGATGAAGCCCAGCATATAGATCAGGTATTCCTTGGAGGTGTGGATCCGGATCACCTCATCCACAGTCTTGTGATTGTGCTTTGCCACATTCTCAATGTCAGGCCCCATCTCTCCTCCGTAAAGGACAGGAATCTCGATCACCTCCGGCGGGGGAATCACGATGCTTCCCAGGGATCCCATAAGTCCCTCAAACTCCTTCGTCAGCTCCTGAAAGCGGATGACCTCCGGCCTGTAATTGACCAGCAGCGAGCGGTAAGTGGGAACGGTTTCCACGATTCCTGGAATACCGCTCTTTTCCACTGCAATCTTAAAGGCCCTGATCTGTCTGTTGATCTCAGGGCTTATCTCATTTCCAAACTCAACGCTCACAGAGCTGTCGCCTGCGGCGAGATATCTGATTTTTCCCATGGCCATTTCCTCCATTCTTCCAACATGCGCCGGAAACCCCTTCCGGCCCCGGCGCATCAATTTCTGGTTCTTATCAATGATAATTCTGTGTTCAGCGCACCTTTCGCGGCTGCCTCTTATCCGAAGATAGTGAGAATGCTCGGAAGCGATCTCACCGCTCCGATTCCCGTTAAGATTACAGCCACTATGCCGAGAACCAGGAGAATCGTCGGATGCTTATAGTGTTCTCCGACAATCTTCTTATTCCTGCTGGCTGCCAGAATCGTGATCAGCGTCAGCGGAAGAATCAGTCCGTTGACAGCGCCTGCCAGTACCAGCAGAGTTGCAGGCTGTCCAAGCAGAGTCATAACAACGGTTGATACGGCAATAAAGCCAATGACAAACCACTTCTCATTCTCCATAATAAACGGATGCAGCGTCTTTAAGAAGGAAACAGAAGTATAGGCTGCTCCGATAATGGAGGTAGTAGCCGCAAAGAAGATAACAAGGCCAAAAATCTTATATCCGATCACGCCTGCTCCTGCCCGGAAGGCCTCTGCCGGCGGGCTGGCAATCCATCCCTCTGAGCCTACAATCTCAGGCATGGCTGTTACCACACCCAGAACTGCCAGAAACAGCAGGATTCTCATAGTTCCCGAAACGCCTACTCCCATTAATACAGACTGGCGAACCTTCGGAAGATCCTCCTCACCCTTGTATCCTGCATCGAGAAGCCTGTGGGCTCCGGAGAATGCGATGTATCCGCCGCAGCTCCCGCCCAGAAGGGTGATAAGCGGAAGCACCAGATCTCCTGCCTGGTCAAAGCTGGCGATTCCTGCCACGGCCTCTCCCACCGGAGGCTTCGACTTGATTACCACGTAGAGAACTACAAGAATCATAATCGTTCCCAGGTATTTCGTCAGCTTATCCATTCCTTCCTTTGCGTCCTTGGATAAGAAAATCAGGATTCCGATGGCTCCTGAGATAATACAGCCTGCCGGAATCGGAAGGCCAAACATGACATTCAGTCCCGTGGCCCCGCCGCCGACATTTCCGATGTTGAACACAAAGCCGCCCAGAGCCACTAAAAATGCGATGAAATATCCGAGTCCGGGGATCACCTTGTTTGCGATGTCCTGTCCTCTCATACCGGATACGCCGATAATCGACCAGATATTCAGCTGTGTCGTCACATCCAGAAGAATCGTGCACACAATTACCATGGCGAACGTAGACATGTACTGGCCTGTAAAGGTAGCTGTCTGCGTCAGGAAGCCGGGTCCGATGGCGGAAGTAGCCATCAGGAAAGCTGCTCCGATAAGGGCTGTCATATTGCCCTTTTCTTTTTTATTTCCCATATGTAGTTTCCTCCAAGCTTTTATTTTATCTCTCCATGGAGAATCTGTCTGCTATCTCATCAGATTGGAGATAGTAACCCCCTCTTTCTCCAGGGTCTCTCTGATATTCTTCACGAATTCCAGAGCCTTTGGGTTGTCCCCGTGAACACAGATAGAGTCTGCCTTGATATCGATATCCTTTCCGCTGATGCTCTCAACCTTTCCTTCCTTCACCATGCGGACCACCCTGCTGATAGCCAGATCCTTATCCTTGATCACAGCTCCCGGAAGTTTTCTGGATACCAGGGTTCCGTCGTCGTTGTAGGCACGGTCTGCGAACACCTCGCTGGCTGCCCGAAGGCCGACTTCCTCAGCCGCCGTGATCATCTTGGAGCCTGCAAGTCCCATGAAAATAATGTCCCTGTCCACCTCGTAAACTGCCTCGCACATAGCTCTGGCCAGCTTCTCGTCAACAGCAGCCATGTTGTAGAGAGCTCCGTGAGGCTTCACATGCTGAATCTTTACTCCATGGCCCTTGGCAAATGCCTGCAGCGCGCCTAACTGATATTTCACATAGGCCTTTGCCTCCTCGGGAGTCACTGCCATGTTCCTGCGGCCGAATCCCATCAGATCCGGGAATCCCGGATGAGCGCCTACGGCTGTTCCAAACTCCTTAGCCAGGGCAACGGTCTTTTCCATCACCATGGCATCGCCTGCATGCCATCCGCAGGCTACGTTGGCAGATGAAACGTACTTTAAAATCTCCTCATCCATTCCGATCGTGTAGTTGCCGAAGCTCTCTCCCAGATCACTGTTCAAATCTACAAAATACATAGCACTACCTCCTGTTATTCCTTTCTGTGAAAACGGGCAGTCAGCTCTGCCGGCTGCTATTTTCGTTTATATAGACAAAATTTTAATTGATTCACCTGTGTTTTTCAATCATATTTTCTTTTTTCTTTATTTTATTTTTAGAAATAGAAAAAAATCGTGCAAAAATGCACGATTTCTCTGTGCATTTTTGCACGATGTGTATTTTTGCACCGAAGGAGGTCTCTGTCACTGCAGTTCTTCCCTGCGCTCCAGCTTTCTCTTCATGGAGAACCGGGTGATGCCAAGCAGCGCAGCAGCCTTCGTCTGGTTTCCGGCGCACAGCTTCAGCGCCTTCTCCATATACAGGCATTCCAATGCCTGTACCTCTCTCTCCAGATCCACCGGCCCCTTTGACAAATCTTTTACAGGAAAACTCTCCCCCTCACGCTCAGTCTCCTCTCCGCTTCTTCCCGCCAGCTCCACATGTTTTTCCAGTACCCGCCCGGGGCTCAGAAGAAAGCATCTCTCAAAAATGTTTTTCAGCTCTCTCACATTCCCCTTCCAGTCGTAGAGTAAAAGCTCCCGCATAAATGAAGGCTCCACCTGGTCAATGCTTCTGGCGAACTGCTTATTGTAATAGTCCAGATAGTAATCACAGAGAACCGGGATATCCTCCCGCCTCTCCCTGAGGGGCGGGATCACAAGCTGCATGACATTCAGACGATAAAACAGATCCTGCCTGAACTGTCCCTGCTCCACCGCTTTTTCCAGGTTCCTGTTTGTGGCTGCAATGATCCTCACATCCACCTGAATATCCTCCAGCCCGCCTACCCTCTTGATCTTCCTGTCGTCGAGAAAGGTCAGAATCTTTGACTGCATGGAAAGAGGCATCTCTCCCACCTCGTCGAAAAAGACCGTCCCTCCGTCCGCCATTTCTATGAGTCCTTTTTTCGTTCTCATGGCCCCCGCAAAGGCTCCTCTCTCATAGCCGAACAGCTCATTTTCCAGAAGGTTTTCCGGTATGGCTCCGCAGTTGATCCGGACCAAAAGGCCGGGACGTCTGCTTACATCGTGGATCAGGCGGGCAGCCACCTCTTTTCCGGTTCCGGTTTCTCCCCGGATCAGCACATTGACGGAGCTGTTTTTCCCCAGTATCTCGATGTGCCTTCTGATCTGGCACACGGCGTCGCTGATTCCCAGGAACTCCTGTGTCTCCCCCTTGAGGTACTCCAGAGACTCCCGGTTTCTCGCCTGTTCCACGCTC
>JAHZAR010000051.1:10058-12296 GCA_019423835.1 Clostridiales bacterium | reverse complement strand
ATGTCATCAATATCAAAGGGTTTTAAAATATAGTCATAAGCTCCCCGCTTTACAGCCTCCACCGCCTGCTCCACGGAGCCGTAGGCTGTCATCAGAATCACCTGGACATTGGGATCCAGGGCCTTGAAGGCGGCAATCTCGTCTATCCCCCTGCTCTTTTCCAGCAGATTGTCAAGCAGCACAGCCTCCGGGTGGAATTTTTTCGCTTTCTCCACCCCTTCCTCCACAGTTTCAGCAGACCAGGTCTCATGTCCCCGATCCCTGAGTCCCTCCTCTAAGGTGTAGCGGATCAGAAATTCGTCGTCTACGATTAAAATTCTGCTCATATCATCCCTCCATGCTCAGAAAACATCCCTCCTGCAGCCTCATCATACACCCTGCCCGGCATGTTCCCCCTGCTCTTCCAGCCTCTGTGCCTCAAAACAGAGCCGTACTCTGGTACCGGCTCCCGGCACACTCTTAAGCTCCAGAAATCCCTTGTTCTGCTCCACCAGCTTCTTCACGATCGCAAGTCCCAGTCCGATCCCATTGACGCTTTTCGTGTAAAATGGCTCCATTGCCCGCTCAAGCTCCTCCGGCGTCATGCCGCAGCCATTATCTGTGAGGGTAATCTCGGCCCGACGGCCGGGCCGCTCTTCTCTGCTGCCCTGAGGGCTGTCTGCTGTGCGGGCCGTCAGGCGGATCACGCCCTCCTGTCCCTTCCCTATAGCCTTGACACTGTTTCCGATAAGGTTGTGGAGTATCTGACGAAGCTCATTTCCATTGAGCCAGGCCTCAGGCTCTCCCTCCACTTCCGCAAAGAAAGAAATCCCCTGCTGCTTCAGTCCTTTTACATAGAACAGCTCCAGCTCACGAAGGATCGGCTCGAGAGCGGTCAGCTCCCGGACGCTGTCCTTTTTCACCGACAGGGTAAACAGATCGGTAATCAGGGCGGTCACCCGGTCGATCTCCCGTATCATACTGCCGCAGAGCATCCGGTCGCCCTCCTTCGCAGCCCTTCCCTGCAGCAGCTGGACGCCTGAGCGTATGCCGGCAATGGGATTTTTGATCTCATGGGCCAGAGCGGCAGACATCCGGCTCGTATATTCCATCTTCGTATAATTGTCCATATTTTTCAGGAGCAGCTCAAAGGTAGTCGCCAGCTGTCCAATCTCGTCGCGGCGCCTGACTGCCTCGAAGCGATAGCTTCTGTAGCCTCCCCTGTTTTCGTTGATCTCCTGGCAGGTACGGCTCATATTCCGGATGGGCAGGGCGATATTGTAGGAGATAAAAATGCTGGCCTGTATGATAATCAGAAGAGCGGCAATGGCTCCGATCACTACATACCGCTGGCTCTCCACCACCTGCTCCAGAAATGCCTTCCTGTCCACCAGAAATTCCAGCTTCCAGCCAAGGGCATTCCCCCCTTCCTCTGCAAGCACCGCCATCTCCCGCCTGGCTGCAATCCCGGGATCTGCGATCACCTGCCCTCTGCCATCCGTTATCCTCAAATACCCGTTACTCTCCTCACGGTATCGTTCCCGTATCTCTGCCTGTGGGGCCCGCGCCGCCAGAAAGTCAATATTCCGGTTGGTGACAGCAAACATCTGCCTGGCCATGGATTCCAGGCTGTTTTTCTGAATGGTATACCCGTTATAAAAGGAAATGACGCCGAATCCGCAGATAACGATGATACCCACCGCCAGAAACGGCAGCAGAATCTCATTTTCCAGCTGAAACAGCCAGCTCTCAAATCTTCTCACCAGACGCTTCACCGTCATCTCCCCCCTTTCCCTTTTTCTCTCCGCTCCGTCCTGTTTTCCTCTCTTCCCAGAGTGAAACCGTCAGATACACTGCCGTGGAGCAGGCTGTGGCAGGAAAGGCCCAGTATACGGGAAGAGCCATCTGGTAGAACAGCGCGCTGCAGACCGCTCCTGTGAAAAAGGCTGACAGTGCCCCCTGTCTGCTGCCCCGCTTCCAGCACAGTCCTCCGTAAATCAGAGGGGTGAACATGGCAGAAAACAGTCCCCATATGTCGCTTCCAAAAGAGAGAATATCTCCCGGCGGGTTGAGCGACAGAAAAAGGGCCGCTGTCCCGCCGATAAAGATAAACAGCCTTGTGAGATTTAAAAGCCGTTCTTCCGAAAGCCTCCGTCCGGCCAGCTCGTTTGTCACATCGTAGGCCAGGGAAGAGCCGATCAGAAGAAGCTGGGAATTGGCCGTGGAGATACAGGCCCCTATCACGCTCAGCAGGAAAAA
>JAHZAR010000051.1:0-10048 GCA_019423835.1 Clostridiales bacterium | reverse complement strand
TGAACCTGGAAAACATCATATGGTTAACTGCGTAGACGAAAATGTCATCAGTGGCGCACCGCTCCATCAGCTCCGGATACAGAATGCGAAGCCCAAGCCCGATCTCGGTCAGCGCAAAGTAGACGGCAGCCAGAAAAAGAAGAGCCCATACAATCATCCGTCTGGCACTCCTGTGATCCTTGGCCGCCACGATGCGGATCAGGTACTGGGGATTTGCCGCCAGCCCCATTCCCCATCCAAAAAAGGTGGTCACATACATGAAAGCAGAGTAGCCCTCAAAAACGCCTCCCCCTTCCGCCGCAAACCCTCTGGCTGCTGTCCGCTCTTTCACCAGACTGTCAGTCAGAAACCATGCCCCCTCCACACGGCTCAGCACTGTAACATACACGATGGCAACGCTGATTGTGAGCATTATCAGGTTGCAGGCATCTGATTTGGTAACAGAGTTGAAGCCTCCGAAGGTGGAGTACAGAATGAACAGGTAGACGAGAAACACGGCTACCTTATAGTCTATATTCAGAAGGCTGGCAGCCGCAATCCCGAATCCCTTGATCTGGATCACCAGGTACAGAATGTAGCCTCCTGCCATCAGAAGACCGGACATCACCTGCAGAAGGCGGGAGTCAAACCGCCTTCTGAACAGCTCCGGTATCGTATAGATTTCATACTCCCTCAGTCTCCCCACAATGGCGTACAGGAGCAGGGCTCCGATAAACCAGGGAATCACGGACACTGCCAGCACCCGCGTTCCGCTCTGGTACACATTTCCCGTGTAGCCCAGAATTGTGGCAGCTGAGATCCAGGTTCCCACAAAGGTAAAAAAGAGCGCTCTTGTCCCGTTCTTTCTCTCTCCGATAAAAAACTTCGAGATGGAATCGCTGTCCCTCAGCGAAGATTTTCCAATGAAGAGAAGAAGAAAAGAATAGAGTGTAAAATAGATCAGATATACCAGTGTCCGGCTCATTCCCCGGCATCCTCCCTTTCCAGCTTATACCGGAAGACATCTGTAAACGCTGCCTTCCGGCTGGCCGAAGCTACCCCTCGTACAGCGCCGTCAGAAAGCCGCTCCCGGAAGCTTCCCTCTCCCCATCCGGCTCTGCCAGACGGTAGTAGCCAAACTTGTCCCCCGGATGAAGCCTCCCCCATGCCATACAGGTTCTCTCCCCTGCCTTCGCTGCCTCTGTGCCGGCGGAGCCGGCGTCTGTAAGCCCGGTGTCTGCCACATACACACGCTTCGCGCCGTTTCTCACCGCCTGGTGAATCATGCGCCGCAGAACGCCCTCAAGCTCCCCGTTCTCACACCGCTCAATAGTTAAGACAGAGTACCCCTCAGCAAGGTGCCTCTGATCCAGACAGTAGCTCCAATGTCTGTTTTCTCCCCTCACAAAGTCCGCGGGCTCCTTCTCATACTCCATGCTTACCAGCGTCAGCCCCTTAGCGGGGATCGTCGGCCCTGCCGCCGCCCTGTCCCTGGCCTCCAGAATCTCCTCCATCTGTTCCGGCGGCCAGACGCCCATGCCAATCTTTACAAGGGTTCCCGCGATAATCCGCACCATGTTGTAGAGGAAACCGCTTCCGCTGATGCGGATCACAATCACATCATCCGCCCCCCTGTCCACTGTAAGGCTGTAGATCGTCCGCACAGTCTCCTCCGCCTGCGTTCTCACCGTGCAGAAGCTCTTAAAATCGTGCTCTCCCACCAGACAGGCAGCCGCCCTCCTCATTTTCTCCACATCCAGGTCAAAATAGCAGAAATGGCAGTACAGCCGGTTTAACGGCATATCAATTTTCCGGTTCAGGATCCGATACTCATACGTTTTCACACAGTTGGCTTTCCTGGGGTGAAAAGTCAGGGGAACCTCCTCTGATTTCTGAACTCTCACATCCTCCGGCAGCCTCTGGTTCAGGGCAAAGCAGATTTTTTCCGGCGGGATCCGGCTCTCTGTGTCGAACACCGCAATATTCCCCATAGCGTGCACGCCGGAATCTGTGCGGCTGGCTCCCACCACCTGAATCTTCTCCTTCAGAAGCTCTGAGAGCGCCTTATTTAAAACCTCCTCTATGGTGATTCCGTTTGGCTGCAGCTGCCAGCCGCAGTAATTGGTACCGTCATAGGCAACCGTCAGTCTGATCCGTTTCATCTGAACCTTCCTTTCCTGTTCCGCATTCCTGTTATCTCCATCAATAGACACATTTTAGCGGTTTATCCTCCCTGGCCGGAGAGACAAACCGCTAATCTGCCGGTTATAAAAGTATTTTAAGAGCTGCCATAACTGCCAGATAAGCAAAGAACAGCACATAGGCGATTCTGTCCCTGCTTTCGTAGCGCAGAGGCTTCATCTTCGTTCTCCCGTCTCCTCCCCGGTAGCACCTGGCCTCCATGGCCATGGCCAGATCCGTGGCCCGGCGGAAGGCGGAGATAAACAGAGGAACCAGAATCGGGATCATGCTCTTCGCCCTCTGAATCAGATTTCCGCTCTCGAAATCGGCTCCTCTGGCCATCTGGGCCTTCATAATCTTGTCTGTCTCCTCCACCAGAATCGGGATAAAGCGCAGCGCAATGGACATCATCATGGAAATTTCATCACCGACGAGCCAATCACCAGATAGATCAGGCGCAGTCCCATGAAAACGGCAAGCCTGATTCCCTCCCTCGTAATCTGCAGAAATCCTACCTTCAGAATGGGTGTTCCCTGTGTGAGAAACAGGTTGAAGCTGACGCTGATAATTAAAAGGAATACTACCGCCTTCAGCCCCTTAACCATGAATTTAAACGGAACCCGGGAACTGCGGATCACGGCAGCCAGGGCAAGGGTAGCCGCAGCATAGCCCCACAGGCTGTCAGCCAGAAACAGCGAGATAATAAATACCATAGTTCCAAACAGCTTTGTTCTGGGATCCAGACGGTGGATACAGGAATCCACCGGATAATACTGTCCCAGCGTTATATCTCTAATCATACTCTCTCCTGCCTGCCGAGGAATGAAAGCAGCGCATCCCTGGCCTCCTCTACTGTCGTAATTGTATCTGGAATCTCGATGCCATAAGCCCGGAGCTCCTGCACAAGGTAGGTCACCTGAGGCGCCGCAAGCCCCATGGATTCCAGCTCCTTCCAGTGCCTGAACACCTCCTTGGGCGCCCCGTCAAACACCTTCCGGCCGTGATCCATCACCATCAGCCGGTCCACATACCTGGCCACATCCTCCATACTGTGGGAAACCAGAACAATGGTGAGGCCGTGCTGGCGGTTCAGCCGCTCAATCTGTTCGAGAATCTCATCTCTTCCCCTGGGATCCAGCCCTGCTGTGGGCTCGTCCAGGATCATTACCTCCGGCCGCATGGCCAGCACTCCTGCAATGGCCACCCGCCTCTTCTGCCCTCCGGAAAGCTCAAAGGGGGAGCGCTTATAGAACTTCTCGTCCAGTCCCACCAGCTTCAGGGCATGTCTGGCCCTTTTCTCTATCTCCTCAGCAGGGAGCCCCAGGTTTTTGGGCCCAAAGCAGACGTCGGAGAACACATCCGCCTCAAAGAGCTGGTGCTCCGGATACTGGAAAACCAGCCCGACTCTGCTGCGCAGCTCCTTCATACTGTATCCCTCGCTGTATATGCTTGTCCCGTGGAATAAAATATCCCCGGAGGTGGGCCTGATAAGCCCGTTCAGGTGCTGAATCAGCGTAGACTTCCCTGACCCGGTATGCCCGATCAGCCCGATAAATTCTCCGTCCCTGATCTCAAAGCTGACATCCCTGAGCGCCTGCTGCTCAAAGGCAGTTCCGGAGCTGTACTTAAAGCTTAAGTCAATGGCTTTGATGGCAGTTTCAGAAGATCTGGGTTCCTCCCTGCCCGGCTTCGGATCCCCATTCTTCTCCAGGGCCTTTTCTTCCTGTGCACCTGCCTGTATCCCTTCTCTCTCCTCCGCTGCTGGTTTCTTAAGAAGCTCTCCGGGGCAGACAGAGAGAAAGGCTTCTGTAAATTCCTTCCGATCCAGAATGCCCTCCGGCATATTTAACCCGGCATTCTTAAGCTCCCAGGCCAGCTCTGTCACCTGAGGGACATCCAGGCGGTATTCCTTCAGCTCCTGTACCCGGCCGAACACCTCCCTTGGCGTCCCATCCATCACCACTCGCCCGTCATCCATCACAATCACGCGGTCTGCATGGATCACCTCCTCCATGTAGTGAGTGATGAGCACCACTGTAATTCCTTCCTCCCGGTTCAGTTCCCGGACTGTGCGGATCACATCTGCCCGTCCATTGGGATCCAGCATAGCCGTGGGCTCATCCAGGACAATGCACTCCGGCTTCATCGCCATCACCCCGGCAATGGCTACCCTCTGCTTCTGTCCTCCCGACAGGCGGTTCGGCGACTTTTTCCGGTAAAGGGTCATCCCCACCGCCTTCAGGCTTTCATCCACCCGTTTCCAGATCTCCTCTGTGGGGACGCCGAGGTTTTCCGGACCGAATCCCACATCCTCCTCCACAATATTTCCGATAATCTGGTTGTCCGGGTTCTGAAACACCATGCCTGCCGTCTTTCTCACATCCCAGATCCGTTCCTCATCTGCCGTGTTCATGCCGGCCACCCAGATCTCGCCCTCTGTCGGAAGCAGAAGCCCGTTTATGTGCTTGGCAAAGGTGGATTTTCCTGAACCGTTATGGCCCAGAATCGCTGTAAAGCTGCCCTTCTCAATCTCCACATCCAGATGATCGATGGCCCGCTTTCTCTCCTCAATTTTATCTTCCTCATCCCGCCTGATATAGTCAAACACCAGGCCTGCTGCTTTAATAATATTCATCTCATTTCCTTTTTAATCCAGACTCTGCCGTTCCTGCACCCTGGCAGAAAACGACAGTTTCCCACATCAGCTGTCTTGTTAAATTTTAGATTACTTTGCAGAAAGAGTCAAGCGGTTTGCTCATACTGCAGCGTACAGAAAGCAGAAAGCGGAGAGTGTGCAGACGGCTTTTCCCGTCTGCACACTCTCCGCCTGCTTTTCCCTGTTCTGTGCCATCGGCTCCTGTCTGCGCGGCATGCCTGTGTGTCCATCAGCTCAGAAAGCTCACAGACTACTCTGCCCGGCCGTTTACGCCGAGCCTCCGGCCATCCACTACCGTGTCATAGAGCATCCTCCCGCTCCCGTCAAAATAGTAGGCATTTCCCGGCCCCAGCTCATACCAGCCGGTTGCCATGGCTCCTGTGGGAGACAGATAGTACCAGATGCCGTCTTCATTCAGCCAGCCTGTCCTCATCCTTCCCTGCTCATCCAGATAATACCAATGTCCTCCGATACTCTGCCAGCCGGTTGCTGCATTGGCATCCTGGTCAAAATAATACCAGCTTCCGCCGATGTATTTCCACCCTCCGGCGGCTCTCACGCCGTTTTTGTCCGTATACTGGTATCTCCCATTTATCTGTTCCCAGCCCTCACTGACTCTTCGTATGGTCACAATCTTCTCTGACTCAAACTCCTCTCCGGCAGACAGGGATTCCCCGCTGCCTGTAGCCAGTGCCCTGACAGTGTAGAAGTAGATTCCCTCCTCCTGCATATAGGCAGAGAGATCCGCAGAGGTTCCTGTGAGAGTCAGCATATTCACATACTGGTTCTTTGCAGGATCTTCCCCGCCGCCCTCCTGGCTTCCCGCACGGTAGAGCCTGAGCTGATACGCCTTCGCATAGGGAACCGGCCTCCAGACAGCTGTTCCCTGGCTGGCGCTGTCCCAGCCTGCGCTCTCCGTCTGCCCCAGCTTCAGCACAGGCGTGTAGGAAACCGTTACCTCCAGAACGCTTCCGTTTTCCCTCTCTCCAGCCGAAACATATTCTGCTCCGCTCACCTGCACAGACGGTCTGTTCCCATTTTCTCCAAATGTCCAGCCCTCATCTGCTCTCAGAACTATTTTCCCGGTACGCCTCTCTCCCGGCTCCCAGTCCGACACCCTGACATCCCATGACACATTCTCCACGGAGCTTTCCCTTCCAGAAACCTGCACCTTTGGCTCTTTCACAGTTCCCGGCTCATACTCGTTTCTGACGCCAATCTTCACTTCCGCAATTCTGCCGTCCGCCAGAGCGGGAAATGCCATTCCCGCGGCCAATGCCATGACCGCACCTGCCAGAGCCCTTCTCCTGTTTCCGCCTCCTGCCATTTTGCTTCCCTTCCTATCTGTCTGTCCCTTCCATCCCGTCTCTTCCTCTGCTCCCTATCTTCTCCAGATTCCGCTTCCGTCTACATAGAAGGTATCGATCGTCGTGTTGACCGCCAGTTCTCCGCTTCCGGGATAGAAATAGTACCAGTCATTTCCTATCTGGCGCCATCCCTCATACATAGCTCCGGAATCGCCCAGATAATACCGCTTTCCATTCAAGTCCAGCCACTGATTCCTGTACATGGCCCCAACAGTCCCGTCAGGTCCCGGATTCAGGTAATACCAGCCGGAATTGGTGTGAACCCAGCCGGTGAGCATAACGCCCCTGTTTCCATCGGAGACAGGATTCAGATAATACCAGTTGTTGTTCTTATACTGCCAGTCCGTCAGCATCCAGCCGTCCCCATCAAAGAGGAACCACTGATTGTTGAGAAGCAGCCAGTCATTTTTGTGATAGCTTCCGTCCGGGTAACGGTACCACCAGCGATCCCCCTGCTGGATCCATCCCACCTGGGTGGTTGTGTTATTCCCTGCGCTGTTCTGATTATTGTAATCGATTTTTCCGGAGCCGTCTGACACTGATTCCTTTCCGATATAGATCTCATCGGATTCTGTCCAGTCACTGCTCTTGGCATAGTCCTTCTGACTGTCATTCTTGGCCACAGAGCGCACCTTAAAGCTGTAGGTTCCGGCACTGGTCATGTAGGGATAAAAATTAATCCTGTTTCCCTGGTACCCTTTCACCTTGTATACCGTACTTCCGCCCCGGTAAAGGGTAACATCGTAGGCGTCCACCCGATCGACAGAATCCCACTTTGCAAGGCCCAGAGTCGTATCGCTCCACTCGGCCTCCTCCGGAGCGTCAAAGGTCCCCTCCACCGGATCCGTCTTGATGGTAACCTTCAGCCGATCGCTTCCGGAGCGGCTGGCTGAGACAAATTCTCCTCCGCTCACCTTCACATTGCTGGACTTGTACGTTCCCTTAAAGGTGTACTCATCCGGATCCTTGGCCTCCAGAATTACCTTAAACGTATAGGTGCTTCCAATCTTGACCCCGCTGCTGCCGACGGAGCTGCTCCACTCCGGATCCTCAGCGATCTCATACTTGGCACCGTCCGAGACCATGACATTGGCCCCGTCTCCCTTGGAACCGTAGGATAAATCCGGCAGATCATCCCCGGGCTCCAGCTCTATCTTAACATCTATATCCACCTTGGAGATCGTCTTGGAAGCCGCAAACACAGTAAGGCTCCCCCCTGCCGCAAGAAAGGCAGACATACAAATCAACGCCAGTGCCCTCGCACGCCCCGCTCTGTTTTTCATACTACCATCCTCCTTCTTCCTGTTCTATCCTATGCCCTCCCTTCCGGTCTAGCACCTGCCCTCTCTGCAGGACACCGGCACCGGGACAGTCTTCAACGCTGTTTTTCTGTCTATTTTTCTATCTTTATTATAAACATTCCGGCCGACAGGCGTCAACTTACGATATTCTTGCGAAATCTTAAATATATTTCCTTATTTTTCCTGACGAAAGACCTGGGGAAAACCTCGTTTTCGATGACAGTAAGGCCCTGCTCCCCCTCCGCAGATCAGTTGGAATCAGCTGCTTGATCCCGGTTTATCGTCTTCTGCAGCACCCGGGCGGATGTGAAGGAGCGCTGCGTTTCAAAACTCTTCGGCACCTTTGAAAAGCCAGTGAAGGAGCCCCCGGTCACCAGCGCGGTTATTGTATACACAGCGTAAAACGGTATAAAAAACTGCCTGAGAAGAAAGGGTGTAAATCTCCACCCGCCCCCTCCTTTTCCCACACAAAAAAATCCCCCGGGAATTCTCTCCCCGGAGGATCGGTACCGTCAGTCTTATACTAACTCAAGCAGAACTTCCATCGCTGCATCGCCCTTACGAAGGCCGATCTTAACGATTCTTGTGTATCCGCCGTTGCGGTTCGCATACTTTGGTGCGATCTCGTCGAACAGCTTGGCAGCCATGTCTACAGACTTTGTATTTTTCTTTCTTCCAGCCTTAGCGGTCGGAACCTCGGTTACTCCGTAGAGAACCTTTAACATCTGTCTTCTTGCGTGAAGTCTGGATGGCTTATCCTTCTTGATTTCCTTCTCCACTTCCTCGTAAACGGTTACTTTCTTTCCGTCAACGACTTCCTTCACTCTCTTGCCGTCAGCGTCCTTCTTAGCAACCTTTGCTGTTACCTTAACAGTCTCATAGTTGTCCTTCTCCTTAACTGCAAGTGCAATTAAGCCCTCGGCGATCTTCTTTACTTCCTTGGCTCTTGCCTCAGTTGTAACGATCTTTCCGTTGTATAACAGGTTTGTCACCTGGTTTCTTAATAATGCTTTTCTCTGGCTGGAAGTTCTTCCCAGCTTTCTATATCCTGCCATTATAAAATCCTCCATTTGTGGAACATCCGCCCATGCATCTTCGGGCTTACTGGACGGATGCTTTTTGTCCATAAATCAGTTTTAGTTCAGAAGGAACTCCCCTCCTAAGATAGGAAGGTCCTTCTGCGAAGGAGGGGAACGTATTCCTCACACTCCGCTCTCCTGCAAAAAATCTGCCCTTTGCAGGACTCCGGTTTCCCGGCTTTCGCTGTCCTTCAGCCATCCCCCGGCCGTGGATTACTCCTCGCTCGGATTCAACTGTAAGCCCAGCTCCTTTAACTTGGCAAGCACCTCTTCCAGGGACTTGCGGCCCAGGTTTCTCACCTTCATCATATCCTCCGGAGTTCTGTTGCACAGCTCCTCCACGGTGTTGATGCCTGCACGTTTTAAACAGTTGTATGAACGGACGGATAATTCCAGTTCATCAATGTTCATCTCGAGAACCTTCTCCTTCTCATTGTCTTCCTTCTCCACCATAACCTCAGCGGTTCTGGCGTTTTCGGAGAGGTCAATGAAAAGGTTCAGATGCTCGCTTAATACCTTAGCTGCAAGGCTCACTGCCTCGTCCGGAGCCAGGGTTCCGTTTGTGAAAACGTCCAGAGTCAGTTTATCGTAATCTGTAACCTGTCCCACACGGGTGTTCTCAACAGACATATTCACGCGCTCTACCGGAGTGTAGATGGAATCCACTGCAATCACGCCGATCGGAAGATCATCGCTCTTGTTCTTGTCAGCGCTGATGTATCCCCGGCCCTTTGTGATGGTCAGCTCCATGTAGAACTTGCTGTCAGCTCCGCCGCTCAGTGTGGCGATTACCTGATCCGGATTTAAAATCTCAATGTCAGAATCAGCATTGATGTCAGCGGCTGTCACGACGCCCTCGCCCTCGAACTCGATATACGCGGTCTTGGGTTCGTTTGTTTCGCTGCTGTTCTTGATTGCCAGACTCTTGATGTTCATGATAATCTCAGTCACATCCTCCTTCACGCCGGGGATGGAACTGAACTCATGCAGAACGCCGTCGATTTTCACCTGACTTACTGCTGCTCCAGGCAAAGAAGAGAGCATAATTCTTCTTAAAGAATTTCCTAATGTAGTGCCGTAGCCTCTCTCGAGCGGTTCCACTACAAACTTGCCATATCTTTTGTCTTCTGAAATCTCAGCAATTTCAATTTTCGGTTTTTCAAAATCGAACACTAATAGCCCCTCCTTCTGGGAAGTTAATTAAGGGCTGGCCTTAATTATTTGGAGTATAACTCGACGATAAGCACTTCGTTTACAGGAACATCAATCTCGTCTCTGGTCGGTAACTCTTTTACTGTACCTCTTAAGTTCTCCTGATCAACCTCTAACCAGGCTGGTACCAGTCTTCCTGCTGTTACCTCTAATACGTCTTTATATCTCTGTGAAGATTTGTATTTCTCTTTGATCTCGATTACATCTCCGGCCTTTACCAGGTAGGACGGGATGTTTACGCACTTGCCGTTTACAAGAACGTGCTTGTGGTCA